>DUCH01000470.1 GCA_012959865.1 Myxococcales bacterium | reverse complement strand
TCCAAGTCGCGCCGAAAGAAACCATTGAGTCCCTGCCCGGCGAGGAGAGCGAAAAAATCGCCGTGGTCGTGCAAGCCCTTGAAAAAGAGGGACTTGCCGTGGAGATCAAGGTCTGGGGTGCCCGCCAGCTCGCGGTTTTCAGTCCCGAAGCCGCGATCCCGCCCCTGGTGAATGCCCTGGGGAGCGAACACCCCGAAGTCGTCGTCGCCGCTATTCAATCCCTCAAGGAAATCGGCCGACCCTCGACCATTCCCAAGATCATGGCTCTCGCCCAGCACCCCGATCTCGATGTACGCGCGGCCGTACAAACGGTGATCGTCGCTGCCCCCTAGGGAAAAGGGGAGCTGCTCCGCCACCGGTATTCGGACTCAAGGACCCGGTCGTTTTCGGTTGAGCGTGGGGGAGGTCAATCCACACAATCACGCCCTTCGACTCGAAATGAACGCTCCAAGAATGGTTTCTAGCGCCTGCTGCTGTAACCTAACAGCTTCACTGAAACGCTTGAGGTCTATATGATTCATCACTTGCTCGTTCTGCTGGCTGCCGCCGCGCTGATCATGACTGCACCGGTTGCATTTGCCGCAGCAGGAGACTGCAATGGAGACGGCGTTGTGGATGACGCAGACCTTGAGGCAATCATCGCAGCCAACAGCTCTGTAGCAACAGGGACAAGCCTTGAAGCCTGCGACTACGACGGAGACGGCGCAATCTCGTTGGCGGATGCCAACGAGCACATCGCACAGTCCAAGCAAGAATAAGGTTGCGAGGATAAGCGTTACGAGGATAAGCGTTACGAGAGGAAGAGTTTCGATCTACAGCAAAGGTGCCTGAACAATCTGAGTGAATCTCAATCAGCCGTCGGCCGCCCGACTTAAGCGCTGTGCCTTCCAGTCCAATCCGTTATTTGACCTAATTTGCCGCCTTGCGCGGTTACAGAACAAGGGGAATTCGTCGATGCGACTCATCATGACCAACCTGCTCATTGCGGCACTGCTCGCTTTCAGCGCCGCCTCCGCAGGGGCACTTACTCTTACGATGGGTTCCAATGTTCCAGTTGGGGGCAGCCTTAGTCCCGGTGACCAGTTGATCGTTACCGTGTCCCTAGACACCAACGGGGACACGAGCGTTACACTGCTTTCTACCGGAGTCGTATTCACTGATGCCTTCGCCTCCGGAAGACTCATATACGATCAAGGGGCTTCCAGCACCGCAAGCTACACGCTCTTCAACGAGAACACGGCGGCGAAGGGTCAGCCGAGCAACGGCGTGTTCCTCACTGCGGCAAGCACGTGTGGTGGTTACCCGGGCGGTGGTACAGGCTGTAGCTTCTGGGTGGGCGTCATGGATCAAGTCAATGTGGACTTCCTCGCGACGGACTTGGCGACTGGTTATAGCCAGCCCACGGGGGTCACAGCGGGGCAAGGCACTACCTCCGGTGGCGTTCTCGCGACCCTGGTCTTCGACGTGCCGTTGGATGCGACAGACGGACCATTCAACGTCGGGATTTCAATTACTGCAGCGGGCAATGTGATCGGCCTGCCGGGCGGTCAGTCAGGAACGGCAACGTTGGTCGGCGGTGGGGAATTTTTTGTTCCCGAACCCGGGTTGGCGAGCCTTTCTCTGGCGGCACTCCTCACCCTGACAGGGCTTCGTACCCGCGCGCGCAGAAAGCAGCAGTAGCAAGCGACCTGTGCCCTGAAGTCCGACACACTGGATCAGGAAGGATTCAGCCTGATCGATGTGACGGTTTCACACTTGGAGATTCCGGAGCCCCCGTACTTGGTGCGGGGGCTCTCTTCGATCCGGGATCTTCGCTGCAAATGCACAAGCCCGGGAACCAGTCCCTACTCAGACGAATACCCAGGATGAGCATATCCGAAGGGGGGGCAGGGCTTTGAGCGCCAGCAACTGGCGCTTGAAAGCCATTCTCCTCTTCCTCCTTTTCGTCCTAGGGTGGGGGGGCCTCACAGCCTGCGGGGAGCCCCGCGAAGCCCCCCCCTCCCGGGCTCGGCCCAACGTCGTCTTGATCGTGCTCGACACGATCCGAGCCGACATTCTCTCGGCATACGGCTACCCAAAGCCAACCAGCCCGTCTCTGAGCTTGGTGGCGTCCGAGGGCATCCTTTTCCATCAGGCCATCACCACGGATTTCTGGACTTTGCCCGCCCACGCTTCGCTTCTCACCGGCGAATACCCGGCAGTCCATCAGGCCACCTCGGAGACCAACGCGCTGGGCGAGGAAGCAATGACACTCGCGGAGTACCTGCGAGCCGCCGGCTACAAGACCCGGGCTTACGTGAGCAACCCATGGATCGGTTCGGAGCAAGGCTTTGGGCAAGGCTTCGACACGTATATCGAGACCTGGAAATCCGCCCCAACAGCCCACGACGCCTATGCGACGGACAGTGCAGGCATAGAGGGCGCCCAGGCATGGCTCAACGAGCAGAACGAGCGCGGGGAAAACTTCTTCCTCTTCCTCAATCTCAATAGCGCCCATATGCCCTACTCGCCCGATGCACTGACCCTCGTCGAAATCTCGCCGGCACCTCGCTCCCCCGAGCGAACTCGCGAGTTGCGCGCCATCAAGGGAATGTGGGCCTACCTGGGTGGTGAGTACTCTCTCAAGGCAGAGGATTTCGAGATGCTCCAAGACCTTTATGCGGCGGAAGTCGCCATGGTTGACGGACTGGTGGGCGGCATGGTCGAGTTCATGAGAGAGCTCAATATGCTCGACAATACTCTCCTGATCATCACCTCGGACCACGGAGAGAACTTGGGCGAGCACGGTATGGTGGACCACCTTCTCAGTATGTACGAAACCACAATGCGAGTTCCACTCATCATGCGCCTGCCCTCGAGTTTTTCCGCCGGGAGCGAGAGCGAAGAGTTGGTCAGTCTGGTCGATATCGTGCCCACTGTGCTCGATATCTGTGGCCTGGCCCCTCAATACCCCGACATCGCCGCAAGGAGCCTCCTGAGCCCAAGTCGGTCGCCCCACGAATTCGTGATCGCCGAAAATGAACGTCCCCTCAACGGCGTCAACCTGATGCGAGAAAATTTCCCCGATTTTGATCCTGCGAGCATCGACCACCGCATGAAAATGCTGCGTACGCTCCAGCACAAACTCATCTGGTACGACGACGGACGAGTCGAAGTGTATGACCTGCAGTCCGACCCCGGAGAACTCAATGATTTGTCGGTCCTTGAGCCCGAACTAAGCAGCCGGCTACTCAGTCAGCTCGAGGCTTGGAACGCCGCTCAAGAGGACCCCAGGCCATCGCAGCCTGTGGAAATCAGCGACCCGGAAACACGCGATCAGCTTCGGGCACTCGGGTACATCGACTAGGGCTTCAACGCCCAGTTCGCCATCAGGGTGCGTATCCCAGGGCGCGGAGTTGCTCGAGTTCAGATTCGTCGAGTTCCACCTCCGAGCCCTGGTTCCTTGGCTCAGAAAGCACAGAGTGACGCCGCTTGAGTTCTGTCATCAATGTCGCCGCGCGCTGCGGATACACAGACATGACGTCGTTTTGCTCGTCCGGGTCCTGGCCAAGATCGAAAAGCTCGTACTTCGGTGCGCCCACCCCGCTCTGCTGGATAAGCTTGAATCGGCCTTGGCGAACCGACCTGTATATCGGATAAACGCCGGGTAACCCCTTGGCTTTCTGCAGGCCTTCACTGGCTTCGCCATAGAGGTAACGGTCGTCAAATAGGCTCGAGTCGAAGGTGCGCCAGAGCCTTGAAATATCCAGCCCATCTACCTTTGCAGAGGCTTTGAGTCCAGCCAGCGAGAGTACCGTCGGTGCTAAATCGACGAGGGAAACGGGAGTGCTGATTCTAACTCCGGCCGGTACTCCAGGCCCTCGAACGAGAAGCGGAACCCGCAAGCTCTGCTGATGAGTGGAGATCGAATGTCCGAGCCGACCGTGCTCCATGAATTCCTCACCGTGATCAGAGGTAATCATCACGATGCTGTCGTGGGAGCGATTACTGCTTTCTAAAAATCCCAAAAATCGGGATATCTCGCTATCCATCTGCCGAATGCCCGCGTCGTAGAGTTGCTCAAGATGGTCAACATCCGCGGAGTCGAACTTCACGCGTTCCATCTCGACATCAATTCTCCGAGGCTTTTCGCGACTACCGAATTCGCACTGAGCAGGGTCAGATTTTTCCAGGCAATAAGCGATGTGTGCTTCCGCGAAGTTCGCCCTCTCGATCTGCCAAGCGCTGCCATCCGCTAGCCCCTCATAGGAAGAAACTAGAAGGCGCTCATATTCTGGCAAAGAAGCGTAGTCGGCATGAACGTCGTAGTAGTGAACGAACAGGAGAAGAGGGCGCTCCCCCTGCGCGGAAATCCACTCGATGGCTTGATCGGTAACCCATCGAGATGGGGATCGGCGCCTGTAGTCCGCATCCTCAATGAAAAGATATTTTTCGAAATCTCGAGTCAGTCCATAGCTATCTCTCTTTAACCAGATCGCGTTGACCACCGCGGCGGTATCCCAGCCGGCTTCAAAAAACCACCCAGCGAGAGTGCCCACTTCTTCCGATAGGGCTGTGCTCGCACTCAGCACGCCATGGCTCAAAGGAAAGAGGCCGGTGAGCATCGAGGCATGCGCGGGAAGAGTCCAGGGAGTAGTCGAACTGGCATCTTCGAAAACGACGCCCTGGGCGCCAAACTCATCGAGAGCGGGCGAGGTGAACCGTTCATACTCGTAGAGACCGAGATGATCGGCACGAAGCGTATCGATAGAGACGATAATAATCGCACGAGGCGGAGAAAAGAGTTCCTTCTCCCCATCGCTGGGGGTACAGCCGGTTGTGACTGCACACATCAGAGTGCCTACCCATGCACCCAGCGAAACGCCAGAATCCACCCTATGTAGCAGGGCTTCAACCCACGTCATCATTGTTTCGGCTAGTTGGCAGTCACTGAGACTGCGATCAGGGTCGTTTGATCTGGCGTGCCTGCATTGATTTCAGTCACGACAATTGTCAGGTCACGACTATTTTTTCTCGCCTCGATCGAAACGACGTTGCTCATCCGCTGGACGTCAGCATTGTCCCATCCGAGCCTGCGTATTTCCTCTGTCATGAAGTCCACGACAGCCGCACCAGGATCGCTCGTCCCAAACATCAAATTGACGCGATCACCGTTTACGAAAACTTTGCTCGGAGGAGTATCGGGATACACAGGGGCGTCGGACGGATAGAAATCGGGCATCTCAATTTTATGAGCAAGCTCTGCCGCAACCGTGCTGCGCAAAGGCGGCGGAATCGGAGGCATTTTCGGTGGCTCGCTCGAACCCAAACTGGGGGTCGGTTCATCCACAGTCTTCGCTGCCGCTGGCTCGGGGGCAGATTGCGAAGATTCGAGGGAAGTGGGAGCTTCCTCACCACAAGCCAAAAGAAGACTCGCCGCCGAAGACACCAGCAACATGGCTCGAAACATCGTTGTCACCCGCTTCATGTGTATCCCTCTCTAATTCGTATTCATGTCAAAAAGCTGAGGCTCGGTTCGACACTGAATTGCGGTTACGCCTGAAATGAGCATTCCTCAAAAAAAGCGATTCCGCTGGAGCCCAGTCCACTCATGACGAGCGACGCCAACATCAGAGGTCGGTTAAGCCTCACTATATTAGCTCTCCCGGGGGGATCCGCGATGGGAAAATGTACCCCGGCTCCCAGTCCTGTCTTTCCTCCCCGAGAGCCCGAAGCTAGAGTGACCCCATGCGGAAGAATTTCTTCGCGGCCTTCTGGGCATCCGCAGCGTTGGTCCTGGGCGCGATCCTAGTGAGTAGCTGCTCTCCCTCGGACGGTCCCATACCGAGAAAAGACCCTGGGGACGACCAGCCAGAGATTATCATTCTCATCTCCCTGGACACCCTACGCGCAAACCACCTTGGTCTCTATGGGTACGACCGCCCGACTTCGCCGGTACTCGATGCATTTGCGGCGCAGGGCACCGTCTTCGAGGACGCAAGTTCGACAACACCCTGGACCCTTCCCGCTCACGCCTCAATTCTTACGGGCCTCTATCCTCTCAGCCATCGGGTGCTCACCTTCGACACCGCTCTCCCGCCCGAGGTCCCGACGGTCGCGCAGGCACTCTCCAGCGCGGGTTACCAAACCGCCGCTGTAGTCAATTCAGCGTGGCTGTCGAAGGAACGGTACGGCCTGACCCGAGATTTCGAAAAATACCTTTTCGTCGATGACACCCAAGACCGGCGCGCGCCGAATTCCTGGATAACCGATCAAGCCGTGCAATGGCTTTTGGAACCAGGAATGCGGCCAATATTTCTCTTTGTTCACTACTACGATGTTCACAGCGACTACGCCTCTCTGCCTCAATACGAAAGAATCTTCGCGACGCCCTACACCGGTATCGCCGATGGAACTGGCTGGCAGCTCGCAAGAGCCAGTTTCGAAGACGACTACGTTGAGATGTGCCATGAAAATTATGATCCGAAAAAGTGCCGAATTGGCACTCCAGAGAACTATCTCGCGATTGACTCCTCTGTCGGAAAGATACATTTCGATGACAAGGATCTCCGCCACATCGAAGAGCTCTATGACGCCGGGATTCGCCAGCTCGACAATGAACTTGGGCGTTTTTTCTCCCTTCTCAAAGCCAACGGGATCCTCGACGAGTCACTTATCGTTATCACTTCCGACCATGGAGAGGAATTTCTGGATCACGGGCGAATGGATCATTTTCTTACGATGTACCAAGAGGTCATCCATGTCCCCATGATCATGCGAGGGCCCGGGGTCCCCCCTGGGCTCCGAGTCAAAACTCCGGTCTCTCTCGTCGATATAGCCCCGACCCTTCTGGCATTCGCCAACTTGGAGACCAGCCTTTCGACCGACGGGCATGACCTCTCGCCTCTCCTCCGCGGTGAGGCTCCCCCCGCTTTCACCAATCGGCCAATCTACGGCGAGGCATCCGGAGGACTCACTTACGAACTAATGATGGAGGGAATCTATCCAGTCTATCGCTCCCTTCGGCGAGGTCAGTACAAGCTCATCTTCAACTCCAAAGATGAAGATTGGGCGCTCTACGATCTCGAAAACGATCCCCAAGAGGCCCACAATCTAGCAAGTAAGAAGCCTGCACTCGTCGCGGAAATTACGGCAGAGATGCGGGCACGGTACGCAGATTTCGACCCAAGTCCCGCACCCGAAGACCGGGTTGAACTCGACGCCGACGAACTCGAACGACTTCGAGCTCTCGGATACGTGCCCTGAATGGGTGCCCTGAACGAAAATGGTGCTTCACTTGATCTCAGAAATTAAACCTGCGATCCGCTTAGTCCGATTTCTTTCGTTCGTTTGCTGCTCCCTGCTCTGGGCCGGTGGATGCGACATTGATCGCAGCAGAGCGCCTTCTTCGGCAGTCCCTACTCATGCGGCGGGTGTGGCCGACCGCGCCGAAACCAAGCCCAAACTAATCGTCCTCATCTCCATTGACACACTCAGAGCCGACCACCTGAGTCTCTATGGGCATCACCGATTTACATCACCCATGCTCGATCTCTTTGCGTTGGAGGGCACCGTTTTTGAAGATGCCAATTCAGCTTCTCCTTGGACGCTCCCGGCGCACGCATCGATTCTAACGGGCCTCTATCCCCTGAAGCACGGCGTTATCGATGACTCAACACGACTGCCCGATGAGGTGCCGACTCTCGCGGGACTGCTCGAAAGTCATGGCTGGAAGACGGCAGCGGCGGTCAATACTGCCTGGTTGATTCCCAAGAACTATCAGCTAACGCGAAACTTTCAGCACTTCCTGTACGTACAGGATGTCGCCGAACAACGATTTCCGACCAGCCAAGTCACCGACCGAGCGATCCAATGGATAAATGAATTTGATTCCGAAAATCTATTTGTTTTTATGCACTATTTCGACCTTCACAGCGACTATGCGTCGCTTAAAAAGTATGAGCGTCTTTTTCTCACACCCTACTCTGGCAAAGCAGACGGATCGACTTGGCAACTTCAGCTCGCCACTTTCCCCCAACCTTTTATTGACCTGTGCCAAAAAAACTTTGATTCGAAACTTTGTCGATTCGGAATTGGCGATTCAGCGAACGACTTAAACTCTTCGAGCCAGATACCCGTTTTTGATTTCGATGACTCACGTCATATTGAGGAACTCTACGACGCAGGCATTCGCCAACTCGACACCGAACTGAACCGATTTTTCCAATTTCTTGAAGACAGCGGGCAGCTTGAATCCGCTCGTATCATCATCACATCGGACCACGGCGAAGAGTTTTTCGAGCACGGTAGCTTTTATCATTTCGTGACTACTTACCAAGAGGTTTTACATGTTCCCCTGATCTTCCGAGGGGTTGGAATTCCTTCGGGTCGACGAATTGCGACACCGGTTTCCGTTGTGGACATCGCACCCACCGTCCTTTCCTGGGCTGGCGTCCCTATACCCGAAGCTATCGACGGGGTCGATCTGACCCCGCTTCTTGAGTCCGAGGGTGATATCGCCGAGTTTTCCGGACGCTCTCTGCACAGCGAAGCGGCGGGCGGGATTATGTGGGGAAAGACGATTGAGGGCGTCGTTCCCATATTCAGTTCGATCCGAAAGGGGAACTACAAGCTCGTACTGGATTCTCTCACTGGGGCCGTAGAGCTCTACGATCTAAAGGATGACCCTTTGGAGAAGACCGATCTCTCTCTCGATGAGCCCCTTGTTGTTCAGGCCCTTCGCCAGGAAATGGCAGATCGGAAAGAAAAAATCGAGGCCGGACCCAGCTTTAACAACCGGCTCGAGCTTGATTCCGAAGAAAGAGAAAGGCTTCGAGCCTTAGGCTATGTGATCGGTGATTGACCGCAACCACCGCAGTTTCCGCCCAGTACCGCGGTTGAACGAACTCGGCGTGCCGATGGAAAGCGAAGGGCTCTACTGCGACTGCGCAGTCCCGGTCTCGAGCAGGCGATGGGCGCCGGCCAGTCCTTCCCGACATTTGGCTCCCACGTGTCGATTCGAAAGGCACTCTTCCAAAAGCTCATTCTCAGGTTTCGAATCAAGGCCGAGCGCTGCGTCGTGGGCCCATTTCCGGCACCCAGCGAGATCGTTGCGGCCCTCTCGGCAACTGCCCCACACACGAAGGAGTTGGTCACCATCGAACGGCGCCGCATGGTGATAAAAGCGTAAGAATTGATCGGTTTTTTTCGAAGCTCTCGGGGGAGTAATGTCTTCGCTGATCTCTAGGCGGCGTTGGAAAAATTGCACGAGCTGTTCGGGCTCTACTCTATCCACGGCTTGCTCATATGAACTGTGTGGGGAAGAGCTTCGGACTTGATCGAGCCATTCACTCAGCCGGTCAAATTCGACTGAGTTGGGATTTTCGCTCATCCACTGGGCAAAAAGCGTCTTCCCAAGAGGAGTGGCTGAACGAAGGGTCTCCCGGATCAACTGCGCCCGTTCTTCATCGGGTAGGCTTCCGCCGAAGCGGAGCGCGTACCCCCTTAGCATCGAATTTTCTTTGGCTAGCCGTGCTGGCTCTCCATAACCGAAGAAGGGAAGATTCCCGAAATCTCCTCGGAAAAAGGAGCGTCCCGCCTTGTCGTTCAATCGCGGATGATAGAGCGTGTGTATCGGCCCTTGCAGATCTGCCGCATGGATGACGCCAACGGGAATCAGTTCGTGGGCCAGCAGGGCTGGGAAACTCGTTATTCCGATGCGCTTGAGCGACTGCGCAAAATCCCTACGCGCTGCCCGCGATTCCAGTCGAAAATGGTCGGTCGCGGAGCCCGGTTCATCGAGCCCAAGGAGAAGCAGGTCGCTACTGGCCGTTCCCCATAGGGCGATGTGTTCAAAAACTTCGGCGTAGGTACGCAAGACGAGTGCAAGCGTCTCATCATCAATCTCGTATTGATGAATCCACTGGGCATACACGCCCCCCTCGGCCAGGCGTTCGCGAGCCGCGGAGAGAAATTCTCGGCTGTACAGCATTTCGACGCCTGTTACCCAGGGATTGCTCGGCTCAGAGATAATCAGGTCGTAGAGGTCTTCGCTCCGCATCAACGCCCTGTAGGCATCACTTTGTATGACATGAATTTTGGGGTTGCGTGAAGCATTCATGTTGGCGAAATCAAATAGAGGAGCCGCCTGGAGAACGCCTGGGGAAATCTCGGCGACATCGACAGTCGTCATACTATCGAGGGACGCGAGTTCACCCGCGGTGATCCCGGTCCCCCAGCCAATCACGAAGGCTCGCTCTGCCTTCCGCGCCATCAGCGCGGGAAGCGTCGCCAACAGACCCACCGTTGTGTAGTCCTGAAAAGTATTGGAATCGCTTTTTCCGTTGGTCACGATTGAGAGCGATTTCAGCCCACCCGGTCTTTTGTACTCCCGAACGGTCACGCTTGCGATGGGGTCGTCTGTATGGAAAAGCATTGGGGGGTCGAAATAACCCGAACTGGCCTCTCGAAAAGCCGAGGGCCCGGACGACGTGCCATCAATCGGCTGCCTCACTCGGAACAATCCGACATTCAGGGCTGCCGGGTCCCACGGTGGGAGTAAAACGACTAATCCGATGAGCGGAGCAATCAGGAGCACGTATACCCGTCGCCAGTTGAAAAGCCGGATCGTGAGCAGGAGCGCTGCGAGGAAGAGAGCCACCACAGCGATGCGATACACATGGTGAAGATCGAACCAGAAAAATAGGGTGTAGCCCCCTATCAGCGCGCCCAGAAGTGAGCCCACGGTATTCCAGCTGTAGAGATTTCCGGCAATATCACCGAGATGGCCAATATCCCGACGCATCTGATGGAAAAGAATCGGAAGGGAAGCCCCGGAAAGCACCACAGGCAGGCCAACCACGCAGAGCAGCGAGAGAAAGCCAAACAAGTAGTAGAAGCCGAAGCCTGCCGTTTCATCACGGAAGAGGCTACGGATAAAATGCGCCCAATAGGGTGAGTCCTCAAGCGGGGCGTAAAGCAGCAGCAGGAGCACGGCGAGCGCCCACTGATTCAGCACCGCAAAGAGCGGTGTGATTCTGGAAAGCGCCGAAACGAGAAAGCTCCCCACGGCAATACAGAGCACGAAAACCGCTACGACCATAGAGAAAGTGAACTGCGAGGACCCAAACGAGAGCCCTCCCAGGCGGATCAATGTGGTCTGGACGGTCATCATGGCGAAGCCCGTAAGCAGCGCCACTGCCAGGTAGGGGACAGCCTCCAGGAATCCGCCCTGGGCGAGGGCGGGCAACTCCTCTTTGGCACTAGACACGACGCCGCCTCTCAGCCCAAGGACCACAAAAATGGCACCGGCGACGAGATTGATGATCCCCATAGTGAACATGACGTCCACCAGCCCGAGAACGGGGATCAGATAAAATCCGGCGGCGAGAGCACCGGCAAACGCGCCAACGGTATTGAACCCGTACACGAAGGCATGAAAGCGAGTGGCGTCATCCAGACTCCGTGCCAAACCTTGAGTCAGGATGGGAATCGTGCCACCCATCAAGATAGAGGCAGGACCGATCAGAAGGATCGCCAGCGCGACGTCGGTCAAGAAGCCAAGGCCTACAGAAGTGTGTGGTATGGCGTACGAAACCCACTGCACTCCGCTGAAGAACCAGGGAAAAGCCAAGACGTAGAGGCCAATGCCCGCCTCCACGGCGCCATAGACCAAGAGCAACCGTGGAGGCACCCCGTGGGATTCTGCGCGCTCCACGACACGCCGGGTGATGCGCCCGAAGAGCCAGTACCCCACCGACAAACCGCCCAGAAAAATCCCGAGCACCGCGGCGGTGGCTTCACTGTGGGAGCCAAGAAGCGTCGCAAGGTAACGCTGCCAGGCAACTTCGTAGACGAGGCCGCTGAAGCCGGTAAGCAGGGTCAAAACCAGCGCGGTGGCGCGAACCATCGATTCTAAACTCCCTCATGTGCCGAGTTGAGCAGGGTCGCTCCTTGGCTTCCCGAAATCATACTCAAACTCTTGGCCGCCAGGGCTCTAATTGAGCAGCCTCGCGCGTTCGTACCTGGGGGGCAGGCGGCTTCCTGACCGTCTAGACAACTCGCTCGACCAGGTCGACGCCGGCGGGGTGCTCGGTTCGGCGCCAGCTATTCGAGAAACGGTCAATTCCAAGATCCAAACGAAAAAAGCGCCCTGGTCGAAATCCCGACCAGGGCGCTTCCATTCCAAATAAAACTTGTTGCCAGTCGCTCTAGGCCCGTCGGCGCCCCGCAACAGCGAGACCCATAAGGCCCAAACCAACGAGCAGTGCCGTCGTAGGCTCAG
>DUCH01000469.1 GCA_012959865.1 Myxococcales bacterium | reverse complement strand
TACCCGGCGATCTCCCTGGATTGGAAGTTGAGCCCCAGCTTCGGGCTGCACACCCGGGGCGGCCCCTATCAGGGCGGCGCCTTGGAACTGGTCTGGAGCCCCAGCGATTTCTTCCAGGGCTTTCTCTCCGCCGGCTACTCGCGCCAGCGCTTTCGCCTCAGCGCCTCGGGGCCCAATGCCAACGGCGTGGGCGAGTCCACTTCAGTGCCCCTCATGGTTGGGCTTGAGTTCAGATTCTCGTCCCAGTTGAAGATCGTCGCCGAGGGCGGCATGGCGGTTTCGGGCGAGTTGAAAATCGAGGATCCTCAAGGCCGTTTGCTCACGAGCAGCCGATTCGATTCTGCTGGACTCCTACGCGGCCATCTGGCTCTTTCCTTCTAGCCCGCTGAGGACTCGCGCGAAGAACCCTCGTCCGGAATTCATCATTCAGGCGTGCGGGCCCAAGCGCTGGGGGATATTGGGCATCACCAACCCGGCCAACTCCTCCAAGCAGCGAACGACCTGACGGCTATAGCCGAACTCGTTGTCGTACCAGACATAGAGAACGCAGTACTCGCCGTTCACGATGGTCGCCTGAGCGTCCACGATGCCCGCATAGCGGTTCCCCACAAAATCGCTGGACACCACCTCTCTCGAATTCACATAGTCAATTTGGTTCTGCAGATCACCTTCGAGGGAAGCCGCACGGAGACAACCGTTCAGCTCCTCCACGTCGGTGGCCCGGGAGAGATGCAAATTCAAGATCGCCAGGGAGACGTTCGGCGTCGGCACGCGAACGGCATTGCCCGTAAGACGCCCCGCGAGTTCGGGGAGCGCGGCCGCCACGGCCTTTGCGGCCCCGGTCTCGGTCACGACCATGTTCAGTGTCGCGGCTCGGCCCCGGCGATCCTTCTTGTGGTAGTTGTCGATCAGGTTCTGATCGTTGGTAAACGAATGGCAACTCTCCATATGACCGGCCACGATCCCGAATTCGTCGTGGACGGTTTTCACAACGGGCACGATGGCGTTAGTGGTGCAACTCGCCGCCGAGAGCACCGCGCCCGCCGACCGCAGGCCTTGGTGGTTCACCCCGTAGACGAAGTTCGTGATATCGCCCTTGCCGGGTGCGGTCAAAATCACCTTGGCTGCCCCCGGCGCCTTGACGTGAAGGCTCAACTCTTCCCGGGTCCGCCACTTGCCGGTGTTGTCGACGATCAGGGCATCGTGAATTCCGTACTCGGTGTAGTCGATCTCGTCGGGACCATCGGAATAGATGACAAGAATCCGGTTGCCGTTGACAATCAGGGCCTTGCCTTCTTCGTCGACAGTAATGGTTCCGGCAAAATGTCCGTGGACCGAATCCCGCCGGAGCAGGCTTGCACGCTTTTCGAGATCGCCCTTGCCCCCGCCCTTGCGAACCACAATGGCCCGCAGGCGCAGGGCGTCTCCCCGGCCGGTCTTTCCCACCAGAATCCGCGCCACCAGCCGACCAATGCGGCCGAAGCCGTAGAGGACGACATCCTGGGGTTTTGGCCGGATGGAAGCCCGGCCGGTGCAGATCTGCCCCAAGGCCAGGGCGACACCTTCTGCCACGTTGACATCCTTGCCCTGCCCCAACAACTGAGCGAACAGGTTGCCAATATCAATCCGCGCAGGGGAAAGGTCGAGTTCTGAAATCGCTTCGAGAAGCGGGTGGGTGTCCGCCAACGAGATCTCGACCTGAAAATTCTCCTGAGCCTTCTCGTGGAGTTGAATGATCTCGATGGGCGTTTTGTTCACAAGAGAGTGACCGAAAATCGTGATGATGACGCCCCGATCGCGGTACAAGCGACCCACTCGCGGAATCATGTCTTCCGCCAGGTGGGCGCTCTGCGTCCACTCCGATAAGTGGCCGTCGCTGGTGGGATCAGTCATTGGGGAGATTCCTCGCTCGTGGGGACGAAGGACGTAGCCTCGTCTGTCTGGGGGACTGGGGGGGGCTCTGCCCATGGAACCGAATTTCGGATCCGATTCGATTGCCAGCAGGCTTGGGGACCCGCGCTTCGCGTACCCGATGACCGAGCATGCCTTGCGGGAGTGCGCAGGAGGGAATGGAA
>DUCH01000468.1 GCA_012959865.1 Myxococcales bacterium | reverse complement strand
CCGGGTGGACGCCAGTGCGCTTGCGACGAAGCTTTCGGGGGACGGATTTCCCGTGCAGCCATTTAGCGGCGAGTTGCCCCAGGCTCAAAGGACTCGGACATTGAATTCGTTTCGGGACGGAACGATCCGTACCCTGGTTTCAACCGATGTGGCGGCACGTGGTATCGATGTTCCCGACATCGAGCTTGTAGTCCACATGGACCCTCCGAGCGACTCAGACTCCTACGTGCATCGAAGTGGCCGGACCGGCCGGGCAGGGCGGACGGGCAAGAGCGTGATGCTCGTTCCGCCGCGGATTCAGCGCCAGGCAGTGCGCCTGCTGGAGGGAGCCCGCATTCAGGTTGAGTGGAAACCTGTGCCGGCGGCGTCCAAGGTCCGCAAACAGTTGCGCAAACGTTTTCGTCAAGAGATGCGCCAACGGCTCACCGACGAATGCGATTTGAGCCAGGCACAGATCGATTATGCAAAGGACCTTCTCGACGGTCGAGATCCGGCTGCTGTAGTGGCTTTGCTCTTGGACTTGGCTCAACCGAAGCCAATCCGCGAACCGATGGAAATCCGAGAGCCCAAGGGGGGTGGCGCTCCGGTTGCGAGTCGAAGCCAGCAGGGCTTTGCGAAATTCTCGATCAACTGGGGCGAGAAGACCGGCGCCTCCGCGAATCGCGTGCTGGGGCACGTGTGTCGTCGCGGGCAAGTGAAGAGCCATTCGATTGGCGCGATTGAAATCGGCACCGACCGATCGACTTTTGATGTGGATTCCAGCGTGGTCGCGCGCTTCGAAAAGATGGTTCGGCGTCGCGATGCCCGAGACCCGAACCTCCGCATCGTTCGGGCGGCGGGAACCGGGGGTGCGGGAGAGGCTCGGTCTGCCGGGGGCTCTTCTGGCCGAGTCGAAAAGGCAAGAGGTAGGCCGAAGCAGGGACCGAAGTTCGGGACAAAGCCGAAAAGACCGTTCGCTTCGAAGCGCAAGGGGCGTGCCTAGGAATTTTTTCGGTATTGGACCGTCGTGGCTTGACGCAGTAAAGTCGGGATTCGTCGCTCGGGTTCTACCCCCCCCTTTGATCGGGAGGATGAAGCATTTTGGTGCAGTGCCTATTGGTGCTGGGGATGCATCGAAGCGGAACCTCCGCTCTTGCGGGTTCTCTTCGCACTCTCGGCGTTCATCTCGGTGAACGTTTGATGGAGCCCCGCCCTGGGGAAAACCAGAGCGGTTATTTTGAAGATCTCGAAATTTACGAAGCCCATAAAAGGCTATTGGACGAGCTGGGATTTTCGTGGGATGATCCGCGGCCCTTGTCGCTGGATGCTTTTCCTGAGGGCGTTCTGAACTCGCACCGAGCGGACATGACTCGACTGCTTCGGGAGCGCTTTGCGGACCGGACACTCTGGGCGGTCAAGGATCCGCGACTCAGTCTCCTCGTGCCGTGGTGGCAGGAAATCCTTTCCGAGATCAATCTCACCCCGGGTTTTGTCATCGTATACCGGCACCCTGCCGAGGTTGCCTTGTCCCTGGCTTCTCGCAATGCATTCTCGGTCGAGAAGAGCGCAAGCCTCTGGCTCAACCACAATCTGGCCGCGGAAGCGTCGACCCGAGGTCGGCCTCGTGTGTTCGTCTCTTTCGATGAACTGCTCGGACATCCTGTCGAGACTTTGGGCCGTGTGGCCGAAGGCTTGGGCGTAGACTGGCCCCGTGCGCCCGGCAAGGTCGCTGAGGAGCTGCGCGAATTCCTCGTGCCGAGCCTTCGGAATCATCGAGCCGCTTCCATCACGAATCCTGATTTTGGGCGCTTCGCGCGCTGGGTCCTCCCTTTGTTTGAAGAACTGGAGGCGGCCAGACTGGGCGAGACCCTCGCATTGGAGCGATTTGCCGACGCAGCACGCGATGAGGTCGGTGCAGCGAAGGAAGTCGTTGATTCGCTTTGGGTCGAACATTCGGCTGGGATGTCCGCTTCGCTGCGAGGCGAAATTCGCGATCTTGCCCAGCGCGTGAAGGTGCTGGCGGATGGAACCGAAAATCGCCTCGAGACCCTGAACGATCGGGCCGATGCCCAGGATCACGAGAGATCGTTGGAGCGGAAGGCGATGGCGGGTTTGGCGGAACAGGTCGATGAACGTACCCAGTGGTTGGGGGCGCAGGAGGAAGAGGTCAAGGGTCTCAGACGCTTGGTTGAATCCCTGGAGGAGCAGTTGAGTGAGCGCACCCGATGGCTCCAGATCCAGAGCCGAACCCTCGACGCTCTGGGGGAGGAGGTCGAGAGACTCAAGCGGAAGGATGCGGGTGGGGGAAAAGGGACCGGGGATTGAACCCCGGGCGACCGCCTTTCGAGCAGGTGGGGGCAGGGGCCTGAACCGGAGATCCTGTCTGGCTTTGCCCGGTCGCGAAAGTTTGCAGCGCCGAGCTATCGTGGTGACTTGAAGACCCAGCCTGCATTTAAGCCGCCGGACCTCGATCCGAACTTGCCCCTTCTCGAAGCGTATTTCGCAAGCGAAGTGGGTCGCGCGCCGGAAGGAATCCGGAATTACCACCACGAGGATCCGGTCGCCGCGGTTGTTCGCGAAAGTGCGACTCCGGCCTCGGTTCTCGTTCTCATTGTCGAGCACCCGGATGCCTTGAGGGTTCTTTTGACACGGCGTCACGCCGATATCTCCTACCCGGGCCAGATTTGTTTTCCGGGCGGACGTGCGGATCCCGGGGACGCCAGCGTGGAAGCCACCGCCTTGCGCGAAGCGCACGAAGAAATCGACCTGGACCCGAGCCTTGTGCGAATTCTCGGGCGGCTCGGCGACTACTACACCCAGTCGGGCTTCCGAGTCACGCCGGTAGTGGGGGTTGTCGAGCCCCCCCTTGCGCTCACCGCGAACCCTCGAGAAGTCGCGGAGATCCTCGAGGTCCCGCTCAAGGCTCTGACTCGGGCGGCTTCCTACCAGATCTGGCGCAGGGTTCCCGAGCGCAGCCAAGCCTTTTACGCGATGGAGCACGGCGATGTTCGCTTGACTGGGCCCACGGTCTGTATCGCCATGGGGTTCTACGAAGCTCTGGCCGGAGCGAGTTCCCCTGTGCCTTGACAGATACCCTATGGGGGTATATAAAATATACCTCCAGGGGGTATCGCACCTGGGGGCGAGTCCGGGTCGGGCCAGGACGATCGGCAAAGGAGCTGAAAGCGTGAAGCATTTCAAAGATCCCACCGCTCAAAAGAAGCTTCTCGGCCGACTTCGCCGTATCGAGGGGCAGGCCAGCGCGATTCGGCGCATGGTCGAGGAAGAGAAATACTGTGTAGATATCCTTCTGCAGATTTCTGCGGTCCAGGGCGCACTGGGAAAAGCCGGACAGTTGCTGCTGGGGACCCACGTGGAAACCTGTGTTGTCAATGCTTTGGAGAGCGGGTCGCAGAAGGAGCGCGAAAAGTCCGTCGAAGAGTTGATGGATGTCTTTTCGCGCTACAGCGGTATAGCGGGGCGCTAGACAATGGTTGAGTCCCTCATCCAAACAATGCTCGAACTCTCTCCGTGGTTTCTGCTCGGAATGGCGGTGGCCGGGCTGCTCCACGGTCTGCTGCCGCGAAATTTCATCAAGCGGCAACTTCGGGGTCGCTTTGCGGTGGTGAAGGCGGTGGCGTTGGGTGTTCCCCTTCCGCTCTGCTCCTGCGGCGTAATTCCCGCCGGACTTGGTCTTAAGCGCGATGGCGCCAGTAACGGCGCATCCCTGGGTTTCTTGATCAGCACTCCCCAAACCGGAGTCGACTCGATCCTTGTGAGTGCAACTTTCCTAGGCTGGCCCTTTGCGCTGTTCAAAGTGTTTGCTGCGGCCGCGACGGGCCTGATCGGGGGCATAATCGCCGATCGTCTGCCCGACGACGATCCGCCCGACCGTGACCTCGGTGCCGTAGAAGCGGCGAATGAGGAACAGGAGCGGGGTCTGCGAGCGATGGTCGAACACGCCCACGACCTGCTGGCCAGCATCTGGCGCTGGCTGGTCTTCGGTGTGGTGGTGAGCGCGCTGATCAATACCTTTCTTCCCGTCGGGACCCTCGAAGTTTTCGCCGATGCGGGTCCGCTTTGGGCGGGATTCATGATTCTGCTGATTTCGCTGCCCCTCTATGTGTGCGCGACGGCCTCGGTTCCCATCGCGGCCGCGTTGGTGGCGAACGGCATGCCGGTAGGCGCCGCTTTGGTTTTCCTGATGGCGGGACCGGCGACGAATGTTGCCACCATCGGCGCCATCTACCGTGGCTTCGGCGGGCGTCAGCTCTTTTCCTATTTGTTCGTATTGATCGTGGGCAGCTTGGGCTTCGGTCTGCTCTTTGATTGGGCCATTGACCCCCTGACCGTCGCGCAGCCCCACGCTGCGAGCCATGCAACCTGGTGGGCGGTGGCCAGCGCTGTGCTTTTGAGCGCCCTCATCGCTCGCCTCGCGGTCCAAGATCTCTTGGGCTGGCTGCGCGGGAGGTTTGGCGCATCGACTGGCGAGTCCATCGAAGTGGGGGTCGAGGGTCTTTCCTGCGGCGCATGCGAGCGAAAAGTCGAAAGGGCGCTGCTGGCTTTGGACGGCGTTGTCTCGGTGATGGTGACACGGAGCCCGGACAGGGCGGTGGTTGTTGGAAGCGCCAGCCGTGAGGCGGTTGTCCGAGCCATCGGGACCGCGGGCTACACGGCAGTGCCTTCATAGTGATTGGACCCCGTGCTTGGCTGGGCTCATTGGGCGATCGCCTCGTTCGCTCGCTTCATTCGCGCCCGGGATAAACAGCGCGGCCGGATTTGTCCCTTGGGTGAACAGGAGATTGTATTCATGACTTCGCTATCGAATCAGCGCTGGGTGCTCGCCAAAAGACCGGTGGGGGAGCCCGCCGACGACTGCTTTGCGCTTCAAGAAGTGCCGGTGGCCGACCTGGAGGAGGGGCAGGTTCGCATCGAGGCCCACTATCTGTCCCTGGACCCCTATATGCGCGGGCGAATGCGCGAGGGCAAGTCCTACGCCGAGCCCCTGAAGATCGGCGAGGTCGTGACGGGAGAAAGCGCTGGGATCGTGGTCGAATCACGCAGCGATCGCTGGGCGGTCGGCGACGCGTTGACGGCCCACCAGGGCTGGCAAACTCAAATCGTCGCTGATGGCGATTCGCCGGCGCTGCTTCGGGCGGACACCGCCCTGGCGCCTCTCCAGGCCTGGCTCGGCGTGCTCGGGATGCCCGGGCGCACGGGCTTCTTTGGGCTCCAGCGGGTGGGGCTCCCCCAGGCAGGGGAAACCCTGGTGGTTTCGGCGGCTTCGGGAGCCGTGGGTTCGGTGGTGGGCCAATTGGGCAAGATTCTCGGCCTGCGGGTGGTGGGTGTTGCGGGCGGGCCCGAGAAATGCAGCTACTGCAGGGACGAACTCGGTTTTGACGCGTGTATCGACTACAAGGCCGGGGGGCTCACGGAGCAGCTCGCCGACGCGTGCCCCCAGGGCGTGGATGTCTATTTTGAGAATGTGGGAGGAGCCGTTACCCGTGCGGTGGCCGGGCTCTTCAACCCGGGAGCTCGGGTGCCGATTTGCGGATTTGTCTCGCTCTACAATGCCGAAGGCGATATGGCCGCGATGGAGACACCGTTCACGGTTCTGGGCGGTCTCGAAACTTCTCCGGAGCATCGTTTTTTCTTGGTGGGCGAGTGGCGGGACGAGTGGCTCGAGGCCAGCGCCCAGCTGGCGGGCTGGATCGCTTCCGGGCAACTCAAATATCGTGAGACCATCGCCGAGGGCTTTGCGTGCGCCCCCGCGGCATTCCGCGGCCTGCTCGCGGGCAAAAATTTCGGCAAGCAGCTCGTGCATATCGCCGGATGAGACCGGGCGAGCTTGACCGGTAAGATCCGATGTGAGACCCGTGGACTGGTGAGTTGAGAGATGAAACCAGAGATGAAACCAAAGGGCGCCTTCAGGTGGCGAGATAGCCGCCGTCCACCGCCAGGGTGGCGCCGGTGATGTAGCCCGCGTCGTCCGACAGCAGGAACGCGATGGTTGCCCCGTATTCGTCTTTGACCTTGCCCGCCCGGCGGATGGGGAGCCAACTCTTGGGGCGGGGGAGTCGAGCCGCGGGGGTGGTTGAGCCCGCGCGATCCTCGGCGGCGTGCTTGCCCAAGTTGGTCTCATCGACGGCGGCGGGCTGAATCGCGTTGGCCCGAATGCCCTGGGCCCCGTAGTCGACGGCGATCTGCTTGGCCAAACCGATCACGCCATGTTTCGAGACCGCGTACGAGGCCGCCGCGCCCCCGGCCCCGATCACCGAACCCGCGATGGACGAGGTGATGACAATGGATCCGCCCCCGGCTTCGATCATGGGGGGGAGGGCGTGTTTGGCGCAGAGAAAGGGCCCGGTCAGGTTCACCCCGAGCACGAAATGCCAATCCTCCAGTGTGGTTTCGTGGATCCAGCCGCTGCCCGCTGTGCCCGCGTTGGCAACCAGGCCGTGGAGGCTTCCGAAGGCTCCCAGGGTGTCGTCCACCATTTTTCGGACTTGGGGTTCCTGGCTGACGTCGCAGGCGAGGGCGATCGCCCGGCCCCCGGCAGCGTCGATCTCGGCCACAACGGCCTCCGCGAGGGGCCGACGAATATCGGCCACACCCACCGCGCCGCCCTCATCGGCGATCCGAAGGCACGCGCCCCGTCCGATGCCACTCCCCCCTCCAGTCACGATGACCGTCTTGCCCTCGAGCCGTCTCATTTTTGACCTCCTCTGATCCCGAGAGTATGTCGAAGGCGGGCCCGGGCGACGAGGGTGGGCACCGGATCGGTCAAGCCCCTGTCTCTTTTCGGGTCGCCTTTTGCCCGAGTGTTCGTCAGACTAGTCCCGCCATGAGGCATCTGGATCGGATCCATACGCAGACGAGGGAGACGCATGTCCCAGGACGAGAGCGGAATCGGGCGGCCCGTGAGTGGGAAAGAAGAGGGCGCGGAGCCCGGGCTTCGCAATGCGATCGAAATTGCGATTCGCCTGGGCGCGATCGCTCTCCTGGTCCTTGCTTGCTTGGTGATCGTCGCTCCATTCATGAGCATTATCGTCTGGGCTCTGGTGATCGCCATCGCGGCGGACGGTCCCCATCAGGCTCTGAGTCGCCGGTTGGGCGGGCGGAGGGGGCTGGCCGCCGGTGTTGCCGTCGCGCTGGCCTTGCTGATCGTCATCGTTCCGGCCGCTCAGCTTTCAAAAACCCTCGCCTCAGGGGCCCAGGCATTTGCCGAGGATTTGGGCAATTCCGATCTTAAAATTCCAGCGCCCGATCCGAAGGTCCAGGATTGGCCCGTGATAGGGCCGCGGGTGTATCTCGAGTGGAGCGCCGCTTCTGAGAACGTCGGCGAGACGTTCAGTCGTTTCGTTCCCCAGCTTCAAGTCTTTTCCGGCTGGCTTCTTCGGGCGGGGGGAAGTGCGGCTGTCGGAATTCTCCAGCTTGCGGCGTCGCTTCTGATCGCGGGCGTAATGCTTGCGCGGGGGGCTGAGCGCCGCGCGGTCATCCAGCGCTTTGCGGTTCGAATGGCGGGCGAGGCGCGTGGCCGGGGGCTGGCCGAGTTGGCCGAGGCGACGATTCGAAGCGTTGTTCAGGGGATTGTCGGGGTTGCGTTGCTCCAGGCAATTTTGACCGGAATCGGCTTTGCCGTGGCGGGGATCCCGGCTGCCGGACTGTGGGCGCTGCTCGTCCTGGTGGCGGCGGTGATCCAGCTGCCCGTTGCTCTGGTGTTGATTCTACCCGTGGTCTACGGCTTCTCTTCCATCGGGGGCGCGGCCTCGGTTCTGTTCGCGATCTGGTGCCTTTTGGTGGCGCTGCTCGACAATGTATTGAAGCCGATTCTCTTTGGCCGTGGGGTGGCGATTCCCACGCTCATTATTTTCATGGGCGCAATCGGAGGAATGCTGACCCTCGGGATTCTCGGCCTTTTTCTGGGGGCGGTGGTACTCGCTCTGGGCTTCGCGCTCTTCAAGGCTTGGCTTTCCGAGGAGGAACCGCCGGCCGCGTAGGTGGGCGGCTGGCTACGGGGGCTGGCTACGGGGCCTGGCTACGAGGCTGCCTATTGCGGTGCGGGCATGAGCGGCTTCTCGTAAAGGGGATGCCGATTATTTTGGCACGAGAAATGCCAAGAGTGTAGGATGCCCCGTTCGCAGTACCTTTCGTCCCGTTCAATTGGCGTGGAGACAGTGTCCACGTCCACACCCAGGAGCAATTTTAAATGCGCGAAGCTGTCATCGTTTCCACCGCACGAACCGGGCTGGCCAAGTCCCATCGGGGCGGATTCAACAATACGGGCGGAGCCGCCATGGCGGGTCACGCCATCAAGCACTCCATCGAGCGCGCGGGCGTCGAGCCCGGTGAAATCTCCGAAGTAGTGTTGGGCTGCGGGACCCCCCAAGGCACGACGGGCAACAACATTGGCCGCGTGGCGGCCCTCAAGGCGGGTTGCCCCATCACGACCACGGGCGTCACAGTCAGTCGCCACTGCTCATCTGGGCTGAACGCGATTGCGACGGCGGCGGGCCGGATCATCGTGGACGGAGAGGACATCGTGGTGGGCGCCGGGGTGGAGTCGATTAGCTTGAGCCTGAGCGGGGGCAACTTCTCGCATCAAGTCGACAAGGAACTCGTGGAGCAGTATCCGGGGCTGTGGATGCCGATGATCGAGACCGCGGATATCGTGGCGGACCGCTACAAGGTGAGCCGGGAATACCAGGACGAGTACTCGCTGGAGAGCCAGAAGCGCACCGCGGCCGCCCAGGAGGCCGGGCTATTCGACGACGAGATTGTCCCCATGGACACCAAAATGATCGTCAAGGACAAAGCCACGAATGAAACCTCCGAAGTGGACTACACGGTCACCCAGGACGAATGCAACCGCCCCGGCACCACATTGGAAGGGCTTCAGAAGCTTGCGCCAATTCGTGGCGAGGAGCACTACATCACGGCGGGCAACGCTTCGCAGCTCTCCGATGGTGCAGCATCGGTGGTGATGATGGAAGCCGACGAAGCGAAGCGAAGGGGTGTCAGTCCGTTGGGCGCGTTTCGAGGCTTCACCGCAGGCGGTTGCAAGCCCGACGAAATGGGGATCGGCCCGGTGGTGGCGGTTCCGCGACTTCTCGAGCGTGCGGGGCTCACCGTCGACGACATCGATTTGTGGGAACTCAACGAAGCTTTTGCGAGCCAGTGCCTCTACTGTCGGGATACCTTGGGAATTGACCCCGCCAAGTACAACGTCAACGGGGGATCCATTTCCATCGGTCACCCCTTCGGCATGACGGGCGCACGCTGCGTGGGCCACTTGCTCCGCGAGGGGCAGCGCCGCAAGGCGAAGTGGGGCGTGGTGACTATGTGCATCGGCGGTGGGCAGGGCGCTGCGGGTCTCTTTGAGATCTTTTAGCGCCTTTTACTCTTGAATTGCGGTGGGTCCGCTGGGTCCACCCGCTCCGATGTTTGGGCGGCGGGTGGTTTGGAGCCGGGCGCTGGTCATCTCCCGGGATCGTCGAGGTAAGTCGAGCCTCAGAAAGGCGGCAGCTTGAAGCCGAGAGCGGATTCCCGTCGAATCGCGGGACGAATCCTTCCGTGGGCGCTGGGGGGCATCGCGCTGATCGTCGGAGTCACGGCCCTGATCTTGGCCACCAGCGATGGGGCTAGGAAGGCGGCCACCGCTCAAGTCGTCGACCGGATGGCGGATGCCGCCGAAGGCTTCATGACCCAGGCCACCCCCGTGGATGCCCACGCCCTGGCGCCCAATATCTACCAGGCCCGAGGAGTCGCGAACACCCACCTGATCGATACCGGCGATTCCGTCGTGATCTTCGACACGGGACTCGCGATTCAGGCGACCCGGCAGAAGCGGGCGCTGGAAGAACTCGTGGGCCGCAAACCCGTGAGCCACGTAATTCTCTCGCATTCGCATCAAGACCACGTGGGGGGGACCCAGTTCTGGGCCGAGCCCGAGACGACGATCATCGCCCATCGCGAATTTTCTGAGGAACAGCGCTACCTGAAGGCGCTTGAGCCCTATTTTCACGACCGAAACCGCAGGCTCTTTCCCTGGATACCCGAGGATCCCATCGTTCGGGGCCCCTTGAGCTTCGGTCACGTGGTGCCCACCGAAACGATTCGCAACGGAATGCCCCACCGCTTTACCCAGGGCGGATTCCGTTTCGAAGTTCTCCCGACGCCGGGCGCCGAAGGACTCGACAATTTATCGCTTTGGCTGCCCGACCAGAGGATTCTTTTCGTGGGCGATACCCTGGGTCCGATTTTTCCGCAATTTCCCAACATCTTCACCATGCGGGGCGAGAAGATGCGCAAGCCGATGGAGTACATCGAAAGTCTTGACCAACTGATCGCCCTGGACGCCGAGTTGCTGGTGCCGGGGCATCTTGCCCCGACGCGGGGAGCCCGAGAGATCCGCGAGGGACTCACCCGGATTCGCGATGCGGTGCAATACGTTCATGATGAAACGGTGAAGGGGATGAACGCGGGCAAGACAGTCTGGGAGTTGATGGAAGAAATTCAACTCCCCTCGGAACTGGCGCTCTCCCAAGTTCACGGGCGAGTCTCGTGGGGTGTTCGCAGCATTTGGGAGTACTACGCCACTTGGTTCCATTACGACTCCACCACCGAACTCTATCCGGTTCCCGTGCGCGAGGTCTACGCCGATCTGGCCGGGTTGGCGGGTGTCCAGGCCCTGGCGGACCGGGGGCGCCTGGCCCTGGAACGGGGCGAGCTCGTGAAGGCCCTGCATTTCTGTGAGATCGCTTTGGCCGCGGAACCCCAGGCCCGGGAGGCCCTGGAGGTTCAGCGCGACGCCTTGAAGCGCCTGCTGGAGCGCGCCCAAGCGGGCTTCGAGACGACCTATGAGATTGTCTGGCTCACGAGCGAGATCGAAATGACCGAGTCGGCTCTGGCCGTACGCTGAGCAAAGCCAGGGTATCTTTCAGTGTCTGAATCCAGCGCCCATCGGCCCCAGATCGTGTCCCTGGATCGGATCTTCGACGGCCCCAGCGGTCGGCCGGTGGGCGGGAAGGCCGAAGGGCTCGCACATCTGGTTCGGATGGGGCTCCCGGTTCCCCAGGCATTCGTGATTCTCGACGCCGGGGTTGATATTTTCCCCGCTGATCTGCTGGATCACTACCGTGCGATCGGGGGAGGCCGGGTGGCCGTTCGCTCGTCGGCCTTGGGGGAAGATGGCGAGCACGCGTCGTTCGCCGGGCAGTTCAAGACCTTTTTGAATGTTCAGGGCGAGACCGATTTGCGCCAGGCGATTGCCGATTGCGTGGACTCGCTCTCCGGCCATGCGGCTCGGGCCTACGGTCATGAGCGAGATGGCGACGGTCCGGAGACCATGTGTGTTGTCGTGCAGGCCATGGTTGCCCCCCAAGCGGCAGGCGTTTTGTTCAGCGCGGATCCCGTCTCCGGGCGCCATGATCGGCTGGTGATCGATGCGGTGATGGGCCTGGGGGAATCCCTGGTCAGCGGAGAGGCGACCCCCGATCATTATGTGATGAATCCAGACAACGCCGTCGTGAGGCAGGAACTCGTCGGCGAGGTCTCGATCCTGGCGCCCGAGCAGTTGCGCTCGCTTGCCCGGGGCGCTCGGCTGGCCGCGCGCGAGATGGGGAACCCCGTGGACATGGAATGGGCCATCGACGAGGAGGGCGCGATTCAATGGTTGCAGGCCAGGCCGATCACAACCCTCGGCGGTGACCTGAACGCAGACTTCACTCCGATTTCAAGTGGGGACGTGATCACCCGCTGCAATGTCGGTGAGATGATGCCCGGACCCGTTTGCCCCCTGACGTTCTCCACCCAGGGCCGAGCTATCGAGCACGGAATGCAGCATATGCAGGTCTGCTATGGCGGCCGCTCGGCCATTACCCCGGAGTGGACCCAGATCAACCTTTTTTTCGGCCATATGTTCATCAATCTGACCGGAGGCCTGGAGGCCTCGCGGTTCGTGTCCATCACCAACGCGGAGACCCTGGGGCAGTCCGTCTGCGGGCGGGTGATTCCGGAACTCCAGGATCCGCCGAACAAGAAGAGCGTGCTGCGTCGGCTCGTCGGTACTCTTCAGTTTGCCCGGTACTGCTTGCGGGCGACGAAGGCAATCGCCGAGTTCGATTCGAGATTTCGACACTTCCATATTCGCTACTGCGATGACTCGTTGGGCATGGTTGCGGAAATGGAACGCCAATTCCCCTGGCTTCTCGAAGCCGACGAAGTTCATTTGCGATCCTCGGCGTATTCGGGCGTCATGGAAGGCGTCGTTCAGGGGGTTGTTGCGAGTCGCGATGTCGATCCCGGTTCGGATCGCGTGACGGCTCAACAGGCCGAG
>DUCH01000467.1 GCA_012959865.1 Myxococcales bacterium | reverse complement strand
GAAATGCCCAGGGTGAGTTGCATCAGGGGAACCGTGAAGCTGCCGAGCAAAGACGCGGTCCGGGTCAGCCAAGACGGGAGCCCCAAACCAGTAACCATCACGACAAGCGCGAGTCCCGTAGCCCAGACCAGCGGAGTCTTTACCACGTCGGCCCAGGCCGCCTGGCCGCTCCAGATCGCCTGGCCCAACGTAAAATGAAGCACCGATGTGGCGGCAAAAACGCAGATCGCCAGGGAAAGGCCCGCCTCTCCAAACGCGAAGTAGCAGAGCGGGATCCCCATGTTGCCCGTATTGCCGAAGGTCATGGGCGCCAAGAAGGTATTGAGAGGAATTTTGGCAGCCCGGAGTATCAGAGCGGAAACGCCCGCCATTCCGGCGGTCGCAACCACCGTCGCTCCGATCATCTCCGCGGCTTCGGCGAGTTGGATTTCGTAGCTGACCAGGCTCGAAAAGACGAGGCAAGGTGCGCCCACGTTCATGATGAGATCGGAAACAAGTCGCGTGTCGAACGAGCGACCCAAGCGAGCCCAAAGGAAACCCACCGCCGCACAGAGATACACCGGAGCCACGATGGAAAAAACTTCAGAGAGCAAATTTTTAAGTTCTCTTTCTACTCCTGGCGATCGGCCACACGAGCGCCCTGGCTCAATGTGTAGGCTCCAGGCCGGCATTTCGGGTACGTAGTGCTTCCAACAATCCCTCGGCGCCTTCGCGGCTCATTACCTCGGCGAATTGAGCCCGGAAATTGGCCAGCATGCTGACACCCTCGATCACGATATCGATGATTTTCCACTCTTCCCTGCGAAAACGCAGCCTGTAGTTCATCTCGAACCCGTCATATCTGCTTCCCACCACCTTCGTGAACACCGTGACATCCCGACGGGGCTCAACCCGGGCATTCAGCACTGCGACATCCGCCTTCTGGTAGCGCTCCAGACGACTCCCGTAGTTGCGCGAAAGGTACTGCTTGAATTCTTCGACGAATTCGGACTGCTGCGCCTTGTCGAGTTTTTTCCAATTGCGGGCCAGCACGAGCTTGCTCGTAGTGGTGAAATCAAATACCAAAAAGGCCACCGCTTCGATTCGGGTCCTTCGCTCGTCGTTGTCGAGTCCGGCCGTCCCAAGAATTTCCAAAATCTGGCCGACAGTTTTCTCGATAAGAGCCCTCGGCGGGGCAACCCAATCGGCATTGGCTGCGCTTTCCTCCGCAGCCACTCCGGAGGCACCCGTCAACCCAAAGGCCAGCGCGAGGAACAACGCAAAAATCGGAACTCGAAAGCCCAGCGGAGCGGCCCGATGACCCTCAGCCGCCATTGGAATCGGCTTCCTTGGAGTGCCCTGGATGGGGAGTCGACGGAAGAACCGAGTCCACCGCTTCCTCATCCAAGCCCTCGTCGTCTTCGTATTCTTCGTCATAGAAATATAGATCGTCCTCTTGCGCCGAAGGCACCGCAACCACGCCTCTCGCCTCGTCGACCCGGGCCTGGCTGAGTTGCATGTATGCGTCCCGCATGAATACATAATAGTCGAGGGATTCCCTTCGCGTGAGTTCGACATCTTCGATGTGATCTGAGCGCCAGCTGATGATGTCCACACCACGCACAAGAAACGTGGCCCAGATCGGAAGCCAGGTGAAGTAAAAAGTTCCCGCGCCATCGCCCAGACGACCGATACCGCCTCGAACACTCGATGGGCCGAAGAGAGGCAGAACCAGATAAGGTCCGGGTGGCGCTCCCCAGTACCCCAGGGTTTGTCCAAAGCCCGCGTCATTCAGCGGAATTCCCATTGGAGTCGCCACATCGATAAGACCCAGCAGCCCCACGGTGGCATTCACCAAGAGCCGCCCGACGTCCTCCATGGCATGCTTGCCTTTGAGTTGAAGAACATCATTGAAAAAAATGGTGGGCATCAGGATCAATCCGTTGAAATTTCGGATGGCAGTATGAAAGAACTGAGGAGTCACGAATCCCCACGCCCGAGCCACCGGAACGAGAACGTAGACGTCCGAAACCTCGTTGAAAGCGAAGATGCCCCGGTTCATCTTTTCCCAGGGATCGGGATTCGCAACCGAGAGGTCGTCGCTGCCCG
>DUCH01000466.1:1863-2126 GCA_012959865.1 Myxococcales bacterium | reverse complement strand
GAAAGCCTGAGCGCCCTGGAGCTTCAGAAACTTCCCGCGTTACTCAACCGCGAACCACACACCACCACGGTGCGCACCGATCGCCCCTTGTGGGACAACAGCCTGGTCGCCCTCATTCTGGTCGGCCTGCTCGGATTTGAATGGATTCTACGGAGGAAATACGACCTGCGCTGATGAAGATGATCAAACCAGCCAAGCTCGAGTCGCGCCTCCGCAAGGTGCACCGCAGGGAACAGGGGCTGAACCTGACGATGGGGCTGTTG
>DUCH01000466.1:0-1754 GCA_012959865.1 Myxococcales bacterium | reverse complement strand
GTCCGCATGATCGTCCTTGTGCCACTGTTGGTGTTTCCGATCGTTGTGGCGTGGCGGAGTGGTTGGCGCGTGTTCAAACCCTGGTTCAATTTTCCGCGCACCGCGCTCAAGGTGGAGGACCACTACCAGAATTTCGAAAGCCTGCTGGTGTCGGGCGTGCAGCTGTCTGGGGCCAAGGCTGTCTCTGGAGCGTCCACAGCCATGGCCGCGCGCACTGTCGAACAGGCGAATGAAGCGGCTAACGAGGTGGATATCGGGGAGGTGGTTTCGTTCAATCGAATCGGCGTCCCGGGGCTTCTCGGCTGCCTGCTGTTGGCCTCCCTGTGTATGTTTGCGGCGATTAATTTCCCATTGTTCAAGACGGCGGCGACACGTTTGTTCATGCCTTGGGTAGCCATCGAATACCCGACGCGCACCCAGATCGAGGTGGAAGATGGCGAGCGGATTGTTAAGGAGGGCGAGGGACTGCGCCTCGTCGCCAACATCTCGGGCGAGATTCCGGACAGCGCGAAGATTTTTTTGCGGACGGGCAAAGGCAAACCGCGCGCGCGCACCTTGGCGATCACGGGTGGTGTCTGCGAGTATGAGGCGCAGACCGTGTTTCGTAGCTTTGATTTTCGCATCTCCGCCGGTGATGCCCGCAGTCTGTGGCAAACCATGCGTGTAATCTCGGCGCCGCGAATTGAGCGTGCCGATGTGACTCTCGAGTTTCCTGAGTACACCCAGCGTCCGGTCGAGACCGTCGAAGCGCTCACGCTCACCGTGCCGGAGGGGACGACGATCAAGTGGAAGCTATCGCTTGATCGTGCGGTGGACAAGGCCGAGTTCCGCCCTGCCGAAGGCGAGACGCAGCCGTTGGACATCAACGCGGACGGGCGCTCGGTGACGATGCAGCAGATGGCGTCCGAATCCCGGGCCTACAGTTTTGGTTGGGTCGGCAAAGAGCACGGGTTCGCCTTCTCCAGCCCGCGTCACTACCTCCAGGTGGCACCAGATCGCGCGCCGAGCGTCAATCTTACCTCGCCCGCCGGAAACTTGTTCGCGACGCTCGAGCGCAATCTCGACTTTGCCTTCCGGGCCCGGGACGACCACGGCATTGGCGAGGCTTTCATCTCCTACCGATTCAACAAGAGCGGGGAGAAGAAGGTCGCCCTGCCCGCACCGGAGCTGAGTGACGGGAGCGAGCAACGGATCGACTGGAACTATCGCGATGCCCTGCCCGACCTTGCGATCGGTGACACCGTTTCTTTCGCCGTCGAGTTGGCTGATCGCTATCCGGGACCGGACGGTCCGCACCGGGTGCGTTCGGATGCCCGGAGGGTGCAGTTTTTGTCGAAGGAGGACTACCTGGCACGGATCGAGAAGCAGAAGCGCCGCCTGCTCAATCAGATCCGCATCATCTACCGCGAGGAGCGCGGGGTGCATGCGCTCATCCGTTATCTTGATCCCTCCGCCGCCGTCTTCGTCCAGACCTGCCAACTGGAGGCGGTGCGGCAGGATCTGATGCGCGAACGCCTCGGCGTGATCCGCGCCCGCATCGATGTCCTGGTCGGCGACCTGGCGGCCAACAAGGTGTCCGAGGAGGCCGAGAGCGCGGCGCTGGTCGAGCTGGGCAGTGAGTTGGAGCGGATCAGCGACGAGCATGTCCGCCGTGCGGCATCGCTGCTGCGGGGACTTGCCGCGGTGGACGATGGGAGAGGGAAGACCCGGAACCCGGCGCCAGCGATCGATATGGTCAACAGTTCAGCGCGCGA
>DUCH01000465.1:12161-12609 GCA_012959865.1 Myxococcales bacterium | reverse complement strand
GGTTATTGAGGGACTGCGCGACAGCCGGATGCTCGGGTCCAAGGGCCTTCTCCTTGATTGCAAGGGAGCGCTTCACGAGCGGTTCGGCCTCCGCATAGCGGCCTTGCTTAAAATAGACACCGGCCACGCTATTGAGATAGCTGGAGCAACCGGTCACCAGGACAGCAACGAAAATCCAGAAGAGTGCTCTGGGCATGAAATCTCCGGCGTAGAGCAAGTTCAAAGGCCCATTCTACACACTGGACGATACAAGCGACCGGCCCGCCACGGGGGCAGAGAAATCCCTATCCCCAGCGCCCCCGCAGCATGCGTTCCAGGCCGGTTACCACGGCACGGACTCTATTTTCGGCCTCCTCCGCTCCGGCAGTACGTTCACACGCTGCCGCAAGAGGAAACCGACCTCTCGTTCGCGGACTTTGGCGGCAGCAAACGGCTGTATACGGCAGTG
>DUCH01000465.1:0-12096 GCA_012959865.1 Myxococcales bacterium | reverse complement strand
CCGGGTTCGAGCCGGCGACCCTCAGCTTGGGAAGCTGATGCTCTACCAACTGAGCTACTCGCGCTTGGACTATTTTCGGTGGGCCGTGCTGGCCCTCTCGGCGCCTGAAGTAGGTCCAACGAAACCCTACCGAAAAGACTCGAGGTCTGCATTAGCCGGTAGTCCGAACTCCATGAGCCCCGAAAACAAGCCGGAGTTTTCATTAAACAAGCTTCATTAAACAAGCTTCGCGAATTGAAGCATCGTCAACCGCCCCACTGCGGAGACCCACGATGCCGGTGATTTTTTCTGTTGGATCTTAAATCGACAGGTCGAAACATAGGCCCGCGTCGATCAACCCAGAACTCGAAGCCCATATTCCTCACGAAGGTCGCGTAATTCGCGATCCAGAAATTGCTCGTACTCGCGCCACGGCCAACGTCGAGACATCTTCCTGCTTCGCACTAGAATTTTCAGAAGATCGGGAAGGCAGCGCATCGACTCCAATGCGATTGTCCAATACCCGGTCTCCTCGAAAATCTGGTTCACCTGAGGGCAACGGAGATACTCCAGATAGCCCCGCAGCCCGATCGATCCAGCAAAGATCGTCCAGGTATCTATGCACGCCTCTCCTCGAATCGACGTATCACAGCCAAAGAAAACATGACCTGCGTCGTGCTGCCGAAAAAGAGCCTCGACGTCATCGGACATGTCAGAGGGATCGAGCAGGCTCGGATTCGACCGATAGTACTCGCCGAGAGCCTCTCTTAAGGTAAGACAACTCTTCTGCTTCAAGTAGTCATCAGAATGCTTCTCTGCCATCTCCATCCCCTTGACGGCTCCGACGACATCAGCGAGTCGGAGAAAAATCTCCACCGCCAGTCAACCGAGTGCCTTCTCCCAGTCTCCCGCGATTTCCCCCATGTCGAAGGGACTGAAGAAGACCTCGTAAAGAACCCAGCTTCAACGAACGATCGCGTCTACGAGAAACTCGGTTGGCACATCGACAACACTGTGCGCGAGCGCATCCTGACGTACTCGAATAATAGACCCAAAGGCTCCCGGGGAGAGCACAGTTACTCACTTGGCGAAACGGGCCTTGTCGAAGGGGAAGGGGAAGGCGAAGGCGAAGGCGAAGGCGAAGGCGAAGAAAGCTATCGCTTCCATAACGGAACGGTATGACGTGGGGGACGAATCGCGTTAGACCCGGGGCAGCCCGTGGAGCCTTAGAGATCCGCACCTTTTTCATTCTCCTGCCCCCCCTATTTCCCCGCCAACGCCTTCTCGGCCGGGGCACTCACGAGACACTCAGGCGGACTCGGGCTTATTCGACTGATCTTGGGTGACTTTTTTGGCCAATGAGATCATTGAAGCGATATCGCTGAGATTCGCAGGAATCACCAATGAGTTCGCTTCCTTGGCCAACTCACCGAAGCTGTCGATATAGAGCTCTGCGATCCGTAGCTGCATCGCGGCATCACCACCCTCTTCATTCAGCGCTGAACCGACCGACCGAATCCCCTCAGCGGTGGCGCTTGCAACAGCGAGAATCGCTGCCGCCTGGCCGTTGGCTTCGTTCACCTGCTTCAACTGCTCTGCCTCGGACTGCTTGATCACTTCCTGCTTCGAGCCCTCGGCCTCGTTGACCTTCGCGTCTCGAACGCCCTCGGACGTCAGCACCGTCGCACGCTTTTCGCGCTCGGCACGCATCTGCTTCTCCATCGCGGCGAGCACATCCTGGGGGGGCTTAATGTTCTTGATTTCGTAGCGAAGAACCTTGACTCCCCAGGAATCTGAGGCTTGATCGACTTCGTGTACGACGTTGGCATTGATGGTCGCGCGCTCTAGAAAAGTTCGATCCAGATCGATCTTACCGATTTCGCTACGCAGTGTGGTTTGGGCGAGCTGCGAAATTGCGAAGGTGTAGTTTCCGATGCCATATGATGCGAGCTTCGGATCTATCACCTGAAGGTAGAGCACTCCGTCGACACCGACCTGCACGTTATCCCGCGTGATGCAGATCTGTTCTTCGATGTCGATCGCATGTTCTTTCAGGGAGTGACGATAGGCGGCTCTTTCTGCGAAGGGCACCAGAATGTGAAATCCAGCGGTAAGGGTTTTGTTGTACTTGCCCAAAAACTCGATTACGTAAACGCTTTGCTGAGGTACGACCACGGCGCTCTTGGCCAAGGTCACGATAACCAGAAGCGCCACTGCGATGGCTGCAATGAACCCGAAACTCGCCATGATGATCTCCTTATTGTGTTGAGTACGACCAAAAAAACGTGCGACTGCCAGACTTGATCCGGGTAACTTCCGATCTCACTGCTCGGCGCGTATCGACAGTGTCAATCCCTTGGAATCTTCGACGACTGCCCGGCTTCCCGCAGTCAGCGGCTCGGTGCCAATGTTTCGGACTTGCCAGACTGCACCTCGCAGTGTGGCGCTCCCGGTGGCGCCTGGTGCGATGAGTTCGTTCACTGTCGCGGTCTCCCCCGCCACCCCCTGCTTGATGTCTGGAGTTTGTCCACGAATCTTGTTGTAGATTCGCGACCGGAAGAGCAAGAGAGCAGTGACCGAGATAAGTGAAAACACCAGCCATTGCCCCCACATCGGGAGAGCAATCGGCGTGAGGCCGATCAGGCCAACCGCAATCGCGGAAATTCCCAGGAATACCAGATAGAACGCTGCGTCTACTGCGAGCTCCGCTGCTAGAAGAAGCGCACCAAGCGCACACCATTGCCACCAGATCATCTTTGCACCTCGCACCGATAAATTCGGATAAGCCGACACATTCTGTCAACCGGGTCGATCGGGAGTATCGTCAAGATGGCGGGAGTTGCCCATTGCAACCTGCTCCGAAGACTGAAATGCAGGTCAACTTCGGGCGCTCGGATGCAAATTCCCCAGCTGGGCCTCACGTGGTTTGCCGTCAGAAGCGGCCGCGGATGAAACCTACGATGCGATAATTCTCGAATGAGCCGATCTGGAGGCGGCCTCAGTCATCATCCCCAAAAAAGGCCAGTCTCCGCTTCATTTGAGGAAAATCCGGGGTGACCGAGAAGCGAAACGCGAGTTGCCTCCAAAGAGCCCTCGCCCCTCGCATCCGAATCATTGAGCCGCGCCTGCAGGGGGGGGCCGCGGCAGGCCCGGGACGAACTCACGTTTTCGGATCCAGTCCCGGGTTCGGCCGCGCCTCTCTCCAGAGGGTCTGCCGGGATGCGGTCACTCCCTGCCAGACCGGGGGCTCGCCTATCCTTGAGCACCACCGGGCATTGGTTACTGGGCATTGGTTACCGGGCATTGGTTACCGGGCATTGGTTACCGGGCATTGGTTACCGGGCATTAGTTACCGGGCATTAGTCGACAAAAAGAGCAGCATCAATTGTTCGACCGTCGTTGCGAAGGCCGGGATAAAAATCAAGCCCAGTGCCCAGACCAGGGCAAGGCCGCCGCAGAGCTTTGCGTAGGTTGCGTTTTTCATCTTTGTTCGCTCCGGGGTGCCATTTCGAATAGCCACGTGTCGCCCTCGGCAACACTCTCCACGATCTGGGCGACGGTTTCGGGAGTAGCTCCCCCGGCGTATTTCTGCGCCAACTTGGTAGCCACGCCGTCAACGATGGCGGGGTCCTTAAGGCGCAATAAGTCGCGCTCATATCGCACTCCGTTAATTCGCGCGACTACGAGGCTGCTGCCGTCTTCTACCTGAAAGGCCCAGTCTTTCCAGAGCCTGCCCAGAAAGGAGCGCATGTACCCCGAAGGAACATAGACCTTGCCGTCGCTCTCCATGATGAAGATTCTTCGCGAACCCACAGGGTCGGTCGTCTGCAATTCGATGGCGAACACGTCGTCGGTAAACGACCAGTCCGGCTCGGCGCCCTGATGCAATTGGCCCGAAACCAATTCACCGCCAGGGAACAGGACAGAGGGCCCATCTGCATTCTGGTTTTTCAGCGTCAAGGTGACCAAGGTGACTACCAATAGCAGCACCATGATCCCCACGACCTGCAAGATGATTTTCAGCATTGGCCCCCCGAGCTAAAAAGTCATAGTACCGCCGTTTCAACAATTTGCCGCTTTCTCAGGGCCCTGGCGGCCCAGCATCAGGGCTCCTGCGCCAATCACCCTCCTGCAATTCAGCATCAAGATTTGCAAGGACAGGCTCAGAAATGCAGGGGGCGATCGGAAGGTGTGAAGAGCTTCACATCCGACCCCCACTCTTTCTTCGACTAAGAGTTCAACGGGCGGCAAATGGCTGCTCGATGAACCCAAAATCAAGAGGAGTTACCCCATGAGAGCCATACGAATTTACTTCGCTGCCGCCCTTGCGACCCTGCTCGGAGCTTCGAGTGCAAGCGCGATTTCTTTGACCTTGGACGGCGCAAACGGCCAACTAGTCACGCCGGGGACCCAGCTTACGGTCACGGTGAGCCTCGACACTGAAGGAACGGCGGGAATTACAGCTTTCTCGGTCGGTGTCATTTTCGATGACGCGATTCTGAACTACAACGCGAGCCTGTCTTCCGTGAGTAGTTACGCGCTCCTCCAGAACCTCCCGCCACCGAACAACTACCTGTCACCGCATTTGATCCCCTATCCCGCTCCCGGCGCGCAGCTCTTCGGCGGAACGACCGATCAAGTGAACGTAAGCTTTTTTTCTTCGGATCTTCCCAATGGCGCTCGGGCGACTGGTGAGACTTATGCCAATGGAGTGCTGGTTGGCACCGGAACACTCGCACCCCTCGCGAATTTGGTCTTTGACGTGGTGGCCTTGGGCGACGGCGTTGCGGACATCCGGCTTACCTTCGGTGCAGGCGGCAATGGTTTCAGTAATTTGGCGGGTGGGTCGACGCCCTCGTTCACGTTTGGGGCCGCTGGCGATGGTGGCGACGGCTGGGTGATTACGCCGGAGCCGACGACAGCCCTCCTCCTGGGCCTCGGGCTTGTAGGCCTAGCTGCTGCGGGGCGGCGATGATGGCGAAGCTCGTCTTTACCGTCCCGCCTGGGCTGAGGATCAGGGCACGATGCACGAGTTCGTCCCTGAGGCGCGATCCTAGGCAGAGTGCACGGAGAGTCCAGGCAGAGTGCAGAATGCGGGTGGGGCAGGGTTCGCCTGGGGCGCTGAGAACGCACCGCTATTCGGACTGTCTTTTCAGATCTGGTTTTTTTGCGGGGAGCAAGCAGAATGCGAAGTTCGATGTGGACTAGCGTTGGCTCGATGGACCGTCTAGCGCTGGAATCATTGGCACTGGAATCATTGGCGCTGGTCGCAGCGCCCGCCATGAGCGGCGCAGCCACATTTATGCCCTTTGTCGATCTAGCCGGTGGCGCGAACTACAGCATCGCCAACGCGATATCGGCCGACGGGACCTGGGTCGCTGGATGCCCCGAGGCCCTGGAGCCCGGTACTGACGACCCAGAAGCAGGCTTTTGCGGGCCGAAATCTCCCGGCCGGAGTGACGGGAAGGGACAAAGGTCTATGATGCGCGCCTCATGCCCCTAATGACCTGCGAAGACATCACCATTTCCTTTGGCCGGGACGCCCTGCTTGAACGCGCAGCGTTTCAGATCGAGCCCGGCGAACGGGTTTGCCTGATTGGGCGCAATGGCGCCGGAAAATCGACCCTGCTCAAGATAGTCGAGGGTGAGGTTGTGCCTGACTCCGGTGATATCTGGCGAAAGCCCGGCCTTTCGGTGGCTCGGCTGTCGCAGGATCTCGCCGAAGACCAGAATGCGACGGTTTTTGACGTCGTTGCGAGCGGGCTCGCCGACATAGGGCGGTTGCTCGCGGAGTTTCATCGTGTCTCGCATGCGGTTGCCGAGGACGAGTCGTTGCTCGGCCGAATGGAGGGACTGCAACACCAGATAGACGCTTGTGATGGCTGGAGTCTGAGCCAGCGAGTGGATCAGATCCTAGACCGGCTCGACCTTTCGGCGGATACACGTATCGGGACACTCTCTGGCGGGTGGCAGCGGCGTGTCGCTCTGGCTCGAGCGCTCGTGAGTGACTCCGATTTGCTGCTGCTCGATGAGCCTACGAATCATCTTGATATCGAGTTGGTCCAGTGGCTCGAAGACCAACTGCTCGAGTACCGAGGTGGGGTGCTCTTCGTGACACACGATCGCTCCCTGTTGAAGCGGCTGGCAACTCGTATTGTCGAACTGGACAGAGGGGCTCTCACCTCGTGGGCTGGGGATTATTCGACCTATCTGGTCAAGAAGGCCGCTGCTTTGGAAGAGGAAGCCCGTCACGCTGCGCTCTTCGACAAAAAACTTGCCAAGGAGGAGGCGTGGATCCGCCAGGGCATCAAAGCCCGCCGGACTCGGAATGAAGGGCGTGCCCGCGCCCTTGGCGCCATGCGGAATGAGCGGGCCAGGCGTCGCGAGGTCGAGGGCAAGGTACGCCTCTCGCTGGACTCGGGGCGAGCCTCGGGAAAATTGGTGGCCGAGGCCAATAAGCTCTCGTATGCGTGGAATCCCGGCGAAGCTCCACTGGTCTCGGAGTTTTCCGTGCGCATCATGCGCGGTGATCGCATTGGGCTTGTGGGGCCGAACGGCGCCGGAAAAACAACTCTATTGCAACTTCTGCTGGGCCAACTTGCGCCGAGTTCGGGAGAGGTTCGTTTGGGGACGAAACTTGAAGTCGCCTACTACGATCAGCTCCGGGCGGCTCTCAAGCTTGAGGAAACGGTGATAGAGAACCTCGCTGGGGGACAAGAATACGTCGAGATTGGGGGCGAGCGCCGCCACGTCATCGGCTATTTGCAGGATTTTTTGTTCAGCCCCGACCGAGCCCGGACGCCAATGAAGGCACTCTCCGGAGGCGAGCACAACCGCCTGCTTCTGGCTCAGCTGTTTGCGCAGCCGGCAAATCTGCTTGTTCTCGACGAACCAACCAATGATCTCGATATAGAGACCCTCGAACTGCTCGAAGAACTTCTCATCGACTATCGCGGAACGATTCTGCTGGTCTCCCACGACCGGGCCTTCCTCGACAACGTGGTGACCTCGACTCTAGTTTTCGAGGGGGACGGGAAAATTCAGGAATATGTCGGAGGGTACTCCGACTGGTTGGCGAGCAGCCGGAAGGCTGAGGCGGGGCGGGTTACACCGCGGAGCAGCGAACCCGAACGGAAAACCAGGCGGAAACAGCAGCCCCGCAAACTTGGCTTCAACGAGACTCGCGAGCTTGAGCAGGTGCCGTCCACGATCGAGCGACTCGAAGCCGAGCATGCCAAGCTTATTGCGCGCTTGAGTGAACCCGAATTCTACAAAAGTGATGCCGCAGAGCAGGCCCTGCTGCACGCGAGCATTGCCGATCTCGCTGAACAGCTCGAACTGGCTTATGCGCGATGGGACGAACTCGAGGCGCGTCGTGCCGACGGTTAGAAAATTGTCCGGTGGCCCGCACCTTGCGGGGCAGTTTCGGCAGGTGGGTAAAAATAGGCAAACTCTCGACTCAATCGAAGTCAAATTCCGGCACAGGTGATGAGTGGGGGGGCGCTGGCCGGTAGCCCCTCCTTTTTCGAAAGACGGATGCAATGGACGGCTATTCAAGCTGGCCTCAGGCACAATGTCCGGGTGTGTGGTTTCTGTCAAGTTCCTATCGGGAGACCCGGGAAGGGGAGACCGAAACGATGACCTCGGCCGAAGCTGCATTTAGTAGGCCTTGCTCGATGAACGCCTCGCAACTCAAGTTCTGGTTCAGTCTCGCCCTCTGCATCCTTTCCGCTCCTCGCAGCGAGGCCAAGGTTGTGGAATCCGAACTCATCATCGCCAACGGAAACGTCGTTTTTTCAGGCGAGACCGTCGAAGCGTTGACCGTGAATGGCGGTATTCCCGGCCCCACACTGGAGTTTACCGAGGGGGACCTGGCCCGCATTCACGTCCGCAACGAACTCGACGTCCCCTCCTCGGTCCACTGGCACGGTCTCCTGGTTCCCAATCCCCAGGATGGCGTACCGATGGTCACTTTTCCCGGCATCCCGGCCCACAGCGTCTTCACTTATGAGTTTCCCATCCGACAAGCGGGAACCTACTGGTATCACTCCCACACCGGAATTCAGGAGCAGCGGGGCGTCTATGGCTCGATCGTCATACACCCGAGAGATACTCCACTCCATGTTGTAGATGAAGACTACGTCGTCGTCCTCTCGGATTGGACGGACGAGAATCCTGATTATTTGATGGGCTTGCTCAAGAGCGAAAACGATTGGTTTGCAATCGAGCGGAACACGAATCAGAGCGTGTGGGGCGCGCTTCGCCGCGGCCTGATCGGCGACTATCTCCGGCGCGAGTGGGAAAGCATGCCGGAAAACGAAATCTCTGACGTGTCTTACGACCGCTTTCTGATCGATGGCGGTACCGATCGGCGCTTTGCAGCCAAGCCCGGTGATACCGTTCGGCTTCGCCTCATCAATGCCGCGTCGGCGACCTACTTCTACGTCGAATTTGCAGGCGGAGGCATGAGCGTCGTGGCCGCAGACGGCCAGGATGTCGTCCCTTTCGAAACCGATCGACTCGCTATCGCCGTTGCAGAAACCTACGACGTCCTGATCACGGTGCCTGACGAAGGGGCGTATGAACTTCGCGCAACGGCCCACGATGGATCGGGGTTCGTCAACGCGTTGATCGGCGAGGGAGAGCGTGTCGTCGCCCCCGCCGTTCCAAAACCGAACTACTACAAAAATGTGATGAATTCTGGATACTTGCGCGCCATGTGGCGTACAGCCTGGGACGTCGGGGGCGGTGTCGAGCTCCTGCCTCCAACCCAAGCGGTCTCCGAGGAAATGCCGCCAGAAGCCGTACCCGTCGGCTCAGGGTCCGCTCACGGAGAAGGACACGGCTCCGCTCCGGCTGCAACCCAACACGAGATGAAGATGAGTCTCGATATTCCGGGACGACCCAGGCCGCCTTACGAAAAGCTTCGAGCTCCAGAGGAGAGTGTAATCCCCGGGCCCCGCCCCACCCGGGTTGTCACACTCAATCTTACGGGAGACATGGACCGGTACATCTGGAGCATGAATGGCCAGACCATCGCTCCGTCCAACACGATCCGCATCCAAAAGGGCGAGCGTGTTCGCTTCGTGTTGAACAACCGGACAATGATGAATCACCCAATGCATCTGCACGGTCACTTCTTCCGTGTGCTCAATCAACAGGGGAAGCACGCCCCCCTAAAGCACACGATCGACGTGGCACCCATGCAGACGACGGTCATAGAATTCGACGCCAACGAGGAGAAGGATTGGTTCTTCCATTGCCATATTCTCTACCACATGAAGGGTGGCATGGAGCGCATCGTTCACTATGACGGCACAGAAGCAGATGCCGCTACACTCGCGGTGCGGTCTCGTCTCTACGAAGACCGTTGGTACGCGTTCGGCGGCGCCACGGTCCTAGGCAATATGACCAGCGGAATCGCTCAGATTTCGAATACTCGGAATATCATTGAAGTGGACTGGGAGGTCGCCTACGACGATGCCCAGTACGATACCACCGCAGCCTACAGCTACTACGTCAACCGGTATCTGAGTCCGTTCCTGGGAGTCAACGCGTATCGAGAAGAGGATTCCGGAGAATCCGTTCGAGGGGTCTTCGGTTTCAGCTGGCTGCTTCCTCTGAATATCTCGTCGAGCGTCTGGGTCGGAACCGATGCCAGTTTTCGCTGGACAGCAGGTAAGCAGTTCTACTTGACCCGCCGCCTGGTTGCGGTCGCGAATGTCGAGTACGACACGGTAACCGGTTGGGCATGGGAGGCCGGGTCGGAATACATCCTGACTAGGCACTTCTCACTCGTCGGCCAGTACAATTCCGAATACGGTGCAAGTGGTGGCTTTCTCATGCGCTTCTTTACACCCGGGTTCTAAAGCATCAACAGCAATACGGCATCGATCTAGAACTTCAGACGTTCCTCGACCCCTTGGTGATCGCCAGCCGGCCGGACACGCAAGAGTCGTCGCCGCTTCGTCGCGAGTAATTTCTAAATGACGAGCCGTTGAGGCCTTCGCCGTCTTCATCGGCGCCCCGGAGACGCAGCCGCTCCCAGACTCACGCGTCCAACCTACTCGGCGTGTCCTCCAAAATGCAGCTTGAAGTTCCTCTCCTCTATTCGCCCGGCACGGGGACTTCACATGACGTCCATACTCGGACGTTGTGCCAGAAACCAGCGTGAATTTCCTCCCCCCATTCATTCGTTCCGAGTGATCAAATTCTCCTGCTGCGTACGACTAACCCATCGAGGCTCGCCCGTTGAAGTTCCTCGATTCGAAGGGAGAGATAGGACACATCCACTCAGTCCGGACACGGTTGAATTGTCTTCGGTTCGTTCCGGATCTGATCCACTTGAGAACGAATGGGAGATACGCTGATGCGCATCAAGATCTGGAACAAGCGAGACTTGGCAGGCAGTTATTCCGCTTGTTCCACTCAAGGTTTACGACAATGGACCCAGGCCGGGGTGCGCTGCTTCTCGGCCCTGATAGTTTTGGCGGTCTGCGTCTTGTTTGCCCCCTCCGAAATTCTGGCGCTCACGATCGACGGTCCGAGTGGTCGCATCGCTGGGGTGACCTCGACCGTTCCCGCGTTTATCACCACCTTTGGTGGCAGCACGGATCCCAATGCGACGGCGGACGGGGATAAATCGAGCGGTCCTGGTGGCTTCGTAAATTGGCCAAACAATGGGGCCGCAGGCTTCCAGATCGTAACCTTCACATACGAACTCGACCAAGCCTATACCGTGTCGGCATTCGAACTCTGGAACGACAGGGGCCAAATAGATACTGGAATCGGGGATTTTCGGCTGGATTTCTTCGATTCGTTATCGGCCCCGGTAGGCCCTAGTTTCTTCGGGACAGCCACGTTTCCCGGTTCCACTGGGCCTACGGTCAACGGGCAAGAGTTTTCCTTTCTTTCCGTCGTCGCGAACGTGTCGACAATTGACCTGGTCGTGTTGAGTTCCCTGGGCGTAGCCGACAATCAATTCCGAGAAGTCGAATTCACCGGAGACGTCGTGCCGGAACCCGCCTCTCTTTCGCTGCTGTCGATGGGGCTGCTTGGCCTGACCATCCACGCCCGCCGGAGGGAGCGGATTCGTGAAATCGCAACGCGACGCGGATAGAGACTGCTCCTCCGAGGTGTACTGAGGCGGATAGGAATTTCAAAGGCTCATTCTGCACCCTGGGCCATGTTCGGTACAGGTTAAAGAGGGGGCACAGGGGCTCTCGATGGCAGGCTGGGGTCCGTCGGCGGTGACAACGAAAACGCAGCTTGTTTTTCCTCTGCTCGATCAATCATTTCTGTAGACTTGCTACAGAGCAGCCTGCCCCCTTTTCTTGTTCGCGAGCTCCCATGAAAATTGATCAGATGCAGCCAGCGATTACGCTTCGCTTGCCTGTTCTCCAAAAGAAGAAGAAATTCTTATGAAGGATGCGGATGAAGGATCCGGATTTAACCATCAGTGAGGCTGCGGCAGCCATTCGTAGTGGCGCAATGACCGCCGTCTCCATATGCTGAATCCTTGATTGCGCGGGCAGAGCAGGCAGTCTCATTGAATGCCTTTATCTTTCACGATCCCGAGCAGGTCCTTGCCGATGCGCAAGCGGCTGACCGAATCAGGGAAAAGAGACCGGCTCTGGGGCCGCCGCACGGGTTACCCCTCGGGCTGGAAATTGACACGCTTGCCAACAACGATGCCGTTCTGCTGTCGATCGCACACGCAGTTGAGCGGATATTGCCGGAGTTCCCTGCGCCGCCGATCCGCGAAATCGGCTAGCGCCAGACTTCATCAAGGCGGTCGTAGCTGCCACTACGAAGGTCATCTACGCCTTCGACGAGCTTGTTCTTGGCGATCTTGTTCGAGGGCGTGCGCGGAAACTCGCCCACGTAGGCGACGAAACGCGGAATCTTGAAGCGGGCGAGCCGGCTCTCGCAATGGGTCGCCACCTGATCAGGCGAGAGATCGTCCGCCGTCTTGCCGGGCCGGAGGATGAGATAGGCCTTCACCTCCTCCTTGCGGAGCTTGTCGGGCACCGAGACCACGGCGGCTTCGACAATGTCGGGGTGTTCTGCGAGCACCCCTTCCACCTCGACCGCGGCGATGTTCTCGCCGCTGCGTTT
>DUCH01000464.1 GCA_012959865.1 Myxococcales bacterium | reverse complement strand
CAAACCCCTGATCGGAAAACTCGGATCATCGAAGTTCTCTCTCGGCCCAGCAGCGAGCTCTCCCGAATGGCGATGCTTCGCGAAACGGTGAGCGGACAAGCAATATCTCGAGAAAGCTCGTCGGTCCAAAAATCGTCAATCGCTGAAGTACCCGCCAGAAAAATCAAAACCGAATCGACGCTTGAAGTATTTTTCGTATTCGAGCTCGGGACTCAGCAAAAAATAGGGTCGACTCGGAGCCCGGGCTCGGAGGCGAGTTCCCGTCTCCACGCGCGCAAGGCTCGAATCATCGTGGCCCGGGATTGGCAAGCGCGGGCCGAAAGGGCTCGCCCGATGAAGAATCCGAACCTAGGCCCCAACAGCGCGAACCCGGAAGAATATTTTGGGGCGGGTAAGGACCTCTTGGGCTACCCGGATGCAGCGTACAACCGCAGGGAGCCCAGCCTCGAGCGGCGATTCCGCAAGAACCGGATTCTTAACGCTCTTCTGCGACATCACCAGGTCCCGCCGATCCAGTAGCCCCTCGGCCAACTGAAAACCGGGTTGTGAACCCAACCCGGAACTCCCCGACGAACTTCCCGCTCGGGGCAACAGCGCGAAACAAACCCTGACCCAACCGGCCTCGCCCGGGGATTCTCCCAGCCAACGCTCACATTCCGATTCGCCTCAACACTCTCAGGCGGGTGGGTTTTTGAGCGAAACATCCCCGGGCGGGCCAAACTCGCCCGACCCAAAGCCGGACGGCGCTCCTCAAGCGGGCTACCCTGCGCCGCGCCCGATACCCGGGCCACCTTTCGTAGCCCTCGATGACTGACCCCGGCGCCGACCGTTCCCAAATTTTCCAACGCGGTGGCCACCTCTTCATGGTGGTCGCAGCGATTTTTACCGGGCTGGCGGGAGCCCTTGGGGCCGTGGTCTTCCGCCTGATGATCCGAAGCGTCCAAGCCGGCGCTTGGGGGGGGGCCGAAGGTCTCGCCGAGATGTTCCGCAGCGGGCTGCTCGCCGAACCCGAAGACCCCATCGAAGTGGCTCAACAACTCGCCTGGGGGTGGAAAATCGCCGTGCCCGCTGTAGGCGGGTTGCTGGTGGGGCCACTGATTTATTTCTTCGCTCGAGAGGCTCGGGGCCACGGCGTACCCGAAGTCATGAAAGCCGTCGCTCTGCGCGGAGGCATCATCCGGGGGCGGATCGTGGCCGTCAAGGCGCTGGCGTCTTCCCTCTCCATCGGGACGGGCGGTTCGGTGGGACGCGAGGGGCCCATCGTTCAAATCGGCTCGGCTTTTGGTTCTTCTCTGGGCCAGTGGATGGGACTCAACACCATGGGCATCCGCACCCTGGTGGGCTGCGGCGCAGCGGCAGGAATTTCGGCCACCTTCAACGCACCCATCGCGGGCGCAATTTTTGCCGCGGAAATCATCGTCGGCCATTTCGCGGTGACCCAGTTCACTCCGATCGTGATTTCTTCGGTGGTGGCCACCGTGGCTTCGCGGTTTTTCTTGGGCAACTACCCGGCGTTCAAGGTTCCCGAGTATCAGATTGTGAGCCCCTTCGAACTCCTCCCCTACCTGGCCACTGGAGTCCTCGCCGGCCTGGTGGCCGTGGCGTTCATTCGCACCCTTTCATTTACCGAAACCGCTTTCGAACGCCTGCCCATGCCCGAGTACTTGAAGGCTGCCGTGGGGGGCGTCCTGGTGGGTATCATCGGACTGCAGCTCCCTCAAGTCTTCGGGGTTGGCTACACGACGATTTCGCTTGCCCTTGCCGGGACCCTCTCCGCTGTCACCATGGCGGCCCTGGTGGCAACCAAAATTGTGGCCACCTCGATCACCATTGGATCTGGGGGCTCCGGCGGCGTGTTTGCGCCTTCACTCTTCCTGGGCGCCATGCTGGGCGGGGTCGTGGGAACTCTCGTTAGCCAATATTTTCCGGGTGCGACCGCCTCCTCGGGAGCCTATGCGCTGGTCACCATGGGCGCAGTTGTGGCGGCCACCACCCACGCGCCCATCAGTGCCATCATTATCATCTTCGAACTCACCCAGACCATCGATATCATCCCTGCGTTGATGAGCGCCTGCGTGGTGAGCAGCCTGGTCTCGCAACTGCTCTCCCGAGATTCCATTTACACTTCGAAGCT
>DUCH01000463.1 GCA_012959865.1 Myxococcales bacterium | reverse complement strand
GCGCGTGTGCGCGTGTGCGCGTGTGGATGGTGCGCGTGTGGATGGTGCGCGTGTGCGCGTGTGGATAGTGCGCGTGTGAATAAAAGCAGGCTTTTGGCCTGTCCTCAGGCCTCCCGCCCGTAGGCGGTCTCAGAGTGCTCCGAGAGGTCGAGGCCTTGGTGTTCATCCTCGGCGGAAACCCGCAGGTCGCCCATGACGGCCTTCAGTACCTTGAGGATGATGTAAGAGAGAATGACCGCGTAGGCGGCCGTAAAGCCAACGCTGGCGACCTGCTTCCAAACCTGGCTCCCCCAGCTGACGCCTTCGGTCTGGCCCCAGGATGCGATGAAAAGCCCCGTTGCGATTGCCCCCCAGGCTCCCCCGATGCCATGAACGCCGAAAACATCGAGCGAATCGTCATAGCCCATCCTGGGCTTGATGATGGTGAGTGCGGTGTAGCAGAAGACGGCAGCTCCAACTCCGATGCAGATTGCGCCTCCCGGACCCACGAAAGCGCAGGCGGGAGTGATGGCGACAAGGCCCGCGACCGCGCCGGTGGCGGCGCCGAGTTGGGTGGGCTTGCCACGGTGGACCCACTCGATGACGGCCCAGGAGAGTACGGCGGCGGCGGCGGCGGTCTGGGTCGTGAGAAAGGCCAAGCCCGCGATGCCATCGGCGGCGAGTTCGCTGCCCGCGTTGAAGCCGAACCATCCGACCCAGAGCAGCGAAGCGCCGATCATCGTGTACGGAAGACTATTGGGAGGCATGGGATCCTTGCCATGTCCAAGGCGCGGACCCAGCACGATGCACGCCACCAAGGCCGAAAATCCGCTGGACATATGAACCACGAGCCCACCCGCGAAGTCTTTGGCTCCGAGCGAGGAGCCGATCCAGCCGCCACCCCAGACCATGTGGGCCAGGGGGATGTAGACGACGAAGAGCCAGACGGTGATAAAAATCAGGTAGGCGCTGAACCGCATGCGTTCGGCGAATGCACCGAGCATCAGGGCGGGCGTGATGATCGCGAACATGCCTTGGAACATCACGAACACGTAGGTCGGAATGGTTCCCGAAACCGAGTCCGGGGTGATCCCGTTCAGCATCACCATGCTCAGATCGCCAACGAACTGGTTGCCCTCCCCAAAGGCCAAGCTATAGCCAGCGACGATCCAAAGCACGCCGACCAGACCCGCGGCCATCATGCATTGCATCAGGACAGAGAGAATGTTCTTGACGCGAACCAGGCCTCCGTAGAAGAGGGCCAAGCCCGGTAAGGTCATGAGCAGAACCAGCGCGGAGGACGTCATGATCCACGCGGTGTCGGCTCCATTGATGGTGTCCTCGGCGATCGCAACGCTCGGGGCCATTGCAGCGAGGAAGGTCAGGCCTGTGAGTATCGGGGAAGCCTGGAATTTACGACGAAGTTGAGTGGCCACGGGTTGCATCCTCCTGCGTCATTTGACGATTTCCGACGTATGCGGAATCGAGCGTATAATACACGGATGGGGTCAGATTCATAGGGATTGGTTCGATTCGATTGGGCGAAAGCGAGGCGCCAATTATGGGGGTCTTCCCCTCCCTACCCGTGCCGGGGGTGCGTTCAGAAGATCGTGTAGCCGCCGTCGATGCGCAGGGTGTCCCCGGTGTGATAGCGGGACGCCTCGGAAGCCAGATACACCGCGATACCCTCAAGATCTTCAGGCTCTCCCCAGCGTCGGGCCGGGATGCGTCGGACTACGGTTTCGCTAAAGCGCTCGTTCGCCACGGCGGGCGCCGTGGCGTCGGTGACGATCCAGCCGGGCTGGACCGCGTTGACCTGAACGTCATAGCGCGCCAATCGGGTCGCGTAGGCGCGAACCAGGGCCTCGACCCCTCCTTTGCTGGCCGCGTAGTGGGGCTGCAGGGGCGTGCCGAAGAGAGCTGAGATGGAGGAAATGGCGATCAGCTTGCCTCCCCCCTCGCGTTTGGCCATGTGTCGCCCCCAAGCCTGGAAACAGAGAAAAACTCCGTCGAGGTTGGTGGCCAGCACGCGGTGAAAATCATCCAACTCGAGTTTCAGCGGGTCGGCGGCCTCGCCGAAGCCGGCGTTTGCAAACCCCGCGTCGATTCGCCCAAAGCGTTCGAGGGTTTGCAGGGTAGCCGCCTCTACCTGATCCGGTGCGGAGACATCGCACCGAACTGTCTGGGTTTCGCCCCCATACTGGGCCAGAGATTCGGCGGCGGCGGTGCTGGAGGCGGCATCCCGAGCCCAGAGCGAGATATTGGCGCCGGCGCGCGCAAGGCCTTGGGCCAAGCCGAGTCCGATCCCTCGGTTGCCTCCGGTGACCACGGCGGTCTTCCCCGTGAGGTCGAAAGGGTTCTTGGGCGGCTGGCTCATAGGGGGACTCCCGGGCTCGTTGTTGACCGAACATTCCGAAGGATGAGACTATCATGCCGACCGGGAGAGGCACGCTGCCGGACGGCGATTCAAAAAGGCCCTCTCCGGGTCCCCTTAGTCGCGGCCGCGGCCCCGATCGAGTTGCAGGATCGCGGCGCCCGAATTCTCGCCCAACCGAACATCCGGAGCGCCGAGTCGCGCGTCGTCGGCGGTGTGGTCGTTGGGTTGTTGCTGGGATTCTCGCTCGGCCAGCACCCGGGCGTCGTAGTGGGCGAGTTCGCGCTCTCGGGTGGCGTCGTCCCAACCCAGAACTTCGGCCATGCGCCGGGCCACAGGCCGGGCCGCGGTGATCCCGCGATCAAAGGTTTCGATGGAGATGCGGGTGCGCCGGGTGAGGACGTCCTCCAAGTGAAGCGCGCCCTCGTGGGAGGCCGCGTAGTGGGCCTCCACAGCGAGGTAGCTCGGCGCACCCTCGAGGGGTTCCGCGAGTTCTGGCCGCTCAGAAATCAAGCCGATCAGTTCGTCGATCCGGGCCCCGTAACGGCCGAGCAGATGTTCAATTTGGCTGATGTGCAGGCCCAGGTCGTCGGCCATGGTCTGCCGTCGATTCCAGATGGCCGGATAGCCGGGAGCGCCCACTAGAGGCGTCCGATCGGTGCAACTCGCGGGCACCCGTTGATCGAGGCCCCGGGCGGCGAGGTCGATGGCGTCCTGCGCCATCACCCGATAGGTGGTGTACTTGCCACCGGCCACGGTGATGAGGCCCGACTCCGACCGGGAAACCGCGTGCTTGCGCGAGAGTTCGCTGGTGTCTTCGGTTTCCCCACTAAGCAGTGGGCGCAGGCCGGCATACACGCCCTCGATGTCTTCCCGGGTGAGTCTTTGCGCGATCACCTTATTGAGTTCGCCGAGCAAATAATCTACGTCCCGGCGGCTGGCTGCGGGATGCGCGAGGTCGAGATTCCAGTCCGAGTCGGTGGTGCCTACGATCCAATGGTGTTTCCACGGGATGACGAAGAGCACGCTCTGCTGCGTCCGGAGAATCAACCCGCTGTCCCCATGAATCCGATCCCGGGGAATCACCAGGTGGATTCCCTTGGAGGCGCGCACCTGGATGCGGCCGCGGCCCGCCATCTGCTGAATCTCGTCGGCCCAGACCCCCGTTGCATTGATGATCTGACGTCCGCGGACCTGAATTTCGCGCCCACTTTCGAGGCAGCGAAGGCGAACCCCGGTGACGCGATGGCCGGCGCGGGTCAACTCCTCGACTCGGGCGCTGCTGGCAACCGCGGCACCGTGGTGGGAAGCCGTTCGCACCAGGGCAAGGGTGTGCCGCGCGTCGTCGACCAGGGCGTCGTAAAACTGGATGGCGCCCTTGATGCCCGAACCCGCCAGACTCGGAAAGGCGCGCAAGGCGGCGCGGCGACTCAGGTGCCGATGCCAGGGTAAATCGCGCCCGAGGCCCGAGAGCAGATCGTAGAGCAACACCCCGGCGCCGATGTACGCGCGCTCCCAGATGCGATGAAAGAGTGGATAAAGGAAGGGGACGGGGGACACCAGGTGCGGACAGAGTCGGCGGAGCATGAGGGATTGCTCGCGTTTCGCCTCGAGGACCAAACCGACATCGGCCCGCTCGAGGTAGCGCAAGCCACCGTGGATCAGTTTGCTCGAGCGACTCGAGGTGCCCGCCGCCCAATCGCGCTGCTCGATGAGTGCGACCGATAGCCCGCGGGCCGCGGCGTCCAGAGCCGCGCCGGCACCGGTGACCCCTCCGCCGATGATGACGACATCGAAGTGCTCGGCTTCCATGCGGTCGAGAGCTTGCAGGCGCGCCCGGGGGCCGAGCTGGGCGCGATCTTTGCTTGTTTCGCTTGCCACGGGATTCCTTTGCCGAAGGGTGGCCTTCTTTTTCGGTTGTGCGGGGCCGAAATCGGAGTCGTCGTTTTTGGACGACGGGTCCCGGCGAGGGCGGGAGAATAGCGGCACTGGGTCGAAGCCGTGCGACTCCGGGTCAGGCCTTCCGGAAAAAGAAGGCTCCGAAGGTGTGGATCGCGCGGGAGGGGCGCGTTGGGGGGTTAGACTCTCGGGCCGAACGGGGTCGGGCATTTCTGGCGCGAGGAGGACGAGGGGTGACCGCGGGAAGTAGAGCCACCGCGAGTTGGCGGGTACTGAACCTTCCGCTTGGCCTGGACGAGCCCGAGTCGGCGCTCCATCAGCGAGCGGCGGAACGCGCCGGCGTGGCCCCCGAAGCGATCCGGAGCCTGAGCATTGGACACAAGGCCCTCGATGCGCGTCGCCGGGGCGGCGATCAGTCGCTTCGCTTTGTTGTCCATGTTGATCTTCATCTCGACGCCGACTTCGAGGCCACTGGGGGAGGGCGCTTTCGCCAAGCGCTGCGGAGCGGACGGGTGGTCGCGCGTTCGGCCCCGGCTGAGTTGGGCTTCGAGAACCCCCACCCGTCGCTTCGTGGCGCGCGGGTGGCGGTGATCGGCGCAGGCCCGGCGGGCCTGTTTGCGGGATTGGCCCTGGCCCGCAGCGGAGTCGAGGTTGATCTCATCGACCGAGGCCCGGCCCTGACCGAGCGCAGCCGGGCGCTGGCGCATTTTCTGAGCACGCGGTCCCTCGATCCCGAAGCGAACCTGCTCTACGGCGAGGGCGGCGCGGGAACCTATTCGGATGGAAAAATTTACACCCGGGTCGATCATCCCTTGGAAGCCCCGATCCTGGCCGAATGGGTCGCGTGCGGGGCGCCCGCGGCGATCGCTTACGATGCCCGCGCCCATATCGGTACCGACCGGTTGCACCGGATCCTGCCTCGGATGCGCGCGGGAATGGAAGCTCTTGGCGTTCGCTTCCATTGGGGAGTCCGATTGGAGGAGTTGGTCATCGACTCGACCGGGGGATCGGCTCGGGTTCGCGGGATTCGGACCTCCCAGGGCGAATTGCCCTGCCAGGCGGCCATTCTCGCGCTCGGGCATAGCGCCCGGGACACCCTTGAATCCTTGGCAGTCCAGGGGGTTGTGTTGGGTTCGAAGCCCTTTCAACTCGGGGTGCGGATCGAACATCCCCAGCGCTTCATCGACGGCGCGCGTTTCGGGGATCCGGCTCTGGCCCAGCGCTTGGGCGCCGCCTATTACAGCCTGACCTCCAAGGCGGGAGGCGGCGCATCGGCGGCCCACAGTTTCTGCATGTGTCCCGGCGGCCAAATCGTCGCCAGCGTCAACCAACCCGGGCTGCTTTGCACCAACGGAATGAGCAATTCCAGGCACTCTTCCCCCTACGCGAACGCCGCGTTGGTCACGACCCTGGGCGCCGGGGAGACCGGGCCGGGAGTCTTTGCGGGCGTGGACTACCGCGAGGCGCTCGAGCGCCGTTTCTTCGACGAAGGGGGGGGGGATTGGACCGCGCCGGCTCAGCGTGCGGATGATTTTCTGGCGGGCCGCGCCTCGGCCGGCCTCGGTTCCAGCAGTTACAAAATGGGCATCCGGCCTGGGCGCATCGACGCGCTCTTGCCCCCGCGCGTGCGCGCCGCTCTGGGGCGAGCCTTGGCGCATTTTGAGCGCCAGATCCCGGGCTATGCGGGTCCCGAAGCCCTGCTCGTGGGCATCGAATCGCGCAGCTCCGGGGCGATTCGGATGCCCCGGGACGACATCAGTCGCCGGGCCGAGGGTTTCGAAAATCTGTATCCCGTGGGCGAAGGCGCGGGCTATGCGGGAGGCATCATGAGTGCGGCCATCGACGGCGCGCGCTCGGCCCATGCCCTGCTGGAAAACGGAATTGGGCACGGTACGGAATGAGGGTGCGGAATGAGGGTACGGAATGACGGCGCGGGCTGAGCGCGTGGGCTGAAGGTGTGGGCTGAAGGTGTGGACTGAGGCGCACTGACGAGAAAACAGATTGGGCAGACGGCGCCTAGAGTTCGACCACCGCCGTGCCCAGCACCCGGGTCTCGCCCTCTTCGTTGCAAACCGTAAGGTCGAGTTCGACGGTGCGTGTTTCGTCGTTCATGTCGGTGACGACGCCGCGGCATACGGGTTGGCTGTCGACCAGCACCGGTGCGCGAAAGATCGTGTCGATTTTGTGCACCGTGGCTTCGGGCGCCCAGCGGTGGATCAAGCTGACCAAAATGCCCTGGCTCATGATGCCCGGCACGATGGCGCCCGGAAGCCCCGATGCCCGGGCACGCTCGTGGTCGGTGAATCGCCAATACGTCATACCTGTGGTGGCGCCGAAGCGCTTGATGGTTGCCATGGTGACGTCGGGCACCACCTCGGGGAGTTCGTCGCCGAAGTCGACGTCCTGATAGCCCAGGACCTTCTTTGGATCACTCATGTCGCGCTCCTTACTTCAATTTTTGGATCATCTTCCAGTCGACGATGGCCACGAGTTGTTCGTCCTGGTTGAAAAACTCCATGCGGTGAACGATGAACATCATCCCCCCCGAGCGCCCTGTTTTTTCGAAGATGTCGTGGATATGCGATCGGGCGACCACGCGGTCACCGGGTCGGATGGGCGCTTTCCACTCGACGCTCTTGCCGCCGTCGAAGCTTGTTGCTAGATCGACGGGGAAGCCCTCGGGCAATTGACGCCGGCCGTGAAAGCGCGCGGCATAGCTCGGAGCGGCCTGAAAGTTCGGATCTTTGGGGTCTGTGTAGCGGGGTACGGTTTCGCCACAGGCCAGCGAAAATTCCGACAGCGCTTCGGCTTCGATTTCGAAGTGGACCTCGTCAAAAGTCCATCCGGTCCACTTTTTCTTTAGTTCTGAGACGTCCATTCTTGATTCTCCAATGCGACGGCTTCACAGCGCCCGGCCACGAGTTCGGCCATCAGGCCATCCATCGAGGCGATGTCAGACGGGAAGCGCGTGGCGCAGCGCCCGATGTGGCTCACGATATGCGAGTCGCTGCCGCCGGTTCTGTAGTAGTCGTTTCCTTGGGCGAGCGCCAGCGCGGCCGCATTCTCGTCGCGCCGGCTTCCGCCGTTGAGGGTTTCGACGATGCGAACGTTTTCCACCGCACCCCGACTCTCGATGTGCGCGCACATGCCGACGCGGACGCGGCCCGGATGGCAGGGAACAGCGACCGCGCCCCAGCGCGCGGTTTCTTCCATCACTCGGGCCAGGGAGAGGTCCACGCGGCTGAAATCCAAGGCGGCCTGGAGGTCTTCGTTGACGCCAAAGACGAGTACATGGCCGTAATCGGTCTCGACTTCGCTGGCCTTCAGGATCAGTAGCCCGAATTCATCCTCGAGGGCGCGGTAATCCGATTGGTCGTCAAAAAGGCGGTGTTCGGTGAGGACGAATCCATCCAGGGGAAGGCCCTTGCGCCGGATCCACTGGCAGTAATTCTCAACCTTGGCGCGACCGTCGTCCGAGACGATGGAGTGACTGTGGAGATCCAGGATCATGCGGGGATGAAACGAGGAACGGCCAAGCCTCGGTCAGTGGTCACAAACTCGGCCTTCACCGCCATCCCGATGGCAACGGTGTCGGGGTCGCAGCCGGTGATATGGGTCATCAGCCTTGGGCCCTCTTCGAGGTCCACGTAGGCGAGGACGTAGGGGCAGGCGTCGCGAAACGCGGGCATCCCGTTCTGGTGGGTCACGGTAAACGTGTAGACCGTGGCCTTCCCGCTGGCCGCAAAGTGTTCGAGGGCACTTGAAAAGCAGGCCACACACAGCCCGCGTGGACGGTGCTGGACCTGCCCGCAATCGGAGCAGCGCTGAAGAACGATCTCCCCGCGTCCGCAGCCCTCCCAGTAGGCGAGGGTTTGCCAGTCGGTGGCGGGCGTCTTGTATTGGACTTCGCGTGAACTCATGAATTCTCCGGCCCTCGGCCTAGTCCCTCGAGAGCAGCAGGGTTGCACCGCTATGCAGGCTGCCGAGCGTTCCCCCGGTCCCGTGGACCAGGGCAATCTCGGCATCCTCGACCTGGCGCGGGCCGAGGCCGCCCCGCAGTTGTCGCACGGCCTCGATGACCAGGAAGATGCCGCGCATGCCCGGGTGGTTGGATGAAAGTCCGCCGCCGTCGGGGTTTACCGGGAGTGCGCCCCCCAGGCCAATGCGCCCGTCCTCGACGAAGGCCCCCCCCTCGCCGGGTTTGCAGAAGCCGAGGTTTTCCAGGGTAACCAGCGCGGTGATGGTGAAGGAATCGTAGAGTGTGCACAGGTCGACTTCGTCGTGACGGATTCCCGACATGGCAAAGGCCTGCTCGCCGGATTGCCGGGCCGCGATGGTGAGGAGGTCCGGGGCGCCCATCTCCTGATGGCAGACCGCTTCTCCGCAGCCACGCAGCACCACCGGCGGTTGGGCGAGGTCCCGTGCCCGCTCCAGGCTGGTGACGATCAGCGCTCCACCGCCATCGCTGATGATGCAGCAGTCGAGCAGGTGGAGTGGTGTGGAGATCATTCGGCTTTCCAGCACGTCGTCCACCGTGATGAGGTTCTGCATTTTGGCCTCGGGGTTGAGCGAGGCGTGGCGTCGCATGGTGACGGCGATCTCCGCCAATTGGTCGGGGCGGGTTCCATAGAGGTGGGCATGGCGTTGAGCGATGAGCGCATAGCTCCCCACCGTGGTCATCCCGTAGGGGGAGAGAAAGGCGGTGTTGGGGTCTCCGCCTCCGCCACCGAGCCCGGTGCCGATCGCCATGGCGTTAGAGGCGGCGGTGCTTCCGTAGAGAATCAGCGCCACCTCGCACAGGCCGGCGTGGATGGCCGCGGCGGCGTGATTGACATGGGCGACAAAAGACGAACCGCCGATATTGGTGCCGTCCAGATAGCGGGGTTTGATATTGAGGTATTCGGCGAGAGTGACGACGCCCATAATCCCCATGGACATACTGGCGGCGAAGAGGCCGTCCACATCGGAGAGCTCGAGCCCGGCATCTTCCAGCGCACCCCGGGCGCACTCGGCCATGATGAGCGATTCGCTCTTGTCCGGCGCCCATCGCGTGGGATGCTCATACGCTCCCGCTAGGGCGATTTTCCCGGAGATCGTCATACCGCTCCTTGGGTCAGGAAAGTACCCACTCGGGTGCCCAGGGCTTCCGGGGCTTCGAGCAAGAGGGCGTGACCCGCCGCCGGAACAATCTCAAGTTCTCCGGCCGGGAGCGTGTGGGCCAAGGCCGCGGCGCGCTCTTTCACCCAGCCGATTTCGCCGTCGCCGTGAAGGATTCGGGCCGGACAATCGACTCCGGCCAGACGCGGGCCGGGGTTCCAGTCCCGGCAGGCGTTGAGATCGCCGTGGGTGGCGCGCGGATCGGTCTTCAGGCCCTCCATGAAAGCCTTTTTCATGACATCCGGCGTGGTTTCTGGCGCGAAGACCGAGGGATCGAAGGGGCGTCGCTCTTTGCCCGCGCGTACCCGCTGCGCCTGGGCAAGGGCGGCGTCGGAAAGTTCGAAGCGATCTCCGGCCGCGCAGAGGATCAGTCCACCGAAGCGACCCGGCGACTTGAGCGCGCATTCGAGGGCCACAGCGGCCCCCATGTCGTGACCCAGGAGGATCAGGTTCTCAAGGCCGAGTTTCGCGATCAATGCCAGGGTGAAGTCCGCCATGGCGTCGATGGCCCCCAGGCTGTCGAGTCCCCCCGAGCGGCCGTGGCCGGGTTGGTCGAAGGCCATCAGGGAATGCTTCTCCGAGAGCGCATCAAAAAGTCCGGAGAAGAGATTGCCATTGCCGCCGGCGCCGTGCAGGCAGAGCACCGCCTTGCCCCGATTGAGGCAAGGCGGTGCTTCGGGGAGGGTGCTGGGGCCGGTATGATGAAGGAACGTGGCCACGCCATCGATCTGAACGTATTTATTCGGCACGGATCGCGGCGTCGCGCCGCCCCCCTTCCTTTAGTTGGAGGGAGGACCCGTCGGGATGTCCCTGAAGGCCACGCCCTTGTCGGCGCGCGCTTCGGGGGGCAACCCGAGGACGCGCTCGGAGATGATATTGCGCAGGATTTCGTCGGTTCCGCCCGCGATACGCAGGCCCGGGATCGAGAGATAGCGATCTTGCCACTCGGCGGATTGGGGCGAAGCTCCGGCGTCGTTGAGCACGCCGGCGACGCCCTGAAGATCCATGGCGAAGGCCGCCATTTCCTGGATGAGCCGCCCGCCCACGAGCTTTCCGAGGCTGGATTCGGGACCGGGCGTCTTGCCTTGGGAGAGTGCCGAGAGCGTACGGTTGCCCGTGAGTTTCAGGCCCTTGGTTCGCGTGTAGAAGGTTGCGATTTTCTCGCGAACCGCCGACTGCTCCAGGGCGGGGCGCCCATCGATCTCCACGCTCTTCGCCAACTCCACCAGGTCGCGAACACTGCCGCCACCGCCACCGCCGCCGATGGAGGCGCGCTCGTTCATCAGGGTGGTGATCGCCACCGCCCAGCCGTTGCCGACCTCTGAAATGCGCTGGTCATCGGGAATTCGCACATCGGTGAAAAAGACTTCGTTGAAGCCGCGGCCCCCATTGATCTGGGTGATGGGCCGAATCTCGATACCCGGCGAATGCATGTCCACCACGAAGTAGGTGAGCCCCGAGTGCTTGGCCACATTGGCGTCCGAGCGGACCACTAGGATCCCCCAATCGCAAAATTGTGCGCCGGTGGTCCAGATCTTCTGGCCGTTGATGACCCAATCGTTGCCGTCGAGAACAGCGGTGCTGCGCAGCCCGGCCAAGTCTGACCCGGCGGCGGGTTCGCTGAAGAGTTGGCACCAGACCTTCACGCCAGAAAGCATTTCAGGGAGCCAGCGCTCGCGCTGGGTGTCGGTTCCATGGGTCATGATGGTCGGGCCGCACATCCCGAGTCCGATGCCGTAGATGTTCGGCGGCGTGCTGTAGCGCGCCTCCTCCTGATTCCAGATCACGTTCTGGATCGACGTGGCGCCTTGACCGCCGTATTCCTTGGGCCAGGTGAGGCAGGCCCAGCCCGCGTCGGCCTTCTTCTTCTGCCAGTCCTTGGCGGATTGAATCGTCGCCGGATCGTCTCGCTCGTCCAGGGGGCCGGGCTTGGATTCGTTGGCGCTGAGGGGTTCGGCGTTGGCCTCGAGCCAAGTGCGTGCCTTCGCGCGGAATGCGGCTTCTTCGGGGGTATCGTTAAAATCCATCTTTGCCTCTCTCACATTGGGGAAAGTAGTTGGGAGTTGGGGAAAGTAGTTGGGGGCTGGGGACAGTAGTTGGGGGCTGCGATCGTCGGGCAGTAAAAGTTCTGGCCTGTAGGCGTAAAGGTCCAGCCGGGGACCTTCAGTCCTCGTCGTGGGCTTGCATGCGGTCGACCAGCTTGTTCTTCCACTGGGCCGATCCGCCGAGGACGGCACCGAGGAGTTTGGCGCGTCGGTAGAAGAGGTGGCAGTCGTATTCCCAGGTATACCCCACCCCTCCGTGCATCTGGATCATCTCGACAGAGATCTGCTCCAGCGCCTCGCTCGCCTGGATGCGAGCGACGCAAGCGGCGACGTCGAGTTCCTTCTCCTCGTTCGAGAGTGCCCAGGCTCCGTAGTAGGCGTTGCTTCGCGCGAGTTCGATCTCGCACCACATATCCGCCAGCCGGTGCTTGATACTCTGAAAGGAAGCAACGGGTCGGCCGAATGCATAGCGGCCGGTGGTGAACTCCTTGGTGATATCGAAGCAGGCCTGGGCGGTTCCCAGTTGTTCAAAGGCCATCAGGGCCGCAGCCCGATCGAGCAGGTGGCTCGCCAATGCCGCGCCCCCTCCGGCTTCGCCCAGGAGTTCTGCACCCGCGGAGTCGAATGCCACCCGGGCCATGGAGCGGCTCGGGTCGAAGGAGGTCACGGACTCGCGCTGGACGCCTTCGCCCTGCAGGTCGACGAGATAAAGGGACAGACCGCCGTCCCCCTGAGCGGCCACCACGGCAAAATTCGCAATGTCTCCGTCGATCACGGGAAATTTGGTTCCGCTCAGCTTGCCGTCGGTTACTTTGGCCTCGACGTTCTCGACGTCGTTTTGGCCGGCCTTCTCGGTAAACGCGAAGGTTCCAATGGTCTCGCCGCTGGCCAGGCTCGGCAGATACTTCTTCTTCTGTTCTTCGCTGCCCGCCTGGAGGATGGCTTCGGTGGCAAAATAGACACTGGACGAAAAGGGGATCGGGGCCAAGGCGCGGCCGATTTCCTCGGCGATCATTGCCAATTCGAGGTGACCAAAGCCCGCCCCCCCGTATGCCTCGGGGATCACAGCGCCCTGCCAGCCCATTTCGGCGGCGCCCTTCCAGAGATCGTCGGCGTAGGGCTTCTCGGTTTCGAGAATTTCTCGGCAAGCCGAGAGGGGGGAGTGTTCGGCCAGATAATCGCGAGCGGTTTGCTGCAAAAATTTTTGGTCGTCTGAGAAATCGAAATTCATGGGGGTCTCCGAGGTTACGTGGCCCCATAGGATCGACGAATTGACAGAGAT
>DUCH01000462.1:9444-12750 GCA_012959865.1 Myxococcales bacterium | reverse complement strand
GCCACGGCGACGGCCGACATCGATGGCGACACGACTCTCCAGTCTTGGGGCTACAAGAAGAGCACGACTGCCGCAACCGCCACTGCAGGCCATACCTGTGCGATCACCGAAACCGATCAGGTCGGGCCCTGCACCGCGAGCGACGGCCAGAGCGTCTTCTAGCCGATGCTTAAGCCATCTCGTCCGTAGTATTCAGCACGAACGAGACGAACGAAAAAAGTTGGGGGTCGGGCTTCTTGCCCGGCCCTCTTTTTTTGTGGCTGCTTTTTGTGGCCGCCCCGGGCTTCGGCCCAGGCCGCCTTGAGACTGGGTTGGCGCGAGCACGAGACCCCCGCGTTGCAGGAATCCGCCAACCCTCCGACACTGGGGACGCCGGGGCAACCACGCTTCCGGGCGCGGGGGTGGGGTGGGGCGGGCAGGGCACGCGAAGGGTTTTGTGAGGGGTTTTGCGACGGGATTTACCGAGGCGACGTTACGGCCCGGCCGGGCGCTGGCGCTGATCTTTCTCGGGGCTCTCGGCCTGCGCCTGTGCGCGCTTTGGGTCAGCCTCGATACCCCCCTGGCCGGCGATGAACCCGAGTATTTTGCCCGGGCGGTGCGGCGCTTCATGGGCCCATCGGGGATCGCCGACAGCGGCCGCGCTCCCGGGGCCATCGTTGCGTATACGGCGGCGTTTCGAGGCTTCGGCATCTCGGCGGAGATCGCTAAAAGCGTCAACGTATTGGCGTCCAGCCTGACGGTGCTGCCCGCCTACTGGATCGGACGCGCCTGGGGGGGCGTGGGCGCCGGTCTGTTGGGCGCCCTCGGCGTGGCCCTCTACCCGAATTTCATCGCCTTCAGTCATTTCCTCTGGAGCGAGCCGCTGTATCTCTTTTGGCTCGCCCTGGCGGTGGCGCTCTTGATCGCTGGCAAGGGCCCCGCCTCCTGGGGGCGGGCCCTGGGCGCCGGGGTCCTGCTGGGGGTGAGCGCGCTCACCAAGGAGTCGGGGGTCGTCTTCTTGCCTCTGGCCGCAGGCTGGGTGGCCTGGCAAAGCTGGCGGCCAAGCCCCGGCGCCGCTGCCGGGCGCGCCGGGTGCCTCTTGGCCGCCGCGGCCCTGACCCTCGCGCCCTGGGTCGTGCATATCAACCGCCCGGACCTCCCCCTGGCGCTGATTACGCGAACCGGCGGCATGAATCTCTTTATCGGCAATCACCCGATCTCGCGCTATCAGGGGATGCAGGAGTACGGGAGCCTGAGCGCGAATCCCCTAGAGATCGACACCATCGCCCGGGAGCGCGCGATGGGTTCGATTCGCAGCCGCCTGCCCGCTTGGCCCCTGGAAAAACTCGCCGAGGAGGGGCCGCGCTTCTTCACGCCCACCTCCTTCGCGGTTCGACGGCTGCTCGCGCCCGAAGGGGGCGGCGGGGGTTGGCGCTACCGGCTGGCGCTTCCCTTCGGTGAGGCGCCGACCTTTCGCGCGCTGGCGGTCGCCGGGGTCGTGGCGGCCTACGTGGGAGTTCTGCTCGCAGGGGCGGCGGGGTGGGTGCTCGCGCGTCGTCGGGATCTGTCCGCGCTCTTTGGACTTTTCCTGTTCGCCCAACTCTTGCCCTCCATCGTGACATTTTCCATGTCGCGCTTTCGCTTGCCCTCGATGCTGTTTTTTATTTTGGGCGCCGCACTGCTGGGGACCGGGGGTCGCCAGGATTGGAAGTCCGCCTCGCTTGCCCGGCGCGGGCTCGCCTTGGCCGCGGTGGCCGGGCTGATCGCTTGTCTGGGCCTGGATTACGAGTCGGTCCTCGCCTCGAGTGGGCGCTGAAGCCATGGGGATGCTGGGTCGGCCCCTCGCGCTTTGGTTTTCGAACCCGGTGGCGCTCGCCGCCGGCTTGGCGGTTCTCGTCGGGGGCGGCGCCTGCGCGCCCGAACCCGGCTCGCCGCCCGAGCGCCCCTACGGGGTGGCGCTTCATCTGCACGGCTCCATGAGCGAGGGCAAGGCCTCCATGCGGGCCCACGCCGCCGGTGCCAAGGCCCTGGGAACCGGGGTGGATGTGCTTTGGTGGACCGATCACGATTGGCGGATTGCCGCGCATACCTACGTCGAACGCTTCGACTTCGAGGAGGGACTCGAGGAAATCAAACGCGTACCGGCGCCCTATCGCGGGTGGCACTGGGATGGCCGGGCCGCGTTCCCGGATTGGGCGTCGGGGAGCGATCCGGCTGCGCCGCCTCCGCCCGACAGCCTTGAGTGGGTGCAGAAGAGTTGGCGCCCGGTTGCGTCGCCTTGGCCCCTGCCCGGGAAGCGGGTCGTTGAAGTCAGCGCGGACGTCGCTCGCGACGGAACCCATAGCCTGCACCTGCAGGCGACGGGCACCCGGCGCGGGGTCCAGCAGATCCTGCTGGGTTTCGATGCCTCCCGGCGCCGGCATATCGCCAGCCTGGCGTCGGGGGTTCGGATTCGGCTCTCGGCCTTGCCCGTGGTTTTGCGCGGCGCGGCGCGGATTTTGGTGCGCGTGGGGCTCTCCCAGGCGGCGCCGGGGAGCGGCGTGCGGATCGATTACGTGTTGTCCGAGTTGAACCCCGAGGCGTCCGCCGAGGAACTCCAGGACAGCCGGTCGGTGCCGTCCACGGAGGTGGTTCGCCACGACGCAAGCGGCCGCGAGGTGGAGATCGTCACGGTCCCGCTGCGGGCGGCACCCGGAGTTTGGAACGACTGGGTGCTCGAAATCAGCGAGGACGCCCGGGCGGCGGGGGTTGGAGGCGGGGACAACTCCCTGGTTTCGCTCTCGCTCGTCGTGGAGGTGCGCGACTCGGCGCGCGCCGAAGTCTATTTGGATTCCCTCCGCATCGAGCGCGATCGCGTGGGGGATGCCCTCTTCGCCGAGGCCCGGCGCATGGCCGACGCGCTCGAGGACGGCGAACTCGTCCACCATGTGGGGCAGGAAATTTCCTACGCCGCGCACCTGAACGCCTACGGGGCCGACATCCCCCTGGCGGATGCAGCCGCGCATCCCCACGGTTACACGCCACCCGAGGCCGTGGCCTTCGTCCACGATCACGGGGGCCTGGTCTCCCTGAACCACTACTTCGGCGTCATGTTCGATACGTCCATCGCCGATTCGTCCTGGGCACAGACCCATTTTGACGCGGCCCTCGGACGTTTGATTGCCAACCGCGCGTACGGGGTCGACCTGCTCGAAGTGGGCTACGACGCCCGGGGTTTCGGGCTTCCCGGCTATGTCGCGCTTTGGGATGGCCTTGGGCGCGCGGGCATTCGCCTGGTGGGCGTGGGGGTGAGCGATTCCCACGACGCCGATGTGGGTTGGGCCGTGG
>DUCH01000462.1:0-9349 GCA_012959865.1 Myxococcales bacterium | reverse complement strand
CTCGGGGCGGGCCGGGTCTATTTCGGCGATCCCACCCGGTTTGGGGGGAGCCTGGATATTCGTGCCGAGGGGGGAGGGCGAATGGGGGATGTTCTGGTGCGCGCGCCCGGGCCGGTTGAATTGACTTTTTACGCCGAAGGTTTGCGGGAGGGACAGTCGATTCGGTTGATTCGCGACGGCGCTTCCCTGGGCCAATTCGAGGTCGACGGTGAATCGTGGTCCCGGCCTGTGGGCTTCGCGGTGGACGCCCCCACCTTCGTGCGTTTCGAGGTGCTGGAGGGCGAGGCGGTGGTGGCGCTCAGCAACCCGCTGTACGTGGACCTCGCGGGGCCGGTCGAGGGTGTGCGAGGCCCGTGAATCGTTCGTGGCGTGGGGTCGGGGGGACGGGGGCGGCGGCCGAGTTTCCCGCCCTCCGCCGTGGGCTGAGAGGCAGCTGCAAGTGCCTGCACAGGGCCTGGGCCGGGCCTACTCTGGGTCTAGAAGAAGCGGTCCGCGAACGCGCGGAGGCCGTCGACGGCCTCGGGTGACCGGCGCCATGGGCGCACAATGATGCGGTGGACGCCCGCCTCTTCGAAGCGCATCACCGCATCGCGATCTTTCGGCGGGGCCCCGACGGTGATCTCAAAGCGCTGGCCATCGCGGCCGAATTCCCGGCGCAGCGCCGCGAGCCGGGCAATGGATCGGCGAACTTGTTCGAGGGGCTCCTCCATGCCGATCCAGCCGTCGCCGGCGCGTGCCGCGCGCACCAGAGCGGCTTCGGACACGCCCCCAACATGGATCGGTGGGTGCGGCGTCTGAACCGGCTTGGGTTCAAAATGAACGGCGTCGAATTCGAAGAACTCGCCCCGATGGGCGACGACGGGCTCGGTCCAGAGCCGGCGGCAGACCTCGAGGGCTTCGTCGAGGCGTCGGCCCCGGGTGCGGGGGTCGAGGCCGGCGGCCCGCCATTCCTCGCGCAACCAGCCGGCTCCGATGCCGATTTCGGCCCGGCCCCCGGAGACGAGATCCAAGGTCTGCACCGCACGGGCCGCGGCGAAGGGATGGCGCAATCCCATCAGATAGACGTTGGTCCCCAGGCGAATGCGCGTGGTGCGCCCGGCCAGAAAGGCGAGCATCGCGAAGGCATCGAAGACCGGAGTGGTGGGCGGAATCGGAGGGAGATCCTGCCCGGGATGCGGAGAGCCCTGCATGTCGTCGGTGAGGATCAGGTGCTCGGGCAGCCAACAGGACTCGAATCCGAGCGCTTCGGCTTCGACCACCGCGTCGGCGAAGAAAGCGGGATTCAGCGCCCCCAAGGCGATTCCGAACTTCATGCGATCGAAGGTAGCCCAGGGCCGGCGCCCGGCGGCACCCGTGGAGGAGCGAATGCTCCGGCGGTCATGCTTCTGCCAACCCAACAGGGCTCTCTTTCGAAGCCATGCGGCCGCCAGACCCGAAACAGCGCCGGGGGGGGGCCGCAACGCTTTCGTCCTCGCTGCTTTGCTGTACGCTGCCCCGCATGATGACTTGTTCCTCACTGGCGGCGCCGGCTTCGTCCGCTCCGATACGCGGGGCCTTGGCCGTGCTTTTGCTCCTCGCCCTCGGTCTGGCTCCGGGGGGCTGCCTCGCCGAGTCCACCGACTCCACCGACTCCGGCGTGATCTCGGCGACTCGGATTCGCGCATCCGGCGAAGCCGTGGTGGTGGTTGCTCCGGATCGAGCCTGGGTGGATCTCGCCATCGTGACTCGGGACGTCGAGGCTTCCCGCGCCGTCGAGGCCAATGCCGGGGAGAGCAAGCGGGTGACGACCGCGCTGGGCAAAGCCTTGGGACAAGGCGCCGAGATCTCGAGCGGGGGCTATTCGCTGGCTCCGAACTACAAGTACATCACGGGACAGGGCCAACGGCTCGACGGCTTCATCGTTCGCAACCGGTTGCGGGTCACCCTGGAGGACGTCACCGCCGCTGGGCGGGTGATCGACGCCGCCTCCGAAGCGGGGGCGAGTGAGATTCAGCAGGTCAGCTATGGGCTGGCCGACGACGCTCCCGCCCAGCGTCAAGCCCTGGCGGATGCGACTCGGAGCGGAGTGGAGCGCGCGGGCGTGATGGCGAAGGCCATCGACATGCAGGTGATTCGCGTTCTCTCGGTGGAGGATTCGGGTGCAGCGCCGGCGCCCATCGTCCGCGAGGTGCGGATGCTTGCCAAATCCGCGGGCCCATCGTCCGCCCCCCCCACGACCCTGAGCCCCGGCGGCATTCGCGTGCATGCTTCCGTCACCGTTTACGTCGAAGTCGGCCCCTAGCGGCGAGTCCCCGAATGGATGTGAGCCCTCCCAGCGGTCCATTGACCCGTCTTCCCGAATGGCTTGAGTTGTCCGCACACCGGGCCGCCACGGGCGAGCTGGATCTCGCTTCGCTCTTCCTCGAGGATTCCGGGCGCGCCGCACGATTGCGGGTCGAGCACGAAGATCTGCTCCTGGACTATTCGAAGAACCTCGTCACCGATGAGACCCTGGCCCTGCTCGCTCAGTTGGCCCGGGCGACGCAGTTGCCCGAGCGCATCGAGGCCCTCTTTGCCGGGGCGCGGCTCAACGTCAGCGAAGACCGTCCGGCTTTTCATGTCGCTTTGCGGGCGCCGGCGGGAAGCGAGAGCAAGATCGAGGGCGAAGACGTGGGCGAACGGGTGCAGGGGGTGCTCGCGCGCATGGAGAAATTCTGCCTCAAGGTGCGGTCGGGCCGATGGACGGGGCATACCGGGAAGCGAATCCGTCGTGTGGTGAATATAGGCATCGGGGGTTCGGATCTGGGGCCTAGAATGGCCTGTCGAGCGCTCCGCCCCTACGCGAGTTCCGATCTTCAAGTGGACTTTCTGGCCAATCTCGACGGAGATGATTTCGCCACCCGGGTGGAATCCCTTGACCCCGCCGAGACGCTCTTCGTGGTCTGCTCAAAGACCTTCGCTACCGAAGAAACCCTGGCCAACGCCCGCGCGGCGCGGGACTGGCTGGTTGGGGCGCTCGGCGACGAGGCTGCGGTGGCTCGACATTTCGTCGCGGCATCGGCGGATGCGGGAGCCGCCGGGCGATTCGGCATCGACCCGGTTTATTGCTTTGAGTTCTGGGATTGGGTGGGCGGTCGTTTTTCCCTGGCCTCGTCGGCGGGTCTCTCGCTGATGTTGTCCGTGGGCCCCGAAGCCTTTCGCGAAGTGCTCGGGGGTATGCACGCGATGGACGCGCATTTTCGTCGCGCGCCCCTGGAGGCGAACATGCCCGTGCTGCTGGGCTTGCTGGGGGTTTGGTACGGCGGCTTTCTCGATGCCGAGACCCATTGCGTCGCGCCCTACAGCGAGGGACTCGGCGAATTCCCCGCCTATCTCCAGCAGCTTGAGATGGAGAGCAACGGCAAGAGCGTTGGGATCATGGGCGCCCCGCTCGATCATCACACGGCGCCGATTGTCTGGGGACAGACGGGGACGCCAGGCCAACACGCTTTTTTTCAGTTGCTCCATCAAGGAACGCGCCGGGTCCCCTGCGATTTCATCGCGTTTGCCCGCGCCCACCACCGGGTGGCCGATCATCACGACCGTCTGATGGCCCACTGCTTTGCCCAGAGCGAAGCCTTGGCCTTTGGATCCCCGGGCGAGCCCCACCAGGCCTGTCCCGGCAACCGACCGAGCAATACCCTGCTGGCGCCGCTCTTGACGCCTCGAGTTTTGGGGCAGTTGGTCGCCCTTTACGAACACAAGGTCTTCGTCCAGGCCACGGTCTGGGGGGTCAACGCGTTCGATCAGTGGGGCGTCCAGCTGGGGAAAGATCTCGCGGCGCGAATTTTCGCCGAAATTGAAACCGGGACGGGGCCCGGCCCCGATCACGACGGCTCGACCCGGGGGTTGATCCGGCGTTACCTCGACGCGCGGCAGGCCGGGGACTGAGCAAGTCGGCGACTGAACAAATCGGCGACTGAACAAATCGGCGACTGAAGAAGCCGGCCGGTGTTTCGACACAAACCTGGTCTTCGAGGACTTGGTCTCAGCGCTCTTCGACGGGGATCCAGGCATTTTGGGTGGGTCCCGTGTAGATCTGACGCGGGCGGCCGATCCTGAAATCGGGATCGCTGTGCAACTCGATCCACTGGGCGATCCAACCGGGCAGCCTGCCCAGAGCAAAGAGCGCCGTGAACATATTCGAAGGCGTTCCGATCGCGTTGTAAATCACGCCCGAGTAGAAGTCCACGTTCGGGTAGAGTTTCCGCTCGACGAAGTAGTCGTCCTTGAGGGCGATCTCTTCGAGTTCCACCGCGATCTCGAGAAGCGGGCTGTGGACGCCAAGTTGGTTGAGAACGTCAAAGCAGGCCTTCTTGATGATGCGCGCTCGGGGGTCGAAGTTCTTGTAGACCCGATGGCCAAAGCCCATGAGCCGCGAGGTGTCGTCATTGCTCTTTGCTCGCTCGACGAATTGCCGCCCCGTCATGCCCTCGTCCCGGATGGCGGCGAGCATGTCGATGACTTGCTGGTTGGCTCCACCGTGCAGCGGACCCCAAAGCGAATTGATCCCCGCCGAAATCGCCCCGAAAAGATTGACCATGGAAGAACCCACCAAGCGAGTCGTCGAGGTCGAGCAGTTCTGTTCGTGGTCGGCATGAAGAATGAACAGCAGGTCGAGGGCCTTGCGGACCACTTCGTCGACCTCGTACTCCTCGCATGGGTTGCCAAACATCATCCACATGAAGTTGCCCACGTAGTCGAAGCCGTTGTTCGGGTACATGAAGGGTTGGCCCACCGAGTGCTTATAGGCGTAGGAGGCGAGGGTGGGGAATTTCGCGATGAGTCGATGCACCGAGACCTCGACCTCGTGCTCGTCGCGGGGGTCGAGGGAATCGGGATAGAAAGTGGCGAGTGCACCCACCGCAGCGGAACAGGCCGCCATGGGGTGCGCATCCTTGGGGAGCGAGGCGTAGAATTTCCTGAAGTCCTCGTGGAGCATGGTGTGGTGGTTGATCGAATTGGTGAAGTAGTCGAGTTGGTCGGCGTTGGGCAGGTTGCCGTACATCAACAAGTACGAGACCTCAAGAAAATTCGATTTTTCGGCGAGTTCCTCGATGGGGATGCCGCGATAGCGAAGGATGCCCTTCTCGCCGTCGATGAATGTGATCGCGCTCTGGCAGGAACCGGTATTCGCGTAGCCGGGATCCAGGGTGATGCAGCCGGTTTCCGCTCGAAGCCGACTGATATCGATGGCGCGTTCGCCTTCGCTGCCCGTGATCACGGGAAGTTGGACGGTCTGGTCACCGACGCGGAGTTCTGCTGTCTCGGCCATTTCGGCTGTATCGGCCATGAAGGGGCTCCTCCCGGGATCTTTGTGGCTGGGTTCGACCGGGGCGTGATCTCCGCCGACCTCTGTGTGGGGCGGCGATTTTCAGCCACCGGTTGGGTGCTGGATTCAAGTCAGCCCCCACCTTACGACTCAGTTCAGGCCGCGCGTTAGCGATCCACCCAAAGCAGAATCGGCCGATTGCGGGTCCGAACCAAACAACACCCTCCGAGGCGGCGGCCGGCCAAGCCGAAAATATATCTGGAGGCGTTCGCCAAGCGGAGGTCATGGGAGGAAGCGACTCGGGGCCGAGACTAGCCGAAAAAACGCTTTCTCGACAGGGGAGTGGCTGCGCTCGGGACGCCCGCGTCGACGCCGATTCGTCCCGCTGAGGGGGAGTTCAGCCGCCCTTGCGCTTCACCCGGAAGCCGCGCTCCTCCAGGGTTTTCACCAGGGCATCGCGTTGATCCCCCTGTATTTCGATGGTGTCCTCTTTCAGAGCGCCGCCGGTTCCGCAGTGCCGCTTCAGGTCGCGGGCGAGTTCGCGCAATTCGGTTCCCGACAGTTGTACGCCCTCCACCAGAGTGACCGTCTTTCCCCCGCGTCCGCGACTGCTGCGGCCGACGCGGACGAATCCGTCGCTCTCGGGGTTCGACAACGCCAGCGTCGAGGATCGCTGTCCTCCGGAGCGACCGCGCGGATTGGCGCGGCATTGGCATCGCGACGCGGGGAGCCCGCAGTGCGCGCACATGCGTCCGAGTTCGGAAGAGTAGACCGTTCTGGATGTCTCGCGCTTCGCCATAGGAGAGTAAGGTAGCCCCGCGGGCTCTTTTCGCCGCAGCGCTAGACGGGGGGCGCGGCCAGGCGCCGATGGTCCACCATGATGCAGCGGTCTTGGATGACCTGAATACCGGCGGCGCGGAGACGTTTGGCCGACGGTCCGTCTTCGATTCCCAACTGCATCCAGACCGCCCGCGGAAGAGGACTGAGTTCGAGGATCTCGTTTACATGTGCAGCGATTTGATTGGCGGCGCGGAAAAGGTTGACAATATCGATGGCGGGCGCCGACTCGGGGAGTGCCGACAAACTTGGATGAGCCTGCTCGCCGAGAACTTGGGTCAGCTTGGGATTGACGGGAACGATCCGGTACCCGTGCGTCTGCATGTAAAGGGGAATCCGGTAGGCGTCGTCGCGCTCGCCTTCTTTGATTCCAACGACCGCGATGGTGTGCGCGGCATCGAGGAGCTGGCTCAGCTCACGGTCGTTCTGGCTCGCTTCCAAGGTTGTGTCTCCCCGGGGATCGCTCGGATTCCGGCACTTTGTTCCGTGCGTCCCGATTTTCTCCCCGCTCGCCGACCCCAGAGCCCGTGTGCCGGCGTCGCGCGGCGTCAAGAGCCTACAACTCCTCCTCGACACCCGCCCATCCACCCGATAGGGTACTGCGCCATGTCCTGCTCTCTCTACTCTTTGGTTGGTGGCCAGTCCGGCGGTCGCTTCCTCGTCTTGGTGGCGTTCGTCTTGCAGGTTGCCGGCTTGCAGATGGCCGGCGCCGGCGCGGCCCTTGCCGTCGATGATCCCGCCGCTCGGCTGCAGACAACGATCCTTCCCAACGGCCTGACGATTCTGACGTTGGAAGATCACAATACCCCGGTGGTGTCTTTTCAAATGTGGGTCCGAGCGGGGTCCAAGGATGAAACCTTCTACACGGGAATCGCCCATCTCTTCGAGCACATGATGTTCAAGGGGTCGAAAAAAATCGCGCCCGAGGAACACGCGCGCCTGGTGGGGGCCCGGGGAGGCCGGATCAACGCGTACACGTCACGCGACGTCACGGTGTACCACGAAGACGTTACTGCGGAGTCGCTGCCCCTGGTTCTGGCCCTGGAAGCCGAGCGTGTCAAAAATTTGGATATCAGCGCGGAGACGCTCACGAGCGAACGGGAGGTGGTTCTCGAGGAGCGCCGAATGCGCACCGAAGACCGGCCCGGGGGACTGGCCTTCGAGGCTCTGGCGGCGCTGTCCTGGCAGGCGCATCCCTACCACTGGCCCGTGATCGGGTGGCGAGCGGATATCGAGGCGGTGACCGTCGAAGCCTGTCGCGATTTTTTCGAGACCTACTATTCGGCGAATAACATCGTGCTCGTCATTGTCGGGGATTTCGATACTGCGGAGACCCTGGCCCTGGTCGAGCAAGAATTCGGCGGGGTGCGCCGCGCCGAAGCCATACCGCGAAACCCGGGTAAGGTCGTCGAGCAGCGGGGCGAACGTCGATCAACAATCGTCTACCCGGCCCGGATCCCTCTCTTGTACGGCGCCTGGCACGCTCCGAAAGCGGGGCATCCCGACGGCGACGCTCTCGACGTCGCCAGCCAGATTCTTTCGGCCGGACGCTCGAGCCGTCTCTACCGCAGGCTTGTCTACGAGAACGAGCAGGCGCTCTACGCCGAGGGAGGCTACTGGGCCCTGCAGGAAGCCGGACTTTTTTTCGCAGTGGCGGGTGTTCGCCCCGGCGAGGATATCGATCGCGTCGAGGCGTTGTTCTTCGCAGAAATCGACCGTATGGCCGACGAAGAAGTCGGCGCCGCGGAACTCGAAAAAGCCAAGCGGCAGTTGGAGGTCGGCCTGGTGAAGGGTTTGGCGACATCCCACTCCCTGGCCGGACGAATCGGCAATGAATATGTTTTTCTGGGCCGCGTACGCAGCCTCGACGAGCGCCTGGCAGGGATTCAGGCGGTTACCGCCGCCGATGTGAAGCGCGTGATCGGTCATTATCTCGTGAAGGAGAAACGCAGCGTGGTGCAAGTTGTGCCCCCGCCCGAGACCGCGGCCAGCCCGATTGAGGAGACCCCATGATGCGCTGGCATCGACGAAATCGATCCACCCGGGCGCGGCTTGGCGCCGTCTCTCTTTCGCGATTGGCCTTGGCCCTCGTTTTTGTGGCGGGGTTCGGTTGTGCGCAGTGGCCGTCGGACAAGCCTGCCTGGGAACAGCCGCCGCCGCCGCTCAAGCAGGGCCCGGTGGTTTCTGCCGACGCGTTGACCCGCACGCGATTGGACAACGGTCTGGTGATCATGCTGCTCGAGGATCACCGGTTGCCCACGGTGAGCTTGAGCCTCACCGTGCGCTCGGGTGCGGGCTCGGTGGATCCGGATCGCGCGGGACTGGCCGAGTTGACCGCCGAGTTGATGAATCGCGGTGCCGGGAATCGCGACGCCCTGGCCCTGGCGGAAGCCGTGGACGCCCTGGGCGCGTCGTTGCGGGTTTCCGCGGGCTGGGATTCGATGTCGGTTGCGGTCTCGGGTCTGTCTCGGGATCTGGACTTCTTGCTGGATATTCTGGACGACGTGGTGCGGGCGCCGCGCTTTGCCCCCGTAGAGGTGGAGAAGGCCCGAAGCGAACAGTTGGCGGGGCTCGAAGCCGCCAACGACAACCCCGCCGAACTCATTCGTCGAGAGGCCATGGCGATCCTCTATCCCGAGCATCGCTATGGCGTTCCGATTTCGGGGCTTCCCGAAACGGTGAAGACCCTAGACGAAGCGGCTGTGCGCGATCTCCATCGCGGGTTTTTCCTGCCCGGCAACGCGATTCTTTCGGTCTCGGGAGACGTGATCCCGGCGGCTTTCCTCGCCACACTGACCTCTCGCTTCGGGGATTGGTCGGCCGGGGCGGGGGGCGATCTGCAACCCGCCGGGACGCCGCCCCCGCCCGCTATCACGCCCACCGGGCGGCGAATCGTCATCGCCGACAAGCCCGATCTCAATCAGGCTCGCATCCTCATCGCCCACGAAGGGATCGCCCGTACCGATCCCCGGCGAGTGACCGCCTCGCTCCTCAATGCGACCCTGGGCGGCAGCGGGTTTTCGTCGCGCCTGATGGCAAAACTGCGTTCGGAGGAGGGTCTGACCTACGGGGTGCGTTCGGGTTTTAGCAAGCGGAGTCGGCCGGGACCCTTCTCGGTTTCGACCTTTACCCGGGTGCCCGAGACCCGACGTGCCGTGGATATGCTGTTGGCCGAATTGGAGAGCATTCGCAGCGACCGTCGTCAAAGCCGCGAGGAACTCG
>DUCH01000461.1 GCA_012959865.1 Myxococcales bacterium | reverse complement strand
CAGCAGGTCGTAGGCGACCGGGAGCCACTCGGTATCGGGAATTTTGTGGGGGATGTCCACAGGAGTGCCCTCGATATTCCCCGTGATTCGACCCTGGCCAATCCCCTCGGTGATCGAACTGCCCTCGCTCCCCTTGGCCTCACCATTCTTGAAATAGTTGTAGATGGCGGCGCCTTCGGGGTCGGCCAAACCGATGACGATATCTTTGTTGCGCTCTTTGAGCGCCGAACTGATGCCCCAGAGCGAGCCGCCGGTCCCGACGGCACAGATGAAAGCGTCCAGCTTTCCGTCGGTCTGCTGCCAGATTTCGGGGCCCGTGGTGGCGAAGTGGCCGAGACGGTTGGCGGTGTTATCGAACTGGTTGGCCCAGATGGCGCCGTTCTCTTCCTTTTCGGCGTATTTTTCGGCCAACCGCCGCGAGACATGGACGTAGTTGTCCGGGTTCTTGTAGGGCACGGCGGGAACCTCGAGAAGTTCGGCGCCGCACAGGCGGATCATGTCTTTTTTTTCTTGGCTCTGGGTATCCGGGATTACGATCACCGTGCGATAGCCCAGAGCATTGCCCACTAGGGCCAAGCCGATCCCGGTATTGCCTGCGGTTCCCTCGACGACCACGCCGCCGGGGCGAAGCTGGCCTTTGGTCTCGGCGTCGCGGACAATGGCGAGGGCCGCCCGATCCTTGACCGATCCGCCCGGATTGAGGAACTCGGCTTTCCCGAGAATCTCACATCCGGTTTCCTCTGAAATTTTGTTCAGACGGATCATCGGCGTATTCCCGACGGTCTCGACGAAGCCATTGCGGGTATCCATTGGCGTTGGTCCTCGAAGCCGCTCGCTCGAAAGTTGCCCCGAGGTCATCCCGAGGCCATCCCGAGGCGATGGTAGGGGCGCGGTTCAGCGCCGGCGGAGTTGGGCCGCGGTGGGCCGCTTGTCGCCCGTCGACTGGTACCAGACCTGCATATCGGACTGGGCGATCGTCCAGTCCCTTTCGGGCTGATCGCTGCTGAACTCGAAGCTGTCGAAGCCAGCCCGGTGCATGAAATGCAATTGCTCGATGAGCACGTCGCCCACGGCGCGAATCTCGCCGGGGTAGCCATGGCGCTCTCGAAGCAGGCGTGCATAGCTGTAGGCGCGTCCATCGGTAAAAGCGGGAAATTCCAGGGCGACCAGCGATAGGTGGAGGAGATCGTCTGCGATAGCCCCCGGTGGGTCGGCGCTGGTCAGTTGAACGCCAACATCTGCGTCCCGGGCGATCAGCGTATCGCGATCGGTCTGCCAGCGGGCAAGTTCTACCAGAACCGCACCTTGATCGGGGAGGGGTTCGTCGCCCTCGACGCGGGTGTAGGGGTCCTCGATGATTTTGGCGTTCTTAAGCAGGGGCACTGTAAAGCCTGTCTTTGAAGGGGTCGGGCCCAAGCCGGCGATAGGTTTCGATGAACTTTTCGCCCGACTCGCGCATATCGAGATAGGTGTTGATGACATTTTCGACGGCATCGACGATGCCGTCCTCGTCGAAGCCCCGTCCCAGGATTTTGCCCAATGAGGCATCCTCTTCCGCGGATCCGCCGAGCATCAGCTGGTAGAGTTCGGTGTTTTTCTTGTCCACCCCTACGATGCCGATATTGCCCACATGATGGTGGCCGCAGGCGTTGATGCAGCCCGACATGTTCAGATAGATCTCGCCGATCTCCTCCTGCTTGGCGGGGTCGGCGAAGCGTTCAGAAATTTTTTCGGCCAGGGGGATCGATCGCGCAGTGGCGAGCGCGCAATAGTCGAGGCCCGGGCAGCAAATGGTGTCGCCGATCAGTCCGTGGTTCGAGGTAGCCAGCCCGAGTTCCACCAGTTTCCGCCACAGTTCGAAGAGATCCTTCTTCCGGACATCGGTGAGGACGAGGTTCTGGTTGTGGGTCACTCGCATCTCGCCGAAATTGTAGGTATCGGCAAGATCGGCGAAGCCTTCCATCTGGGCCGAGGATATGTCCCCCGGCGGCTTGCCCACCGGCGAGCAGGAGACATTGACGATGGCGTAGCCCGGTTCTTTGTGGGCAGCGAGTTGTTGCCGAGCCCAGAGCGCGAAGGCGGGTTCCGCTTTGCGTCGGGCGTCAAAGGCGGGGTCCTGATCGGGCAGGGCTTCGTATGCCGGGGGCGCGAAGAATCCCCGAACTCGTTCGATCTCGGCCTGGGGAAGTGCCAGGGCGGTATCCTTGATTTCGGCCCATTCGTTTTCGACTTGTTCCGAGAAGGCCTCGCTTCCCATTTCATGCACGAGGATCTTGATCCGGGCTTTGTACTTGTTGTCGCGGCGTCCGAGTTGGTTGTAGACCCGAAGGATGGCCTCGCAATAGGAAAGGACGTGCTCGGTGGGTAGAAAAGAACGAATGGATTTACCGATAAAGGGCGTACGTCCGAGGCCGCCGCCCACGAAAACTTCGAAGCCCTCTTCGCCCGCTTCGTTTCGGTGCAAACGCAGGCCGATATCGTGCGCCTTGACCACGGCCCTGTCCTTCTCGGAACCCGTCACGGCGATTTTGAACTTGCGCGGGAGAAAGCTGAACTCGGGATGAAGGCTTGACCACTGGCGAAGGATTTCGCAGTAGACCCGGGGGTCCTCGATTTCCTCGGCGGCCACCCCCGCATACTCGTCGGCGGTGATATTTCGGATGCAGTTGCCACTGCTCTGGATGCCGTGCATTTCCACCGACGCCAGTTCGAGCAGAATCTCGGGCATATCTGAAAGTTTGATCCAGTTGAATTGCATGTTCTGACGCGTGGTCAGGTGCCCGTAGTCCTTGTCGTAGACCCGGGCGATGTGGGCAAGCTTTCGCATTTGCTTGGCGCCGAGGCAGCCGTAGGGGACATTGACTCGCAGCATATAGGCGTGAAGCTGAAGATAGAGACCGTTCATCAACCGAATCGGCCGGAACTGATCCTCGGTCAGGCTTCCCGACAATCGGCTCTGCACTTGTCGCCCGAACTGCCGGGCGCGTTGATTTACGAAGTCGGCGTCGAATTCGTCGTATTCGTACACTTCAATTCCCCGCTTGCTTGCCCAGGTCAGTTCGGGTGCTCGGCCCTTTGGCCCGCATGGCTTCGCGCATCTTGACGGGAACCATCGCGCCGTCGGAAATTTCGACTTCGATGAGGTCGGGTCCAACCACCAACTGGTCCTCTTCGGCCTTTGTGCCCAGAGCCAGAAGCGCACTCGCCTCCTGGGGTTCCTCGGTGGCGGGGCAGTCCTCCAAGCGTTCCACCCAGCAGCGATTTTTGCCCAGAAAAACCACCACCCCGTCTGTCAGCCGATTGGCGATCACGACCTGCTGCATCTTCCGCGCTTCTCCATCGTTGATCGCTTCGTGGTCGTTGATCGCTTCGTGGTGCGCCGTCCCACCCCGAGAGTCCATGATCCCGGCTCGGTGCCGGGTATGTCGGGGGGACTGGGCCCTCTCTCCAGAGGGCTCGATAATTCTTGACGAATCCGATCGGTTATTTCATAGGCTCGAGGGCCGCACAGGGTAGGTAGGGCCCGGTCTCTTGGCAACGCCCAACTCGGCTGCGGGTCGCTGGGCGTTGGCTTTAACTCCGGGCTCGGGGTGCGTACCCGAGGTGGGGCCCGAGCCAACGTTCGACTTCGTGCGGCTTCAGGGAAGAGCGCCGGGCGTAGTCGATGACTTGATCCTCCGCGATGGCGCCCAGAGCGAAGTAGCGGGCCTCGGGATGGGCGAAGTAGAGGCCGCTCACACTGGCGGCGGGCTGCATGACACAGCTCTCGGTCAGGTGGATGCCGGCCTCGTCGGCATCGAGCAGATGAAAGAGCGTTCTTTTGGGGAGGTGGTCGGGGCAGGCCGGGTAGCCGAAGGCGGGACGGATGCCACGGTACTTTTCGGCAATCAGTTGCTCGTTGGAAAATGTCTGGCTGGGCTCGTAGCCCCACTGCTTGCGCGCGCGCTCGTGCAGCCATTCGGCGCCGGCCTCGGCCAGGCGATCGGCCAGGGCCTTGACGAGTATGGAGGTGTAGTCGTCGTTCTCGGCTTCGTATTGCGCTGCGAGTTCCTGGGCCCCGATTCCCGCAGTGATGGCGAATGCCCCGATGTGATCTTGAAGGCCGGTCTCCACGGGTGCAACGAAATCCGCCAACGAGCGGTTCGGCGTTCCCGGCTTCGAAGCGGCTTGCTGCCGCAGCATGGGGAAACGCGCGGCTTCGCGGGTTCGCGTTTCGTCCTGATAGACGACGATGTCTTCGCCCTGGGAGTGGGCGGGCCAGAAACCGTATACCGCCCGGGCGGTGAGTTTTCCAGCGCTAACGATTTCGCCGAGGAGAACCCGAGCGTCTTCGTAGAGCGCGCGCGCCTGGCTTCCAACCTTTGGGTCGTCGAGGATCCCGGGGAAGCGCCCCTTCAATTCCCAGGCGGAAAAAAAGAACGTCCAATCGATATATCGGGTCAGTTCATCGAGATCGATCGACTCGAGAAAATTTCGTCCAATGAACTCGGGTTGCGGGATGTTCTCGGCTTTCCACTCCAATGCGGCCGCGTTGGCCTTGGCTGCGGCGTGGCCCAGCAGGGGTTTCTCCAATTTTTTTGCGTGGAGAGCTCGGAGTTTGGCTTGTTCGGCGCGGTTGCTCGTGTCGAGTGCGACTCGGCGCTCATCGTCGAGGATGTTGGAAACGACGTTGACCGCTCGCGATGCGTCCTTAACGTGCACGACGCTGTGGCTGTACACGGGGGCGATCTTGACGGCGGTGTGTTGGCGGCTGGTGGTTGCACCGCCAATGAGCAGGGGAAGGTCCATGCCCCTGCGTTCCATCTCGGCGGCAACCGAGGCCATTTCTTCCAGGGACGGTGTGATAAGGCCCGACAGCCCAATGCCCCGGGCGCCGACCTCGATGGCGGTATCGAGAATTTTTGCAGCCGGCACCATCACCCCAAGATCTACGATCTCGTAGTTGTTGCAGCCAAGGACTACGCCCACAATGTTCTTGCCGATGTCGTGAACATCGCCCTTGACCGTGGCGAAGACGAGCTTGCCCCGAGAGGCGCCATCTTTCTGCTCCTCCTCGAGAAACGGTTCGAGGTGCGCAACCGCCTGCTTCATGACCCGGGCGCTCTTGACCACCTGGGGGAGGAACATTTTTCCGGCCCCAAAGAGATCGCCGACGATCGCCATCCCGTCCATGAGCGGCCCTTCGATCACCTCGATAGGACGCCCGAGTTTCTGCCTCGCTTCTTCGGTGTCGTCCACGATGAAGTCCGTGATGCCCTGGACCAACGCGTGGGAGAGCCGTTCCTCCACGGTTGTTTCGCGCCAGGAGAGATCTTCGACCTTCTGCTTGCCCGCGCCCGTCACCCCCGCTGCAAACTCGATCATGCGTTCGGTGGCGTCGGGGCGGCGATTGAACAGGATATCTTCGACGTGTTCGAGGAGTTCGCTCGGGATGTCCTGATAGACCTCTAGCTGCCCCGCGTTGACGATCCCCATGGTCATTCCGGCCTTGATGGCGTGGTAGAGAAAGGAAGAGTGGATCGCCTCGCGCACGCGATCGTTGCCTCGAAAGGCGAAAGAAATATTCGAGACGCCCCCCGAGACATGCGCGCCCGGGCAAGTTTCTCGAAGGATCGTCGTGGCTTCGATGAAGGCTTTCGCGAAATCGTTGTGTTCCTCCATCCCCGTGGCAATAGCGAGAATATTCGGGTCGAAGATGATGTCCTGGGGCGGAAAACCGGCCTCCTCGATCAGAAGCCGATAGGCCCGCTGGCAGATCTCCACCTTGCGCTGGACGCTGTCGGCCTGGCCCTCTTCATCAAAGGCCATCACAACGGCCCCAGCGCCGTAGCGCCGGATCACTCGGGCCTTCTCGAGGAAATCCGCTTCGCCCTCCTTGAGGGAAATCGAATTGACGACGCCCTTGCCCTGAACGCATTTCAGCCCGGCTTCGATGACTTTCCAATTCGAACTGTCGATCACGATGGGGATACGGGTGATCTCGGGCTCAGAGGCGATCAGGTTTAGGAAATGGGTCATGCAGGTCTCGGAGTCGAGCAGGCCCTCGTCCATGTTGACGTCGAGAAAGTTGGCTCCCGAGCGAACCTGATCCAGGGCCACGGACAGGGCGGCCTCGTAGTCGTCTGCCTTGATGAGCCGGCGGAAGAGCGCCGAGCCGCTCACGTTGGTGCGCTCACCGATCAGCTGAAAGTTCGAATCGGCGCCAAGGGTGACCGTCTCGAGTCCGCTGAAGTGGGTCAACGGAATAGTTTCTTCGGGTTGTATGCGGCCCTGAACTCCGGCCACGCCCTGGGCGATGCAGCGGATATGCTCGGGCGTGGTGCCGCAGCATCCGCCCACGATGTTCACTAGGCCGCTGGTTGCGAATTCGGCCACCAACTCGCCGGTGGTCTCCGGGGTCTCATCGTATTCGCCGAAGGGATTGGGCAGCCCGGCATTGGGATAAGCGGAAACCCGGCAGGGCACGATGCGCGCCAGTTCGGCGACGTATTGACGCATCTCGGTGGCGCCCAGGGAACAGTTGATGCCCACGGAAATGGGATTCGCGTGGGCGATGGAATGCCAAAAAGCATCGACTGTTTGGCCCGAGAGCACACGACCACTGGCATCCGTGATGGCGACGGAGATCATCAAGGGCAAGCGCTGACCCTGCTCCTCGAAAATTTCATCGATGGCCACCAAGGCCGCCTTCGCATTGAGGGTGTCGAAGATGGTTTCGACGAGCAGGAGATCGGCGCCACCTTCGATCAACCCCAGGGTGGCTTCGCGGTAGACGGTTCGAAGCGCGTCGAAGGTGATATTGCGCGCCGCCGGATCGGAAACATCCGGCGAGATCGAAAGGGTCCGGGGGGTGGGGCCGATGGCCCCGGCCACCAGTCGCGGCCGGTCGGGAGTGCGCGCGGTCCATTCGTCGGCGGCGCGCCGGGCCAGCCGGCTGGCTTCGACATTGAGTTCCCGGCATATCGACTCCAACCCGTAATCGGCCTGGGCCACGGCGTTGGCCCCAAAGGTGTTGGTCTCGATGATGTCGGCCCCGGCCTCGAGAAAGGCGTGGTGGATGGACTCGATGACGTCTGGGCGGGAGAGGGTGAGCAGTTCGTTGTTCCCCAGCAGATCCAGAGGGTGCTGGGCGAAGCGCTCGCCCCGGTAGTCGGCCTCCCCGAGCCCTCGGGCCTGGATCATGGTCCCCATGGCGCCATCGAGAACGAGAATTCGCTCGTCGAGAAGGGATTCGATGGCGTGGGTCGGCATGGGGCTCCGGGGTGTTTCGAGTGGGGCGGAAAATGGGTAACTGGGCGGCTCTGCTCTAGAAGTCGGCCGAGTGTATTATATAAATCAGCTTATCTCAATATAAAGGTGATTGATTTTCGGAGGTTGAACTTGGAGGAACTTAATCACCCCGCGGGGCAGCGAAATTTAGATCTCCGTCGAGCAGTTGCCTTTTGGTCTGCGGTGCTCATACATTCCGCTTCCTCGCGCCCCCCGGGCGTCCCTTTTCAGGAGCAATTGCAATGACGGCCGAGACCCACGAATTCCAAGCCGAGATCAAGAAGCTACTCGATCTGATGGTTCACTCGCTCTACTCGAACAAAGACGTCTTCTTGCGCGAGTTGATCTCCAACGCGTCGGATGCGCTGGATCGGTTGCGCTTTGAAGGGCTGACCCAGAGCGAGTGGCTGCCCGACGAGGAACTGAGAATTCGCATCGCGGCCGACCCCGACGAGCGAACGCTGGTCATCGAAGACAACGGCATCGGAATGACCCGAGATGAATTGGTCGAGAACCTGGGCACCATTGCACGATCGGGCACGCTTGAATTTCTTCGCAACATCGAGCAATCCAGCGAATCCTCCCCCGAATTGATCGGGCAATTCGGGGTCGGTTTCTACTCCAGTTTCATGGCGGCCGAGCAGGTCTCGGTTCTCAGCCGAAGGGCTGGCGAAGACGCCGCAACGCTCTGGAAGACCGACGGGGGCGGAGAGTACACCCTCGAAGCCGACAAGCGCGATGCGCCGGGTACCACGATTACCCTGCACCTCAAGCCTGCGGATAGCGACGACGGTGTCGCGGACTACGCCGATGAATGGACCCTGCGGCAGATCGTCACACGCTATTCCGATTTCGTGTCCTATCCGATTCGGCTCACGGTGATGAAGAAGGAAGAGGGCGACGACATCGCGAAAGCGGTGGAAATAGAAGAGCCCTTGAACTCCATGAAGGCGATCTGGACGCGGCCGGCTTCGGATGTGAGCGACCAAGAGTACAAGGAGTTCTATAGCCACATCACCCACGACCACGAGGATCCGCTTCTGCACGTGGCCACGGCCATGGAAGGCAACTTCGAGGCTCGGGCGCTGCTCTATCTACCCTCGAGAGCGCCAATGGATCTGTATCACCGGGAGATGGCTCACCGGGGCATTCAGCTTTACGTTCGGCGGGTCTTCATCATGGATGAGTGCCGTGATCTGATGCCCGAGTACCTGCGCTTCGTGAAGGGCGTGGTCGATGCCGAAGATCTGTCCCTGAACGTGTCTCGGGAAATGCTCCAGAAGGACCGCCAGATCCAGGCGATTCGAAAACATCTCGTCAAAAAGGTTCTGGAGTCATTGAAGGCCCTGAAAAAAGAGGACGAGGAGAAATACCTGGCCTTCTGGGCTCAATTCGGCCCGGTTCTCAAGGAGGGGTTGCTCCCCTTCGACGAGAAGAAGGAGCGGATTCTCGATCTCGTTTATGCGTCGAGCACCCGCGAAGAGAGTGCGCTGACATCGCTGGACGCTTACGTGGAGCGAATGGGCGAAGACCAGGAAGCGATTTACTACATGACTGGACCTTCGCGAGAAGTGCTTGTCGGGTCTCCTCACCTGGAAGCTTTTGCCGACAAGGGGCTTGAGGTTCTGCTCTTCAGCGATCCCGTCGATGAGGTCTGGCTTGAACAGATGCCGCCGGATTTCCAGGGGAAAAAATTTCAGTCGGTGGGCCGGGGCGAGATCGATCTCGCTTCCAAGGAGGAGAAGGAAGGCGAGGAGAGCGAGCGCGACCAGGAAACCGAGGCCTACAAGGATCTGATTCAATGCATTGGAAACGCCGTCCAGAACGATGTGAAGGAGGTCCGGCTTTCGAATCGTCTCAAACAGTCGCCCTCGTGCCTCGTGGTGGACGAGGGTGATCTCTCGCCGCAGCTCGAAGCGATGTTGCGTCAGGCCGGCCAGGAGGTGCCCGAGAGGAAGCCGATCCTCGAACTCAATCCCGAGCACGCCATCCTCAAGAGCCTGCAGGTGATTTTCGAGAAAGACGGCACCGACGCGAGACTGGCGGAATACGCTCAGCTGCTTTTTGGCCAAGCGGTGCTCGCCGGGGGAGGGCAACTCGCCGACCCCGCGGCTTTTACCCGAAGGCTTTCGGGTCTGATGGAAAAGGCCCTGTAGGCGTATTGCTCTCAGGAGTTGGAGGCGTCGACCGGCTCTTTGTGTTTGCCGAGTCGCTCGCGCGCTGCGGTCAGGGTGTCGACCAGGTGTCCAAACTCGGAAGCGTTGGAGTAGCGCCCGCCGGCGATGAAGCGGGTCACTCCGACTTCGCCCAGGGCGTTGAGAAGGTCGGCCGCGCGCCCGGGGTCATTCGGGGGCAGGCCGCCCAGGGCAGCGACCTGGGGTTGGGGTCGCCCCATGCCTTCGGCCAAATCCCGAAGCCGATCGATCTCGGGGGCGAGTTGAGCGGGGTCGGCTCCCATGGGCATCCAGCCATCGCCGTAGCGTGCCGCGCGCTGGAGCGCGTGCGGGCCCGCGCCGCCGACGAAAATGGGCGGGGCAGGGGGTCGGGGACGAAAGAGGAAGGCCTGACCGTTTTCCTCGACGACATCGCCTTCGGCATCGAAGCAGCGACGCAGCAGGTCGAGCATCGCGTCGGTATCCTGTCCTCGGCGCCCTCGATCCACGCCCAGGGCGCGAAACTCGGCTCCCATCCAACCCGCGCCCACCCCGAGAAGCAGCCGACCTCTTGAGAGTTCCTGGATCGTGGCGATGCTCTTTGCGGTCGGGAGGGGTCGGCGGTAGGGGGCGACCAACACTCCAGTCCCCAACCCGATCGTCTCGGTGGTCCCCGCAAGCCAGGCCACGGTGGCCAGGGGGTCGAGATAGCGCCCGCCCGAGCCCTCGGCGTCGTCGGGGGGGATCGCGATGTGATCTTGCACCCACAGGTCGTCGATGCCGGCCTGATCGGCGGTGCGCGCGCATTCAAGAAGCACGTCGGCCCGGGATGCATCGCCCATAACCCTGAGTGCGAGTCCAAGTTTCATCGCGTCAATTCCTCCTGATCGATTCTCACCGGCCTGCTTCGCTCCGGCCATTTTCGTGCGATGAAGCCTACATCGGAGACGAGCCCTCACGCGAGCGCGCCGGGTTGCTAAGCTTCGAGCCAAGCCGCAGACGCGGGTGCCCGGGGTCGGGCCTGGGAGAGGCCCGCCCGCGGCAGCGGGGCGAAGGGGAGGCAAAAGGGCGCGTGACGCAAGCGGATGCAGAGCCCGGTCACGTTGAGGTCGAAGGAGTGGCCTTGTCCTTTGGCAGTCGCCGTGTATTCGAGGCCTTGAATTGCGAGTTCGCCCGAGGGCAAATCAGTGTCTTGATGGGGGGTAGCGGCACCGGGAAAAGCACTTTGTTGCGAATGATCGGTGGGCTTCAGCGCCCCGATGCCGGGAGCATCCGCGTCGCAGGCAAGGAAATTGTAGGTCTAGGCGAGCCCGGCCTGGCCAGCGTTCGCAATCATCTGGGCATGCTCTTTCAGAACGGCGCGTTGCTCGACTCCATGACGATATTCGAAAACGTGGCCCTGCCCCTGCGCGAGCACACGGCTCTGTCCGATGGCGAGATCGCCGAGCGAGTGCACGACCGGCTGGCGGCGGTGGGTCTTTTGAATGTGGATGAGCTGCTGCCGGGAGAACTTTCCGGGGGCATGCTTCGCCGGGCGGCTCTAGCCCGCTCCATCGCGATGGAGCCCGCGATCCTGCTTTGCGACGAGCCGTTTTCGGGGCTGGATCCCCCGAACGTTTCGCGAATCGAGGCGCTGCTCACGCACCTGAACCGCAATCGGGGTCTCACCTTGATCGTGACATCGCACCACATGGCGACCAGTCTGCGAATGGCCCATCGGATCATTCTGCTGCGGGGCGGGGAGAGCATAGAGGGGTCGCCCGCGCAGTTGGCGTCCAGCCGGGACTCGGCGATTCGAGAATTTCTCGGGAAGGACGGCGCCGAGTATCTCGCCCACCACGGTCACGAAGTTGGTGGTGCCAAGGGATGATGGATTGGGTGCGGAGGCTTGGTGCTGGAACCATCTACCAAGTGGGGAGAATTGGCGAGGCGGTGGGCTTCGGGGGCCGCATTCTGTTGGCCACGACCCGGCCGCCATTTCGCTGGCGTTCTTTCATCGCCGCCGTCTACGACTCCGGGGTGCTCTCGATCGCGCTGATTTGCGCTTCGGGTCTCACGGTGGGCTTCGTGCTAGGGCTGCAACTCTATAACACTCTTGCCCGTTTTGGGGCCGAAGATTCCCTGGGAACCGCTGTGGGTCTCTCGCTGATTCGCGAGTTGGGTCCGGTGCTGACCGGGCTTTTGGTGACGGGCCGTGCGGGTTCGGCGATCACCGCCGAGATTGGAGCGATGCGGAGCAGCCAACAACTCGATGGGTTGCGCATGATGGCCATCGATCCCATCCACTTCATTGTGATGCCCCGAGCCGCGGCCCTTGCCTTCGTGATGCCGCTTCTCTCGGCGATCTTCGTGGTCTTGGGTATTCTCGGCGCCTACCTGATGGGGGTCGAGCTTCTTGGTCTCGACGGGGGCAGTTATCTCGCGGGCTTGGAATCGGCAGTCGAATTTCGTACCGATGTGCTCCAGAGTCTCACCAAGTCAGTGATCTTCGGGCTGATCCTCGGCCTGATCGCCACTTGGAGAGGCTATTCGTGCCAGCCACATTCCGCGGGGGTGAGTCGTGCGACGACGTCCACTGTGGTCACCACTTCAATCTGTATTCTGCTGGCGGATTATTTACTCACGGCGCTCTGGAGTATCTGAGCGCGGAGGAACGAAATGCAAACCACATCCCATCGCGATCTGGCCGTCGGGTTCTTCGTCTTGGCCGGACTCGTCCTGATTGCCTATATGTCGCTCCAGGTGGGTGGCCTGTCGCTTCGCGACCCCGGTGGCCTCGTTCTTTTCGCTACCTTTGACGATATTGGTGGACTCTCGCCCCGGTCGTCGGTACGGATCGGTGGCGTTCGAGTCGGCCGAGTTGAGTCCATTGCACTCGACGAGGATTTGCGCGCCCGCGTTCAATTGAACTTGGCGGGAGATCTTGAACTTCCGGTGGATAGTGGGGCGGCGATTCGAACTTCGGGGCTCCTGGGAGACCAATTCATTGCGTTGGAGCCAGGAGCCGAGGATGAATTTCTGGTTACCGGCGAAGATTTCTCCTTTACAGAGAGTGCTATGAACCTCGACAAACTGATCGGTAGCGTGGTTCATGGAGACGGTCTGAGTGCAGCCGATTGAGACGATCGCAAAGACAGGTTGGGGGGTTTCACCTTGAAGGATAAAAAATCGGTGAATAAAACTTCCACCGCAAGGCGTGCTTGCGCGGCGAAGTGCCCATGGCTGGGAGTTGCTCGGGCGCTGATCCTGGCTGGCCTGCTTCTGGTGCCGAGCTTGGCTCTCGGAGATGAAATTCGCGCCGAGGACGCCGACGTTTCGGTCGCGGAGATCCTTCCGGCGGGC
>DUCH01000460.1 GCA_012959865.1 Myxococcales bacterium | reverse complement strand
CGTCTTTTTGTAGCCAGAATCTTGTATGTTTCCATCATCGCGCAGTTCATCGCGGGCCTGCTTATCATCCCGCAGACGGCTGGCTTGATCGCCTACACCGCGGGCATCTTTGCTTGCGCAATATTGTTGTTCCGCGGGATGGTAAAGGGCGGGGATAAACGCTTGAGCTGGTTGAACCAGCCCGGTCGAGCCGGATGAGGGGAATGACGACCGCGAGCACGCGCTCGACGTGGGCGCGCAACTCGCCTACGGATCGCTGCGCAATTACGTGATGGGCCAGAGCGCTCGCGACTAGCAGAAGGCCAGTACGTCCTCATCCGGCAGGTGAACGACATCGTAGCGCTGAAAACCTTGTTGAAAATTGCGCTCCGCCACCAGCTGGGTGTTGTTGATCAGCGCAAAGGTGCGCCGATTCGCCGCCGCAAATACGCCGGCGATCGTATCAGTGTCGATCAGGTTCCAGCCGTAAAACACACGAAACGGCAACTGCCCGGTAAAGGCAGCTGCAAACGAGGTGGGCGTGACCGGCGCTGCCGTATGGGCACGCTCGAAGACCAGCGCCGATTGAGCAAACTCATCAAGCCTGGGCGAGGTCGGTCGAGTGTAGCCGTAAAGGCCGAGTGCATCCGCCCGCAGGGCATCGAAACTGACGATCAACACATTCAGCTCGGGGTCCAGAGGCAGATGGACAGCCAGACTATGGTTGTCTTCCGTGCGCCTATCCGAGCAGGCAATCACAGAGATCGCAAACAAGACAACAAGCAGTGCCCAATTTTTCGAATTGCTTCGCTGCGCAACAGTTTTCAACACGTCCAGACCCGCCATGCTGTTTTCGAGGGGCGCGCGATCCTAACATAGGTGGTGGCTTTTGTGGGCGTGCAGGACATTCTTGGCCTATTCGGTTCGCTCCGCTCGTGAGATGTTGATAGGGGAACGGATCTGCCGCGATCGCGGCGTGTAAGACAGGCGAGAACAGGTCCGCCTCGTGCTCGCGTTTGTTGAACCGGAATTTGCATTCGTTCAAGTAGCGCTGAAGATGTTTGAGGCTGACTCCGTGGTAGGCGCCTCGCAGCCATTTTTCTGGATCTGTATCGGCCGGCGAAAGATCTGTCCAGGACCTAACACAAGACACCCCGACCCGAAGGTTGAGGCACAACATTAAGTCCTGGAATATGATTACCTTCGCGATGGGTGAAAATGCTGCGCGAATATTAGTCTATTCTGGCGAGGGATAATTCTACACGCTCGGGCTGAAGACTGGGAGTATGAAAAGATAAACCGCTTAGGGGATGGGCCATTCAAGCTAGCTTTTGGCACAACGTCCGGGCAAGGGCGTTGTGTCCAATTCCTAGGGGGAGTCCCTCCGCGGGGCGTGAGAGGCCCGGGCCCAGGGCATTCTTCCGGTGGCTGGGCCTGTGGGAACGCGCCATTCTGCATCCATGGAAACAGCGCCCGAAAAGATTGATCTAAGCGACGTGAGTCTCTTCTCCGACGGCACCCCGCACGAGGCCTTTCGTCTTCTCCGACACAAACAGCCAATCTATTGGAACGAGCAGTCGGATGGCTCGGGGTTCTGGGCAATCACTCGCCACGCTGACGTGCTCGCGGTGAGTCGTGACTCAGAAACTTTCTCGAACGAGCGCCACGGCATCATGATGTACGACGAGTCGTTCGAAACCAGTGGGCGCGAGCGCACGATGCTGGAGATGGATGCACCACGGCACACCCGACTGCGTGCACTTGTCAGCCGCGGCATGAAACCCCGCAAGGTCCTCGCACTCGAACATTTCGCACGACAGGAGTTCTCCGCACGACTCGACGAGTGCCTGGAATCGGGTGACTGTGATTTCGTCAGCGACGTTGCGGGGCAGCTTCCGGTTCAAGTGATCTGCGAGATGATGGGGGTCCCGAAGAGCGATCGGCACCATCTTGGTCGACTTGCCCACCGGATCCAGGGATTCGACGACCCCGAGCTTGGAGGCGGAAGCGGAGGAGAAAATTCTGACGCGATCCAGGAAATGTCGCGCTACGCCCTCGACCTCGCAACGAACCGTCGGCGCACACCAAAGCAGGACATCGCCACGGATATCCTACAAGCTAAAATCGAAGGCTACGCGATGGACGACGCGGCCTTCGCCGCCTTCTTCCTCTTGCTCATTACAGCGGGGATCGAAACGACCAAGGCCTCTATTGCAGGCGGGATGCTGGCCCTAACAGAAGACCCCCATCAATGGTCCGAACTGCAAGAGGACCCACGCCTACTCGTCACCGCGATCGAAGAGATGATTCGTTGGACCACCCCAATTCATCATTTCAGGCGGACTGCAATGCGAGACACCCGGATCGCGGGCCAGTCGATTCGCGAACACGACCGAGTCGTCGTCTGGTACTCGTCCGCCAATCGAGACGAATCGGTATTCGAGAAGCCCTTCTCGTTCGATATTACCCGTAGCCCGAATGACCATCTCGCTTTTGGCTTCGGAAGCCACTATTGCCTCGGAGCCAACTTGGCTCGCCTCGAAATGCGCATCGTGTTCGAGGAGCTGATCGCACGGGGTGTTGAGGTCGATCGCCGAGGAAACGTCGACTACATGCTTTCGAGTTTTACGAACTCGCTCAAGCGAATGCCAGTTTCGATGCGGGCTACGCGCTGAGCATTCGCCTGCTTTCGTCACCGCCGCCGGACTTCGGCCTGCTCTCGAGAGCCCCCGTGTCCCCGCTTTTGCCTGTATCCTGCATGGCTCTACATGGGCAAGGGTGCACCATGAGCCTTTGGAATTTCCATCCGCCTGTCCCTCTTCTTTTCAGTAGCTCGCAGGAAGGCATCCAGCTCTTTGATCGCATCTGGATTCGATCGACAGAGGTGTCAGTGCGCCGCTTGTGTGACGTTGTTCCGCAGCACCTTCCTCTACTCACGGCCTCAGCCGCAGTCCCCCCCAGACGATTCTGGACGAAGGAACGGGTGTCTCGAACATTGCGGCGGTGGTCGCATCATAATCCGCGGCGACATCCTCATCGAAATGATTTTCGGACGTGAGCACAGTGTCCTTGATTACACTCACGACGGGACTCCCATGGGGATTTAACGTAACGCCCTTACTGGGACGTCGTGCCCAAATCCAGCTTGAATGTCCTATACCCTTGTTCTCGCACGTTCTCTCTGGATCGTCAGCCGGGGCACTGGATGGACCACTTGCGTGAACTCGACGGCCTGGAGCAGGTCACGTGGGCAGACCAAGAGCGTGGTCTCCAGCACCACTTCGCCGTCTTGCTCCCGTGTCTCACGGCTTCGGCCAAGCGTGATCTCAAATCAGCAGCACTGCGGGCTCTCAGCGCGCTCGCGGTCAATAAAGGGGGGACGAACACGCATGGGTGAAACCTATCTCGGCCTGGCATCGTTGGTCGTCGTCGCAATTTCAGTCCGCGTCTGGATCCGTGCGGTCAAGCGCGTCGAGATCCCGAAGAATCGAGGCGGCTTCGTCGCTGCCTGGCTCGTTGCAGCCGGCATCGGCGTGGCGGCCCTCGCGGGTGAACCGGGTTGGTCCGGGGGCATTCCGGCCGGCCTGGCGATATTCGCGTCGACTTTTCTTCTTTTCACCGTAGCGGTGGGGGGCCAGAAGGTCGGCGACGCAGCCATCCAGGTGGGAAACACCATTCCCGATTTCACCGCCACCGATGAACACGGACAGCCGTTCGACTCAAAGAGCCTTGCGGGACATCCAGTTCTCATCAAGTTCTTTCGTGGACACTGGTGACCCTACTGTGTCGCCGAGTTGCGGCGATGGGAAGAACTCCGGCCCCACTTCGATCTGCGTGGTGTGAAGATCTTGACGGTCAGCACCGACACCCCGGACCAACTCACGAAGGGACGCCCCAAGCACCGACTCGGTGCAATTATGCTGTCGGATCGCGAACTCGAGGTGACCGACCGCTTCGGACTGCGCAACAAAGGCATCCACTCGGGCCCTCCACCGCCGATCGCCGCCAAGGCTCTGCCCGTCCCGACGTCCCTGCTGGCAGACGGGAATGGCAAGGTGCTCTGGGTGGACCAATCGGAGAACTACCAGCGGAGATCCGACCCCGACTTTGTCCTCGCGGCCCTTCGCGAGCACCTCCAATGAAGTTTCAGAAACAATTGTTTCTCCCGAGGGACTCACGGTGTTGAGCACAAAGAGAGGGCGGCAATGATTGGCCTACTAAAAACGTGGCTCGTTCGATTTTTTTCTGTCGCCGCAGTCCTGTTCCTGGCCGCCTTCTGGCAGTTTTTCTTTTCAGCGCGCCCGCCGCACACGACGGATCCGGCCACACTCGCTGGCGACGGAAGCGCCGTCAACTACTGCGCGTTGCCTGCACTGGACGGAAGCGGAAAAAAGGCAGCCGACATTCCGAAGGGAAATACTCCGGGCTGCCGCTACGACCACTTCCCCCTGCCAATCCTGGCCAAATGCACCGAACCGCTTATCCCTGGCGCTTCGGACATCCGCGGTCTCTGGATCGGCGTCGGAGGTGGACACGTGGGCCACGTTGAGCGAGTCGAGCAGTGCGGTCGCCGGACGGTCGTCACGTCTTCGGGCCTCATTCATGACTCCGGCCCCAACAGCACGCTGGGTGAAACGACCAACGACACAGAAGGGGCTGTTTTATTCACTGTCGGCGACAATGAATACTGCCCCCGGACGTCAGCCAGCATGATTTGGAACAACGGCGTGCTCGATTTTCACGTGTTCGGTTGGGGGCCCGTCGTCGTCCTGCGCTACCTCGACGGCGAACAACTGATCTGGGAGTACGCGGACGGAAGCACGACCAGGATGGATCGAATTTGTATTCTGCCCGAGGACCAGAAGATCCCCGAGCCGAGAGGCCGACGTATTCCCCTCTTCTGATCACGTGACCGGAGATGAGTCGCCGACCGGCTCGTCGCCATCACAAGCACGCCTTGCCCCTCCCCTGCCTCCGGCAGCCAGGCAAGCAAGGCCTCGATGTTCTGGGTGACGTCGTGATTCCGGGTGCCTTCCCAGACGACGTCCGCTCGGTCTTGGTAGTGTCTTAGGGTTCGCCTGGAGGTTTCGTCTACGGGGCTTTCTATCTCGCTTTGCCATCATCTCGTCATGTCGCCCGCTAGCCAGTCCGCCGTCTGGCTTGCTTTGAATCGCACCGACCCCTCGTCTCACTCGAGCGCCTCAACGACTCACTTGCCTCCGTCGAGCACGAGAGCCCCGACGCGAAGGCGGCCCTCGCGCTCCTCACCTGGCACAACGCTCGCCCAACGGGATCAAAATTCGCTTCACAAATCTCGCGCGTATAACTGCCGGTCGTGGGCAGACAGAACTCAACAGACTCTTGTCCCGCTGCATAAACGGTGGCGTTCACCGCCTGGGCCCGTCAGAAGATTCGGGGGAGGAGGATGAGCGCACCCTCTCCTCCACCTTCGCGAGGCCGGCAGAATAGCGGGGTGACCCAGAAGAATAGAGGCAGGGGGAATTCCAGCGGGCGACTCAGCCCCTTCTTCGGGGGGCATCCATCAATACGCTTTCTTCACGCTTTCTTCGTTTCTCTCGGCGCCTGCGCGACCCCACTGTTAGCCCCTACTCTTAGGCCCTATTCTTAGCCCCTACTGTTAGCCGCTATTGTTGGCCCCTATGGTTAGCCGCTACGCCAGGCGCCAAGCGACTGGCCATCGGGACCGGTGCTCGTCCAACAGGGATGGCGGCAGCCGCTGGTCCGACTACCAATAAATCAATATCCAGGATGGGAAGAATCCAGGAGCGGCCCGTTCGCCAGACGGCACCTCGCTGTTGCACGCCCCAACCAATCTTGAATAGGGTTAGGGCCACTCGGCAACTATCAAAATCCTTTCGCAAGGCTATGGGCACGGATACTCTTATCCTCTGCGCTTCCCGTCGGTATCCTTGGGAAATACCTCGAAGACAGAAAACCGGTTAACCGGCCCTCCTTCGGCAGCAGTCAGGAGAACATCGATGAGCGAGACAAAAGAAGTATTCGGACTTTTCGGCGCAGGAGGGTTCGCCCGAGAGACGATGGTGGCCCTCAAGGAGCAACTTCTACGAACTCGAGGACCGCTCAATGCAGAAGCAGACTATCGAGTCTGCTTTGTTGACACCGAACCTGAGCTGTCCGAGGTCAACCAGCTTCCGTGTCTTAAGGAAGACGATTTCTTCAATTTGCCAGGACGGAAATTTTTCAACATCGCTATCAACGAATCTAGGCTTCGCGAGAAAATTGCCGCAAAATCCGAGCCACTGGCGACTCCATTCTCGATCATCGCGAACTCGGTTGAAATTGGCGACGGCAACCAGCTACACCCGTCCGCAATCATGTCCGCCAATACGATGTTGACGAGCAACACCACCATTGGTCGCTACTTCCAGGCCAATATCTATTCTTACGTCGCACACGACTGTATCGTTGGTGATTTTGTCACGTTTGCACCCAGAGTTTGCTGTAATGGCAATATCATTATCGAGGACCACGCCTATATCGGTACCGCCGCAGTCCTTCGGCAAGGGACCGCCAGCAAACCACTCCGAATTGGTGCAGGAGCCATTGTAGGAATGGGGGCGGTGGTTACCAATGATGTGCCTGCCGGGACCACCGTAATCGGCAATCCGGCGAGGCCCATGGAACCGCGCAATCGCTGACCGATAGTTAGCCCCCAGAGGGCTCCGGATGAAGATACGTTGGGCCGACACTTAAATATGGCCGTGCTCACTGGTCAACACGCACGGCTATCTCATTGGCCGTGCGTACCCTCTTCTCCGGCAGACTGGATGATGGAAACAAGCTCGCCGGCGTATCGGTCGGCGGATGATTTTGAAATCTTCGCCCGGGCCTGTTCGCCCATGCGCGCAATCGCGCCTTGATTTTTGGTGAACCATTGAAGGAGTTCCGCCAGCCGTTCGACGTCCGCGAAAGGGTACGTGAACCCGTCCTTACCCGGCGTGATGAGAGACGCGCAGCCACAGTTCAACGATGAGATCACCGGCAGGCCGGCGGCCATCGCTTCGACAATAGTGCCCGGGCCGTTGTCCGAAATCGATGGCGAGATGAACACGTCTGCCTCGCCCAGGCATGCGATGAGGTCCGGGGCCCAGCCAGTCAACTGGAGGCCCGGGAGATCTGCGTAGTCCCTCTGGATAACCTTGTCGAGATTCTCATCACGTTGGCCTACGAGGGTTAAGATGGCGGCCTCCTGGCCGTTTTCCTGTTTGAGAAGTCGCCAGGCATCGAGCAGGTAGGGGATGCCCTTGATGAGATTCATGTGGGAGACATGAAGAAAGCGCACGCCGCGGCTTGGGGCTGCGGTCATTTTTCTCGACTCCGCGACGCTTGCGAATTCCGCCGGATCGATCGTGACCATATGCTTGACGGGAATAATTTTTTCTTGAGCGAGGAAGCGCGCATATGTGTCGTATGTGTACTGGCCGACTTCCCGGTCCATACAGAGCAACCTGTCGCTGCTTCCGATTGTTGCGGCGAGGCGTTTGGCTCTCTTGGGGTCCGAGTAGGCTCCCCGGCGGGGCACGCCCAGTCGCGACTCTTCTCCGCCAACGAGTTCAAAGTTGACAAGGGGGTGGGGAATCGAGGCCTGGATCCAGGTTTGGAGACCAAGCCTTTTTCCTAGTTTTACTGCCCTGGGAAAAAGTGGGCGGAAGAAAAAAAGCAAATCTCCCTTCATCCACTTGATCTGGCGGCAAGCAAAGCGGTCGAAAATTTTTTCGTGAGTGGCCCGTATAGCAAAAGAGGGAAAGAGACTGGTTATACGGTTTGCCAATGCCATTGCGAGATGAAAAATACGGTCATCGCTGAGAACCCGAACAGGCACGCTCCCCGGGTCAAAATTCTTATCTCGTTGAAGCGCGATGACGCCGCCGAGGAGGTCGGCGTCGAGGAGCGCTTGAGCCAGCCGGGAACTGGCGAATCCGAAGCCGTGTTTCGCGTCTCCGGAAGTCTGCTCGAAGAGTACGAGCACCACTTTCATTGAGATGCGCTCCTTCGCGCCGGCGTTCCCGGAATGGCTCTCAACTTTCCCCCGCGGCATTTCGAATCCCTTGGATTACACGATCCTGTTGACTTTTAGTTAAGCCCACACTGGAGGGCAAGTTTAGGCCGCGCTCCCAGAGCCAGAGGGAATTCGAGAGATCTGTCGCGTCGCAGCCCTGATACATCGGCATGGTGTGAATCGGCTTCCAGAAAGGCCGAGCGTCGATGCGGGCCGAATTCAAGCTCTTCATCAACTCTCGGGAGCTCATGCCGAAGTCCGTTTCCTCGACCAGGACGCAATAGAGCCAGAAGCAGTTTCGACACCCGTCCAGTTCCGGGTTCATGGTCAGACCAGGAAGATCCTTCAATGCCTCTGCGTAGCGCTCCGCGATTGTCCGCTTCCGGTCGACAAACTCTTCGACATGACGAAGTTGGGCGAGCCCCATGGCGGCCTGGATGTTGGTCAAGCGGTAATTGAATCCGATTTCATGGTGATCGTAGTTTTTTGGATCGTCCTTGGCTTGGGTCGAATAGTAGACGGCCTTTTCCGCTAAACCGGAATGGCGGGTCGTGAGCATTCCGCCGCCCCCCGTGGTGATGAGCTTGTTTCCGTTGAAGGAATAACAGCCAACGTCGCCAGAGGTCCCTGTCATGCGCCCTTGGTCACGGGTGCCCAAGGACTCTGTGGCATCTTCGATTACTGCAATTTCGTAGCGCCGGCATGCTTCGATGATCGGTGCGACTTTTGCGCAGTGGCCATAGAGGTGAACGATGATGATCGCCTTGGGGAGTTGGCCCTTTGCGGCGAGCTCCTCAATTTTCGCGACGGCTTTATCGGGATCCATGTTGAAAGTATGCCGTTCGCTGTCCACGAAGATCGGCTTGGCTCCGCAGTATGCGATGGGATTGACAGCTGCAATGAAGGTCAGGGTGCTCACCATCACAGAGTCACCCGGCTTTACCCCCGTCACCAGCAGTGCGAGATGCAGCGCTGCCGTCCCCGAAACGAGCGGCACCGCATGCTCAACGCCCAGGTAGTTCGAGAACTCGGACGCGAAGGCGTCGATCTGGGGCCCCGCCGATGAGACCCAGTTGGTCTCGAAGCACTTCCCCACTTCCTCGGCTTCATCGCCGGTCATGTGGGGAATGGATAGAGGGATGAATTCGGCTTTTTCGGCCTTCTGCGTCGTCACTTGACTGCTCCGTTCCATGGGAATCCAGTGAGAGGATACGAGGTTCGACGCTGCGTATCAGATGCGGAAGAAGTTGCTCCGCCCGGCATGGCTGGGAGCCTGGGGTGCCGCTGAGTACCTTGTATAGCAAAGTTCCCCCGGGCGATTAAGCTGACCTCGGAATTGAGGTGACCCCGGAGATGAAGTCCGACCGAGGGGATTGGCCGGGCCTAGGCGGGTCATGCAGAGAGACGAGCAGGACCTGATAAGGATCCTGATCAGTCAACCAGTGACCCATGCCTACTCCGCAGTCGGGACCCTAGCAGGCCCCGCCCTGTCGCTGCAAAGGACCTAACGGCTCGCTCCAGACCAAATTTGATCGTATGTCTGGAATTCAACATCGTCCGCAGCCCGGCCGGCCTCCAAGAGCCCGTTCACTATCTCGCCCACTCGCTCACCTGTCTCTAGTTTTCGTTCGAAGGCATGATAGTGGGTCGCCATTACGAAAATTCCATTTTCAAGCCTGCAAACTTCAAACGCGTCTTTAAGTACAGCCACATTCGTCGATGGCCCGACTGTTTGATAGGGAACCTGCTTGAATTGACGATAGGCATTCACAGAGAAGCGAGACCGCAACCCGAGCCTTTGACGTAGAGCATATTGAGCCCCAATAAGAAAATCAGCAGCAGCAACCGGTGAAGATGGAATGCCCAAGAGGCGACCATATGGCTGGTTGTTTACGATATTCATTTTCGCTTCGATAACAGCCGCAAAGCCTTCCAATCCCAGTCCATTATTCGGTGGCACGAAGGTGTTGATTTCACAGTCCAACAATCTTTCAAGATATTGTCGGCCGTGAAGTGTCTTGTCTCTCAAATCCCCGGCCGCTACATACTCAGGCATACCCCCCGGCGTCGTGTGGTGGTAGCCGTGCATCGCAACATGCACCCTCCCCGCGGCGATCAGGTCCCTTAGGTAGGCCACCAGTTCTCGATTTTCCTCAAGCGGGATCGGCTCGTTTCCATCTTCGATAGCCTCGGCGGTTTCGCCCTCTCGGCCCGGGACTCGAAAGGGCGTGACCGACAGGCAGACAGGAATCTCACCCCAGACACTGCCCCAGCATGCTTCCAACTCGTCGGGACGCGTGATTGCACAGGGGTCGTCGTCACGAATTACGAATTTCAAAAAAACTCCCGAAACTCGAGACTCAAGCGCGCCGACGCCACTTTTCGGCGGATCGCATCGGCATATCGGACCACAGTCACGCCATGAAGCGGCAGTTCAGATAGAAAGGTCAATCGCTCTCCGTCGGCTTCCCGGCGTACAATTCCTGGGCTTTCTCGAAGTCATCCACTCGACCGATATCAAGCCAATATTCTGTCATTTCATACTTTCGCACTGCCAATTTTCGCTCCAGCATCATGCGTATCAAGGTATCCATTCCGAAATATTCGCCATCCGGTATGAGTTCAAAAATGCCAGGCTGCATTATGTAGATACCCGCCAAGATGTAGTTGACTAGATCTGGCTTTTCCTCGATCCCAGTCACGAAGTCGCCCTCGAAAAAGATATCGCCGAACGCAAAAGGCGTAACCACCTTCTTGATGGCGATACTGAGAAGGGAGTCGGACTGCGCGGAGAAATCGTAGAACTGCGTAAAATTGATCGCGCTAAGCACATCGCCGTTCATCACAATGAAAGGTTCGTCCAGACGATCCTTGACAAGGCTCAGTGGCCCAGCCGTCCCAAGCGGTTCCTCTTCCTTGCTGATGGTTAGCCGGACTCCATACCGAGATCCATCTCCGAAAAAATTCTCTATGTAGTCCGACTTATAGTTCGTCGCGAGGATGACCTCATCAACCCCGTGCGCTTTTAGATGCTCTATCTGAATTTCGAGCACAGCCTTCTCGCCAATGGGCAGAAGCGGCTTGGGGATAATTTCGGTAAACGGCCTCAGCCGGGTTCCAAGGCCCCCAGCAAGGATTACTGCCTTCATATCGCGATACCCTTCTTCAACCTCAAGACTTGGGTTGCCTCAGTTTCTGAAAAACGGGAGCGGGCCTTCAACGGCTTGACGGCCAGAAACGCGCCTAGGGGGAAATCGTTCACTGGGCGCTCACCCCACCGTCCTCAAAGACATTTTTCAAATACCAGGAAAATGTTCGTTCTATACCGTCTTCCAAGCTTACTTCTGGTGTATAGCCCGTGAGGGACATGGTCTTACTCATGTCGGGGCATCGTCGAAGCGGTGAACCCGGAGTAGCCGGCTGAGGTATGAGGTGCAGATTTCTCCCTACTGCCGCCAATATTTTCTCCGCAAGCTCATCAATCCGAACTTCTGGTGCCTGATTTCCAATGTTCAAAACTTCGCCTTCACAGGCTTGAGATTCCGCAGCTAGGCGGATGAACTGAACTGCATCATCGATGTACGCGAACGTGCGGCGATGGTCGACCGAATATACTTCGAAGTCATCGCCGTCTTTTGCCCGCCAAGCGCGTTCAAGTAATTGTGGGATCACATGGGACAAACCCATGCGTGGGCCATAGAAATTATGCGGTCGAATCAGGGTAATCGGAAGCTGTGATTGCCGGCACAAGGCCTCTCCGTAAATCTTCGAGAGCATGTAGGAAGTACGATTTTCTTCCAACGGGCTCACGGTTAGCGGCGTTGTCTCGGGCGTCGGAGTCGGGAGCGAGTAGTGCCGGAGGGTCCCCGCGTAGACTTCGCTTGTCGAAGCAAAAATAAGGCGACTCAAATTTTTCTGCCTGCGGGCGAGATCGATTGCAGCGAAAAGCATCTTTGTGTTTTCTGCGAGCACGTCGAAGGGTCGATCGAGTACATGTTGAACGCCGATGATTGCAGCGAAATGGTAGATGTGGTCGCAATCGTCGGGGAGATCGAACGCTGCAGTGGGCGCAGTTAGATCGGCTTTCACAAGACTGATTGCCGGATTTTCTGCGAGCTGGGTCAATTCGCGGTCTCTGACACCTCGAGAAAAATTGTCGACCAGAACGACTTCGTAGCCTTCTGAGACCAGGCCGCGCGCGAGATGGACTCCCACAAAGCCCGCCCCGCCTGTAATAAGCGCCTTCATATCTTCCCGTTCCACTCCGTTCCGCTCAAACCCCAGCCCCAAGTCAACCTAGAAATATCGCTGAAGAACGATGGGCTCTTTGGTCCGCGGCAAGTAACCACAATGCAATTATTCGCAATTTTTTCCACGGCCGATTCCTGCAACTTGGCATCCGAAATCCCTGAGTTGCCTCCGCTGGGCGAGCGAGAGTACAGCGTTGGCATCGAAAAACAGCGGTTTCCATCCGCTCAGCCACTTCCCCAGGTCCATTTCCTGATACTCGGAGTGGGAGACCGCAAAAACAACGGCGTCGAAACCCTCTGGACTCGGAATCGCGGTCGGAAGATCCCTATTCAGCTCTTGCCAGTGGGTCACAAGTGGGTCGTGACACTCGACCTTCGCATTCCTTTTTTCCGCTTCCCTGACAAAAGTCTCAGAAGGCCCGTATCGCGTATCTCCAACATCTTGGCGGTAGCTTACGCCCAGAAGAAGAAGGCTCTTGTTCTCAAGGCTACCGCCTAGGAGTTGCTCAATCTGGTCCAGTGACGCAATAGGCATGGCCTGGTTGATTGCTGTTGCTCGCTGAGACAACTCGAAGTCGAGGCCTGGATACCCGAAAATTTCTCGCGCTGCCACATCGGCCAGATGT
>DUCH01000459.1 GCA_012959865.1 Myxococcales bacterium | reverse complement strand
AAGCAGAGCATCGTCTGGGGAAAGACCGAACTCTTTCGGACCACCGACCAGTTCAACCCCCAGGACTTCGCGTTGGCCACACTGCCCAGCCTCGAGGAATCGCGGATCGCGCTTTGGTCGATGCGCGGAGTCTGGTCGTTCTATGAAGTGGGCCCTTTTTCAGATGTTCGCTTGGAACTCGCGTTCAATTTCGATGACTTCGAGTCCGCCGATCTTGGGGCATGCGGTGAACCCTACGCGGTGAACCTGGTCTGCGCGCTGACCTTCGGAAGTTGGGCCCACGGCGTCGCAGGACTGGGGGTTGCCGGCATCGTCCAGCCCCCGGACCCCTGGGACGATTCCGCTGGGCTGGAGTTTGGCGCGCGACTCGAGTGGCGCTGGGACCGCTTCAGCTTTGCGATTACCGATTTTTACGGGTACGACGATTTCCCCTACACGGTGCGCCTGAGTACCTACAACCGCAATGTCGATTGGCGTTCGGGCCGGCCGCGCCACTATATGCAGACCCCTGAGCAGTTGGCGAATTATGCAGCCTACGGCTGTGACACGCCCGACGGGCGCGGCGTCGAGTTTGCGGACCACCCCGCTCGGCCGGGCGAACCCGACTTCACGCGAAATCCCACCGGTGCGGGCGCGCGGATCACCTACAGCCGGGCCGAAGAGGCGGGATGCCTGACGCCCGGTGCGACCAACCGCCAGATCAGCTTTCCCGATCGGATAGACGGCGCGGGAAACAACACGGGAATGTTGGCCGAAAGCGGTGTTCCCTACAGGGTGGGTTCAGATCCGGCGATTTACAATACGCCTAATCCGACAGTCGACAACTCGCTCGGGCTGGTCGCCGGAGTCTGGCTCAACGATTCTGCGCGGAGCGATCCCAATCCCGACGAACCGCGAAGGAAGTACTCCCGGGCAAAAATCGCGAACCCGACCTCGTTTACCGATTGGGAAGAAGGTCCCCAGGCGCATTACTGCAGCGATCCGCGCCTGGCAGGGCATGCCTACTGCGACGATTCCGAGCCGGGTTCCCGGGGCCGCCGAATCTTCGATCCCCAGAAGTTCGTCGATCTGGGCGTGCCGGGGGCTCCCGAATGGGTGCCCAATCCCCGTTACAATCCGTATTACGACCCGCGCTTCGACAGACATTTCGATGTAGGGGCTTACGACCCGAACACTGCACCCAGCCAGAACCCCCAGCTGGAGTTTGCCCGACACGCTAATCCAAGCAACTCGCCGGGCAACTCGATCGCCTCGACGCCGGTTCTCTTTGATCCGTTCAGGGTGCTGAACGATATTAAGATGAGTGAAAGCTATGGCACGATGTGGTGGGGCAACGCCTACGATCCGACCCTCGAGGAATATCACCCGGCCAACATGAGTCTCTTTAATTTTATTTGCGCAACGACGGTAGGTTTCAACCGTCTCGATGCATCGGCGTGTGCGCTCACGGTCTTCAGCAGTTCGAAGACAGCCAGCGGCGTTGAAGGCGGGAGTCCAAGAATCTCTTCGTTGATCGGGGAGTTCCTTGGAGGTAACGGAAATTTCACCAACTTCCTCGGCTCGCAGCCCTCGGACAAGATCCTGAGCTACGGATCTTTGTTGCCCAATGGCATGGGGATCCCTCTGGTTCAAATCGATGTCGACTCGGCGGCCGCGGACCGGGATGGCGGCACCGATCTCTGTGGCGTTTATCTCAAGCGAGGTTGCGGAAAGGATGCCTTCCGCACCACCGATGTCCGTCGGCACTGGGCCGACCGCCTTGTCAACAACCCAGCTCTGAACGATCCCGAGGACATCGCGTATCCTTGGATCTATTCCCGGGAGGCGGAGAGTTACAACTGCCTCGGTCCGAATCCGATCATCAACGCGAACAAGGGCCTCGTGCTTTGCGGCGGACTGGCCGTGGGTCCCTACCTGCAGCCATTCTTCAAACTAGAAAACGGTCAGCGTGTGCCTGTGCCCCGGGCCGATCGCCTGGCCGCAGCCCCGAGAGGATCGTTCAATGTCAGCTTTGCGCTTGACCGGGGTTTGAGCCCGGAGCAGGAAGCCCTGTTGGGTTGCGGGCCCTACTTTGGGGGCTCTTGCGGGGCCAATGGTGCGGATTTGATGTGGGCAGAAGCGAGCGCGATTCTCCAGTCGTTCGTGGGCAGCGATTCGCTGGGGATCTCGTTCGCAGATCT
>DUCH01000458.1:10817-12922 GCA_012959865.1 Myxococcales bacterium | reverse complement strand
AACTCACGGGGGTCGTCGATCATTTCCTGGAACCAGTCCATGTCGCCGCCAGCGCAGAAGGCTCCGCCCTGTCCCGTCAAAATGATGAGGTCGCTGCGCGCGTCATCCTGAAGGTCGCGCAGCAGGCGCGGGAACTCCCGGTGCATGACTTCGTCCACCGCGTTCGCCCGCCCGCTGCCCGCGAGAGTGACGCGAAGAACGCGCTCCTCCCGAGAAAATTCGAAGCGCTCAAAAGAACTGAAATCGATCTCCATGGCCAGGGCTCCATCGCGGTTGTGGCCCCTCGAATCGAAGGGAGGGGGATGGCCAGAGCTTACAGGGTGTCGTCATACACCCCGCCGTCTTTCAGGCCCACCGAATGCCGGCCGGTCATCGGTTGGATCAACGCGCTCGGGTTCTGCCCAGCAGTCATCCTCGGAGCGTTGGGTGGGCAGCCGGATGCACTCGGCCGCGTGGGTGAAGGCCATTTCTCCCGCGGGGAAATACTTTCAATTGAAGCGATGAAGATCCTGTAACTCCGGCCTAGGAGAAGTCGAAGTCCTCAGTCTATAATGGGAAAGAGACGATAGAGGGAGAACTCTAGGAGGACGTATGGCCAATCAAAGCCCGATGCTCTTTTGCGAGATGAAAAAGGCGCACATCTCGGTCCATTCAACGGCACTCCTGTCGGTGTTCTTATTACTCACGGCCCTGCCGGCGTGGGCGCATTTTGCGAGTTTCCCCATCGCAGCCACGAGCGTCTCGATTTTGACCCAGGGCGCTCCGGCCACCTGGCAGTTCAGTTTTGCGACCAGCGGCCAACAGGCCCTGATCATCGGGCACGACCCCACGGTGAACACCACCGCGTTGCTGGTGCGGGGCACCGGCGCCAATGCCGGCCGCACGTCGTTGATCCGGCTGACTTCGTCGAATTGGGCGGCCGATCCCGGCACCGGCGGTTACCAGTACACGGACCTGGCCGGGAGCCAGGGGGGCGTGACCAGTGTGGCCCTGGCCTCGGGCAGTCTTTCCATTTCGGCCTCGGGGGCCAACTGGTCCTGGGATGTGACCGGGCCTCAGGCTCAAGTCGCAATCGAGTTCTGGATCGGTGAAGAAGAATTTTGTGCCGAGTTTTCCGCCGGCAATGCATCCATCAGCGCGAACGGAGTGGGCACCTTTGCGGGCACCAACGCTTCAGCGCCATTGGCCTGCGAGGAACCGGTTTGCGGAAACGGAATCCACGAATTCGGCGAAGAGTGCGACGACGGCAACTTCGACAACGGCGATGGCTGCACGGACGTGTGCCTCGTGGCCGCGTGCACCGCGACCGAATACGCGAGCACCTGGGAAGCGATCCAGAGCAAGATCATCGGGCAGACCCCGCTGGATGCTTACCAGTGCCTGTTCTGCCATGACGTAGTGCCGATCCTGAATACGCTGGACCTGAGCCCGGCCAATGCCTACGCGAACCTCGTGGGGGTCCCTGCGGCCAACTTCTTTACCGACCACGACCTTGTGGAACCCGGTGAGCCCATTGCGAGTTTCTTCTACGAGAAGATGGCCGCGGGAACCAACGGGACGCTTCTTCCCTCGGGCCAGGGCGCCGTGATGCCGAACGTGGGGCCCCCGCTCACGCCGGATCACCTCGAGGCCGTCTCCAAGTGGATCCGTGGCGGGGCGCCCGAAACAGGCGTGGTGGAGGGCACAGCTTCACTGCTGGCCGCATGTCTGCCCGCGCCCACGCCCGAGAAAATCCTCCAACCCGATCCGCCCATCGCGGGGACGGGCATCCAAATTCTTCAGACGCCGTGGGTTCTTGTGGGCGAGAGCGAAGACGAAATCTGCATGACGACCTATTACGATTTCACGGCCACCAACTTGGTGCCAGCGGAGTTCCAGATCGATTGTCCCGGGGTGTTCGGAGTCAATAATCCGTCGAACAAGTGCTTTCTTTACCACGGGCGAATCCTCGTCCAGGACCCTTTCTCGCACCACAGCATCGTTCATATCTATCAGGGAGCCTACGATGTCAGCTACGCGGGCTCGGGCGCCCAGCAGTTCGGACCCTTCCTCTACAAAAAGGGAGTCAATGCGGGGCTGAGTTGTGACCCGAAAGCTGTGGACCC
>DUCH01000458.1:8691-10678 GCA_012959865.1 Myxococcales bacterium | reverse complement strand
CTACTCGGTGCTTCCCTTGTCTGGGGCCGTGGTTTGGAATTCCCACGCGTTCAACCTCACCCCCACCGACACGACGATGGACCAATACCTCAATATCGAGTTTGCCCAAGCGCCGGATCGACTCTTTCCCGCTCAGGGAATTTTTGACTCGGTGTCGATTTTTTCGCAGAACGTGCCCGCGTACGGGACTCAGGAAGTCTGCCGAACGTATACCGTGGCCCAGGACGCACGGGTGTTTAACATCAATTCCCACACCCATCGTTGGGGGGTTCGGTTTCGCGTCTGGGAGCCACCGAACGCCCCTTGTTTTCCCGATGGAGACGGCAACGGGTGCTCGCCGGGGAATCCCGCGCAGCTGATCTACTTCAGCACCGAGTACACCGATCCGGTGCAACTGGAGTTTGCTCCGGCCAGGCTCTTCGACAGCGCCAACCCCGACGATCGCACTTTCCTCTATTGCAGCCTCTACGACAACGGTTCGACGGTGAGCAGCCCGAGTGTGAAGCGGCAGTCCACTTCGCCCGAGGCACCCGCGGGTCTCGGTCCCTTTATTTCGGGCGGGCCGTGTGGCAATGACACAGTGAGTTGCGTGGGAGGCGCCAATGCGGGCACCCTCTGTGGAGGCAACGATCCGGCCTGCGACAGCGGCGTCTGCGATGCCTGCCCGGTGCGCGGAGGCGTGACCACCGAGGATGAAATGTTCATCTTCATCGGATCCTACTTTGTGCCCGAGCCCTCGCAGATGCTCCTGCTCGCGAGTGGGCTGGCGGGGCTCTTGGGGCTGAGACGTCTGCGCAATTCGGGTTCCTGATCGCCTACGAGGGATCTGGGCTCGCAAATAAGGGAGCGACCACCCATTGAGGGGCTGCGGGATCGCAGGGAAGAGAGCGCCGCGCACTCGGGGGCTTTCTCGTCGAGAACGATGCGCTCTGCCCGGGCGGAACCTGCGACGCGTGCCCGGTCCGGGGCGGGGTGACCACCGAGGACGAGATGTTCATCCTGATCGGGTCGTACTATGTGCCCGAGCCGACCTATGGGCTACTCGGTCTGGTGGCGCTGCTCACGCTGTCGGGGCTCCGGCGCCGGGGTTTGAGATGGGGTGCCCGGTGAAGGCATTGTGAAAAACAGCGGTCAAAATCGCGCTGTTTTGCGGGGGAACTGTTCCATCCCGTCGCGCCTTTGGTTACGCTTTTTTCATCCGAACCGGAGCGCTGTGATTCCGCTTGGCGGCGGTGGGTGCCGGGCGCGAGCGAGCGAATTCGTTTGCAGTGTTCGTTTGAGTTTGAAGTGTTAGTTTGAAGCGTTCGTTTGAAGTGAGAGAAAGGCTGTTTTGTCACACGACTGCAATGAACCGGGAAGAAGTCGCTGGCTGCCCACGAAGTTGTCTCTTCTCGTTGCCCTGGCCCTCGTCCTTGGCGTTGCCTGCGCGACGGTGGTGTGGACCCCGGTGGGTTCTCGGCGGACCGAGCCCATCGTAGGCGCCTTTCCCGAAGGCGCGGAGGAATGCCGAGTCTGCCACGAAGACGTCCACGGACAGGACGCCATGCCGATCTATCACGCGGATTGCGAGAGCTGCCATGGGGGCGGGAGCCTGCACTCGGAGAGTGAGGCGATCGCCGATATTCGGCATCCTGGGAGCAGAGACTGTTTGGCCTGTCATACACCGGGGCGTGACACCCATCTGCAGTGGGGACTGGGCGGGCACTCCGAGGCGGGCCTGATCTGCAGCGATTGTCACGACCCGCACAATGGGCGCCGGCTTTCCCTGCGCGAATTCAAGCGCTCGGGCTTTCCCGATATGGATGCGGCCTCCCAGCTTTGTATCGAGTGCCACTCGAACGTGGGCGCCGAGCTTCGTTACCCCAGCCATCATCCTGTGGCCGAGGGGGGCATGACCTGCACGAGTTGTCACGACCCGCACGAAGATCCACGCGTGATCGCCGGAGGCGCCAATCAGCGCTGTGCGGGCTGCCATCAAGATCTCATG
>DUCH01000458.1:6981-8618 GCA_012959865.1 Myxococcales bacterium | reverse complement strand
CCGGCAGCGGAAGATTGCGGGACTTGTCACGCGCCTCACGGCGCAGTGACTCCGGATTTGCTCGCGACCGCCCAGCCCATGCTCTGCATTGGCTGCCATACGGTGAACGATCCTTACCATCAATCCCTTCAGGGACCCGGGATTTCCGGCAATTCGCCGATCGCCCAGGACTTCCCCGGCGTTCCCAGCCAACAGATCAAGCCGCAGATTCCAGGCGAGCGAAACCAGGCGGGGACATTCCTGCGTCGTTGCACGGACTGCCACGGCGCCGTGCATGGATCTTATACTGATGAACATCTCAGGCACTGATCGAAAACGTGCTTACGCGCGCGGGCTTGTCCTGGCGCTGGCCCTGGCCTTTGCCGGGCTGGGGATCAGCGGGCAGGCGACCGGTACCGAGTCCGGTGATTCCTCGGGCGATTTGTCCTTCGAGGCTTCGGGTACGCTGGGCGCCGATCTGTATCTGATTGAGAGCCCCTTCGACAACGACAACGTAACCGGATTCTTTGACCAGTATCGCTACATCCGGGACAAGGGCGCCGCGCTGCCCTTCTTCGCCAATTTTACCCATCTGAACCTGGGACTGGTCCGCCCGGACACCACCTACCTGATCCGGGCCGAGCGTTGGAGCCGTAACGCGATCAACGAAAACACACTGCTGGATATCAACTGGAAGGGTTTGGTCTTCGATGCCGAGATCCGGCGCTACCGCAGCGATGCCCTGCGCTTTTTTCCAATGGGAACCGAGGACGACTGGCCGGGCGTGCCCCAGGGCTTGGGCTTCGGCACGACCTACAACCCGGGCGTCCCCGGTCTGATCTCGAATTTCGCTACGGATATCGATGCGATCTTCGCGAACAATTATCGAATCGGAATCGAGCGACTCGACGTAGGCGGAGAAATTGCTCTCCGGCCCGAAGGCTTCGGCTACGACAACCAAGTGCTCAAGGAGGCGCGCTTGCGCGCTGGCTACGGAAGCCGGACCGGGCAGAGGCAGGACAGCTTTCTGCTTGATCTTTCCGAGGTCGCAGATCCGACTTCCCGCTTCCGAGGAAATCGCCGGTCCATTGATCAGAGCCTGACCAACGCCGGTGTGGGCGCCGTGCTCGCCATGGGGAAGAAGGTCAGCGCGAGCCTCGACTTCGATGTCGAACGTTTTTCCGAGGCGGCTGGGGCCGTGACTTTGGGCGATCTCGCGACCGCTCCCGGAAGCGGGTTCGCTCCGAACCCCGCGGCGATGTTGGATCGCGAGTTTTTCTTCGTACCGGATACGAACCGCTACACGGGATCATTGCAAATGACGAGCCGGCAGGGCGGGGGCATCCTCAACGCGGGCGTATTCGCCACGCACCTCGAACAAACCGGTCGTCTCTCGAGTCTCCAGTCGCGGTACAACTTGGGTCTGAACAGCGTGACGACAGTGTCGGCACACCTGGATGGCACCGTGCCTTTGGGCTCGCGCTTCGCCTTGAGCGGCTTCGTCAAATACATCCACAGATCGAACAACACGGACGAAAATTCGTTTTTGGCTCTCGACCCGGGAGGCAGCCAGGAGTCGCCGTATATCAAGAAGCGCGACGAAATTCGCGGAAGCATGGAAGTGAGCACGAGGCCCGCGCCCTCCACGCGAGTCGCTT
>DUCH01000458.1:0-6930 GCA_012959865.1 Myxococcales bacterium | reverse complement strand
GGTCGATTGGGTTGATCGCAATCTCGTTTATCCGTCGGGGGCGATCGGCGTGCAGCCCGACGTGAGCGTGATCAATCCTAAAAGCCTGAGCCATCGAGTTTTTTTGAAGGGCAGGGCAAGACTGTTCCGGTCGCTTCAGTTGTCGGGTGAACTCGGCTACCTCTGGGCGCCCGAAGTCGCCTACCCGACGGATCTGAGTCAAGCCGTTTCATTCCGCGCCCGAGGCAGCTATTCCCTGAGAGGTGGGGTGGCCCAAGTCCCACTCACCGTTTCGTTTTCCGGCCGTGTGCTCGATGGGAAGAATGACAATTTCGATCTGCCCGGGCCGGGGCCCGTTTCCAACGGCGCTCGCCGCGCCAAGAACTTCGAGCGAACGGATTGGGGTTACGATCTGACCTTGACCGCGCTGCCCTGGGCGTCCGTGGCCCTTTATGGAACCTTTTCGCAATCGGGGGATGAACAGGACTCCGATTATGTTCGGACAACTCTGGCGCGCTCGGCGGGCGGCGGAAGCTTTTATATTGACTCGATTCCTCACTACACGAGCGATCTCAAGTCTTTGATCATTGGCGGTACGCTGAGTGATCTTGGAGGCGTGAATTTGGGTCTCTCGGCGGCGATGACCTGGGCGGAGATGATGGCCAGCGGAGCTTCGGGTGTCGGTAGCAATATTGGACAGTTGATCAACGATGCGAACCGAATCAAAAGCCGTATCCTGACCCTCGACAGCGATTTCGATTACAGCATCCGAGAAGGGCTGGTTGCGGGGTTGGGCTATCGGTACCAGCAATTCATCGACGACGCACAACTGGGCCCGCTGAACCTCGATGACGCTGTGCATACAATCATGCTAAGGCTGAAACTGGATCTCTAGCGGTCTCTCTCGGGAGCCTAGCTCCGGAGCTCCGACGCCTACTTCTGCCGCTCCTCTTCTTCCTTCTGTTTTTCTCGGAGCTCGATGTAGTGCCCTTTGACGTGCTCGGGAATAGGGTGGGCGATGCGAGCAGCGGCTTGTTGATAGTCGAATCCCACACTTGTTCCATCGAGGAGCGTGTAGCGGTTGGGGTCGAATGTCGGGCTGGAATCGTTGTGGCAGCGCTGGCAAATACCGTGGTCTGAGTCCGGATCCCAGAGGCCCTTCTTCCGCGCATTTTTCAGATTGGCCATGATTTTCTTCTTGCGATAATCCCGGCCGGGCCCGTGACAGGATTCGCATTGGACACCCTCTTCGGCCTGAAGGGGTTTCCAGATGCGTTCCGCCGGTACACCGAACGCTGTGACATGGCACGCGAGGCATTCGGGGGATTCGGAAGGCGATTCCGAAAGGTCACGTTCGCGGCCAATCCTCAGGGACTCTGGGCTTGCGAGAGTCTTGAAACTGCGGCGGTGGGGACCTTTTTGCCAGGTCGCGTTCTGATTCCCCATTAACTCCTTGCCGTGACAGCTCTTGCACTTACGGGCGCCGACAAAATCGTGGGCAAGCGGAGCGCTTGCGTCGCCCAGGTGGGCGACTTCCTCGGATGAAACGGTCGCGGGAACAAAACCGAGAAATCCAGCAAGCAAAGCAACGACCACGAATCCGGGGTTCTGAAATTGCTCTGGGATCAAGAGTAGAGGACCTCAAAAGTCGGTGTGCTCGCTGCAAATCGACTATAGGGAAGCCTCTCGTCGTTGGCCGGGACTCACTTGCCGGTTTTACGACCCATACGAACCTGCTTGCCTTTCCATCGCTGCAAAAGTACGGCCCGGCCAGCTCGAGAATTCAAAGAGGTGAAACTTTGAAGAATACGGCATGGGCGATCGCCGCATGCGGGGCAGCGCCGATTCGTCGTATCGAACCGCCCATAGAACCGCCCATAGATAGAAAGCTACTCGTTCGTACCAATCGGTCTTCCAAAATTTTCCTCGGAGGAAGAAGTTTTCACCAAGGCCTGTGTTACTCACGACGGCTCGCGCAGCTTCAACCGCATCGCGCGAAGCTACATTGTGGAAACATCTGACAGCTTCTGCCGTCAGGTTTCCGGTGCAAGTTCTGCGCGACCCCGCGGCAAAAGACCTGAAAAGGTCTCGGAATCATGGGTCCTTGAGCCTGACGGTTTTTCACATCGGCGGTTGGTATTTAGCTTGCATTGAACTGGCCTGATCCATCGATCCGCTCAGCTCCCCGCTAAGCGTGCCGATGGGCATTCCGTTTCAAGCGAAATCCGCATGCGGCGGTACAAAAAACAGTTGAGACACTGACAAGGAAACTGGACTAATGCGAAAATTCAACATTTGGGTAGTTACCCTCGCTGCGCTCTCGTTGTTCGTTCCGGCAGGATTCGCACTCGCGGGCGACGCCGATACCAACGCTACGGGACCCATCGAGGCTCTCGATGCCAACCAGGGCAGCGGTGTTCAGACGAACGCTGACGACTGGGAGAACATGACGAACGTTCTCGCAGGCGGCGGAAGCCAGACGAGCAACACCGGCAATGACGCCAACACCGGATCCGGTACTCAGGACAACTCAAGCGACACGTCCGACAACTGGAGCAACATCGGTAATGGCAACAACGGATCGGGTGCCCAGGTACTTGATTCGGCCAACAGCAACGGTGGCGACCGTACCTCCAGCGACATTGTGATGAATCTCGGTGACGGTGGATCGGTGGCCAACTCGGCCCTCGAGAGCTCTGTCTCCGGGAATGCAGTTACCGTGAGCGCGATGTCCGCATCGGCCAACTCGGCCCTCAGCATGGACAACGGTAGCGGCTTCAGTGGGATGTACGGCGTGAACGCGATTGCTCTGAGCACGGGTGCCAACTCGAGCCAGAATGTCAACGTGAACGTCACGGCGAGCGTCGACTCGGGCAACTAAGTCATCCAGAGTTTTTCTAAAACACTGACGTAGATGATACGTCGAAACTAGCAGATAAGGAATTTAGTCATGGCCAAAAAAGTGATGTTGGCAGCGATAGCGCTGACTCTCGCTCTTTGGGTCGCTAATGCTGGTACTGCTCTAGCGGGCAATGAAAATACTAACGCCCGCGGCGATCTCAATGCTCTGGATGCGAATCAGGGCACCGGTGTTCAAGTGAACGCTGATCACTGGGAAAACATGGACAACGTCCTCGCCGGAGACGGCACTCAGACTCAGGATACTGTGAACAACGCCAATACTGGCGAAGGTCTGCAGGATAACTCGACCTCGAGTGCTGATGGATGGGACGACTTGGAGAATGCGAACAACGGATCGGCAACCCAGACGGTGGACTCCAGCAACAGTAATGGTGGAGACCGAATCTCTAATGACATCGTACTTTCGCTCGGGGATGATGGCTCTTCAGTCAGCAGCGCCGCGCTCGAGGCGACCGTCAGTGGAAACTCCGTTTTGGTGAATGCGGATTTCGCGCGAGCAGACTCCGAAATGTCGCTAGGTGCCGGAAGTGGATTCCGAGATCTTGCTGGTGTCTCAGCTGTCGCGATGGCTGCAGGAGCAAATGCAAGCCAGAACGTCAGCGTCAACGTGACCGCAGCGGTTTCGAATTAACAAGAACAACGCCGGGAAAAAATAGAATAATCCGGTATCCAACTAGAAGCTCTAAGTCGTTGCCAGAAATTCTGGCAAGGAATCTTTAAGAGGGGAAAGAGAAAGGGACAATAGAAATGCGTAAATCAATCGGACGGGTGGTTGTTGGCTTCATGATTTCGCTTTCGTTGGTTGCTGCAGGAAATTCTCAAGCAGGAAATACCAACACGAACTCGGAAGGCGTTATCAATGCGCTTGATGCCAACCGGGGGACAGGTGTTCAGGTCAATGCCGATAAATGGGAGAACATGGACAACGTTCTCGCTGGTGATGGAAGTCAGACCCAAGACACTATGAGGAACGCAAACACAGGCTCCGGAACTCAAGACAACTCGCTATCCAGTGCCAGCGGGTGGAGCGGTTCTTCAAATGGAAGCAGTGTCAACAATGGAGCGGGCTCTCAGCTCGCTGGATCGACGAACAGTAACGGTGGAAATCGAAATTCGAATGACATCGTGATTGGTGGCGGAGACGATACTGCGGTTGCAAGTGCCGCACTCGAAGCCTCGGTTACGGGTAATGCGGTTTCGATTTTGGAGTTGAACGCCACTGTCGATTCTTCGATGACCTTCGACAATATGAGTGGATTCAAAGATATGGCGGGTGTTTCGGCAGTCGCAATGGCAGCGGGTTCGAATGCGAGCCAGAACGTGAACGTCCAGGTTACCGCCGACGTAGTCGGTGGAAGTATTCACTAGACCAAGTGCGGACCTTTAGGTTTTAAAAGTAAAAACAGACATTCAGCTACAGGGCGGACGAGTATGAAAGTGGGCTCGTCCGCCCGGTTCCCCAGAATTCGAATGCGTCCTGGGGGGGGTGTCTCGAGCCCAGATGAGAGAACAATGAATTCTCAGACCAGGCGACAGGTAACGGATCGTGGACGGAGTCATCGATGGATGATTCTGGCTTCGATCCTTTTTCTGTTGTCTGGCCCGGCAAGCGCGAACGATTTTGGTGCAGGTGCCGAGGCTGGTTCGTTCGATTTGGAAGAAGAATTTGGACTGGATGCTCTCGAGGGCTTCGACGTCGCGGAGGAGTCGGAACTTTCAGAGAGCCGCGGTGGCGAGGCGACAGCGATCAGTCTTCAGGACATGCGGTCGAATGTAGATGGAAACGTTGTTTCGGGAAACGTAACGACGGGCAGCGTGAGCATCGGTGAAAACGCTTTCTCGGATTTTGACGGAATCAGCTCTGTGGTCGTGAACAGCGGAAACAATGTTTCGATTCAAAGCTCAACCGTAGTGAACGTGATCATCGGAGACTGAATTTGAAGTCTAGCTACCTTGCTAACAGTATCTTGTGTCTTTGCATTGCTTTCGGAAGTGCAATTGGCGCCGCAAGTTCGGCTTTGGCGGACGGTACGTGGTTTTCGTCGACGGCGACCGGCTTCAACGTCGAAGTCCGTAGCATGCAGGAGCTGAAATTTTTGGAGACGGTTCGGCAGGGATTCGACTTCAGTTGCGGGTCGGCGGCGCTGGCGACTCTTCTGAGCTTTCACTACGAACGGCCGACCACTGAGTTCGAGGTTTTCGAATCCATGTGGGAGAGTGGCGACAAAGAGAGAATTCAAAAAGACGGATTCTCAATGCTGGATATGAAGCACTATCTCGAGAAGGAAGGCCTGCGCGCAGACGGGTACAAGATCCCCGCCACTCGGATCGCCAAGGTCGGAGTCGCGGGGCTGATTCTACTGGCCAAGATGGAGACCCCCCATTTCGTGGTGGTCATCGGAGCCGAAAACGGGGAACTGCTGTTGAGCGACCCAGCTCGCGGCATCTGGAACATGTCGGTGGAGGAAGTCGAGAGGTTGTGGAACGGTGTCTTTTTCGTTGTTCGCCAGAACGCGTCAGTGGCCCGGGGAAACTTCAACGACCTGGATTCATGGAAGCGTCGGCTGTGGTCCCCGGTGGATGACGCACAGATGAGTCGAATGATGATTCCCATGATGCACGACCTTCCGCTCGGCACGGAGTTCAATACGAATTGAGACAATGTTCCCAAATAACGGAAATACTCACCTCCGTGCTCTGCAGCGTTTTGTTGGCTGTCGGCATGGGGGCGCTCTTGTTTCCGGGCGATTCTTTCGCGGACACACCGGGTAGCCTCGATGATCTCTTTATGGCCATGGATGCCGTGGGGGAAGAGGAACTCGCGCAAGCCCGCGGCGGCGCTGTGCTGCCAAACGGAATGACGGTGGAAGTCACAGGACTGATGCGAGTGATGGTGGACGGCCAGCACCTCACGACCTCGACCTTCGGTGATTACTCCCACGGGGCAGGGGGTTCCATCGGTCCGATGCCGCTCGCCGACGCGCCGGCGAGCATCATTAATTCGCTCAATGGAATTTCTCTCGATCAATATCGCGAGATCAATTTTCACATTTCCAACCTACCGACGAACTTGAACCGGGGCGCCTTCGTCCCCCGAATCGACGTTACCCACGGCCTTATCCCGTGATGATTGGGTGATATAACCCACATATCTGACGTTTGAAATTCGATCCACTTAGAGTGAATTGAATTCACTACAAAGTTCCTTCGTATTTCTCCTTTAGGCGACCAAAAGCCTCCTCTCGCTTACTTAGAAATTTTAGCGAGAGCGGATCGATGCCGATTGTTAGGGAGAAATCATTTTCGAAGGGAATGGGTCCCTGCGTCCTCTCGGGCTTCTTTGCGCGGTCAATCGCCGCAGAATCAGCTTCTGTTCGATCCGTTGGATCGAGTGGGCGATTCTGCTCGCCTGCGCGTGTCTGCTCGTCACTAGTGGGGCCGAGGCTGCTCTGGGGGGCACTCCCGAAGGCCAACTCAGCGAACTGGAACGGCTCCGCAACCGGGTTTCCAAGTTGGAAGGCGAAATCGATCGCGGAAAGAACAATTCGCCGAGCCGCGGCGACCCGCCACAATTGGCTCAGCGGGTTCGCGATCGCCCTCAGCCCGTGACCCGCAGGGCGGCGCTGGGGCGAGCGAAGCCGCAGGAGACGGAATTGGAGCGCTGGCTTCGGCTTCGCGGTTCGAAGCAGTCCGGGGTTAAAGGCGGGGTACACAAGCGAACGACAAAGGCATCCCCCCCCAAAGCTTCAACCACTAACCCCGCGCGAAAATCCGCGAAGAAGGCCAGGCCTGCGCCCGTGGTCGCCCCGACGCTCGAGACCCTACCCACCCCTGCACCCGAACCCGCACGGACACCCGCACCTGCGGCTCAACCCGCAGCTATACCTGCGCCGAAAGCCTCCCCTAAGCCCACCCCCACACCGGCGCCCACACCTGCACCCACACCTGCACCGGCACCCACGCCCACACCTGCACCGGCGCCCACACCGGTACCGGCACCCACGCCCACACCTGCACCCACGCCCACAC
>DUCH01000457.1 GCA_012959865.1 Myxococcales bacterium | reverse complement strand
CCGGAGCTCTTGCCTTGGGTCTGCAGATTTTCAAATTCGAGCAACAACGCGGAGGTGTCTTGGCTCAGACGTTTTCTGGGAAATACCGATTTGCTAGCCAAGGTATCAACGAGAGCTCTGGCCTTGCCTCGTTCAGCATATTCCAAGCCTTCTCTGGCTTTCCCTTGTTCAACCAATACCTCGACCAATAATCCGTAAGCGGCCTGGAGCCCCCGTGAGAAACCAATCTTTGCAGCTTCCGTGCTCAATGTGGCGCGCACGCCTTCGGTGGCATCCACAGCCCTTCGTAGATGCTGCTCGGCGGAAACAAAACCGCCCTGTTGGGCGAGCAACTCCGACAACTCGAGCAGTACAACGTAAAGTATGTCCCGACTTTCGCGAACAATCGGATCATTAGCGAGTTGTTCTAGGAGGCTGCGTGCTTCGTCTAATCGGCCAACCGATTTCTTGGCTTTGGCCAGCATGACCCTGCGTAGTGCCGCGCGATATTTGTCGTCTTGAAAAAGATGGCCGTCTTCGAGAATTTTTATCGCGGATTCAGGTTGGCCCAGCAAAAGATAGGCTTGGCCAAGATAAGCGGCGTTTTCTTCTCCCCAGGTGAAATAGCTGGACTGCTTAGACTTCAGTTCATTGAGAATTGCCATGGCCTTTTGGGTTTCACCCTGATGCGCGTAGGCGAGCATCAGGGGCAACTTTGGCCGCAGTCGAAATATCGCACCGCCAATGTACCGGCCAGCGGCCCGGTTGCCTCGTTCTTGGGCTTCCAGGGAAAGCTCCATGGCGTTTTCAAACTCGCCAATTTCCAAGGCGGCAAAAGCCTGCCAGCACAAAGGCTCGACCAACGCCGCGTCAGGCTTGAGGCGAGAACCCAAGTCGTGCCGGTACCCCGACTGTTCCAAACGGGGCAACAGCACCGTATTGCATGCTTTCAGGCGCTCGTAATCGCGCATACGGAAGTAGGCTTGGCACAGGCTATACATCTCAAAATTGGAAAGGGCTTCTCCGCGGTCTAGCTTGGATTGCCCGTAGTTGATCATTGCGCGGTGATCCCCATTGCGCATCAAGCGACCTGAGGTAGATCCAGCACAACTCGATAGGACCATCACAAGGCAAGCTGCGAGGACGAGACGTTGAAGCAGTCCAAATGGAGGCGAAATCGCGGGAATGCAACCGAGTGTTCGTTTTAGGTTCAATGTAGATCCCTATTTGGCAGGAAGTCCCTGCGGTGGTGTCGAAGCGTTACCCATGAATGTGGGGAATAGGCAAAACAAGCGGCGTTTTCCGCACCGCCGATACTACGCATTCTGACAACTAAGCCCCGGCGGGGATAGGTGGCCCCTTTCGGGGGCAGAAGGGTGGGGCGCCTCCGCCTTCGAAGCAGCGTCCTTCGAGTACCTGTGCGCCGGCTTCCTTTGCGCGATGTATCGCCTCGTCCGCGGTCCGGGTCTTTCCGATTCCGGGTTCACCGGCGATCATGATCAGGCGCCCCGCACCCGAGAGCGCGTCCCGCGTCGCGGCCTCGAGTTGTACGAACTCGCGCTCGCGACCGATGAACACTTCCCTTGCGAGCTCGACCGAGGACGTGGTGGTCTTCACTTCCGCAACCGATCCCACGAAGCGATAGCCGCGCCCATGTGCGGTTTGAATAAAGGTCTGGAGGCTCGCGGTCGCAATGCAACGCGGGAGCACCGAGTCCGTTACGAACTCCCCGGGCCACAGGGCCTCGAGCAGCTCTTCTTTGTGGACCACGCGATCCCGGTGTTCGACGAGAAAGTGAAGGACGTCAAAGATCTTCGGTTCGATCGCGATGGTCGTGTCGCCGCGTCGCAAGTCGTAGCGATCCGAGTCGAGGGTGAACTCACCGAAGGTAAAAATTACGCTGGCAGTGTATCTCAACCGGGGAGATGTTGATCCGCGTAGCGCGCCCAGCCATTCTTCGCCGTCCGCATCATGGTGGGATAGACGATGTAGTGCCGGAAGGGACTGATGAGTGTCATGTAGTGACGGCCGAGTGCGCCTCTGGATTTGACGTACACCGCCAGCTGTGGCGACCATTGGGTCGACGAGATCGAAACCCGTCCGAGGCGGATAGGAGTTTTAAGCAGCGTTTTCAGCACCACCGATACTAGGCATTACGACAAATAGGCCCCAAGGGGCCCGTTTCGGGACGAAAGCGACATAAACGAAGC
>DUCH01000456.1 GCA_012959865.1 Myxococcales bacterium | reverse complement strand
ATGCAGTTCGCATTCCGAATCGCCTGGCCCGAGACGACGGTGGAAACCTTACGTGGGAGCATCCGCCAGCTCCGTGGCGTGATCGACGGGGTGCGCCGGCCCGGAGCAACCCCGACGAACCCTGCCGCCATACCCGCGCGAGAAATTGCTGCGGAAATTGCGCTGGTGGCCGACTCAATCGAAGAGGCGTCCCTGGAGGCGCGCTTTCGTGAAACCGAACAGCTCCGGCTGGCCGTAGCGCAACGCGAACTCTCCGAGGTTCGCGCCCGCTTTGCAGCGACCCTGGGCTGACGCTCAGGCCAAGTACCCGTCCCATCTGAGGAACCCTAAGAATTCAATCCCAAACGCCGCGTATACTTCGTAGCCGCAATGAGTAGGCTCTTGATGTTGCAATCCAGATACACGCGATCGACTGCCTTTCTCGCCGTGGCCCTCATTGTTGCTGGCTCTTCGGCCGCTTCCGCGCAGCCTCTTGCGGGAGAGGATCCCGGGGTAGGCCGCACGCGCGCGGCCAAGGTCCGCCTGGCCGCGAAACTGGGGCAGGCCCTCCCCAACTACCCGCCCGCGGATACCGAAATCGTGTATGACCTACCGGCGTTGATCGATCTCGCACAACGACGCAATCCGGCGACCCGCATCGCCTGGGAGCACGCGCGTGCCGCCGCGGCTGCCGTGGGCCTTGCCGAAGCACAGTATTACCCGACGCTCGCGCTCATCGCGTCCTACGGAGGCGGCTACTGGGACTTGAACGTCGAGAGCCGGGCCGACCTGAGCGAATTCGCGACTCGTGACGATGCCCTCGGCGCGCTACTTGCGGGTGCGGGCGAGAAATCCGCGAACCTCGATGTCGCAGCCGCCTACACGCGTGCTGGCGCCTCCGTGAATCTGCGCTGGTTGCTGTTCGATTTCGGGTCGCGCAAAGCAGCGGTGGAAGCAACGGAAAAGAAGCTTGATGCAGCGACTCTTTCCTTCGATTCCGCCCACCAACATGTCGCCTTCGCCGTCGTCGAGGCTTTTGCGCTGTGGCAAGCGACAGCAGACCACGAGCACGCCGCTGAAGTTTCCATGCGGGCGGCGCAAATCGTCGAAGAGGCAGCCCAAGCGCGCTATCGACTGGGAACACTCACAGAACCCGACTTGCTGCAGGCCAACAGCGAAGCACTCTTTGCCGCTTACATCAGGGAGACAGCGCGCGCTGAGTCTGAAGTTGCCTACGTGAATTTGGCACTGGCGACAGGCCTCGCTCCCGGGACCGAGCTTTCGATCGCACGCTTCGAGGTCGATCGACTACCAGCGACACTCGATGTTCCGCTTCAGGATTTCATCGCTCGAGCCTTGGCTCAGAGGCCAGATCTACTCGCCAGGGCAGCGTCGCTCGAAGCACATGATGCGAGCCTGCGCCGCAGCCAAGCCGCCTATTTTCCAAAGGTCGGCTTGCTGGGCCGTGCGAGTTGGAGCCAGATGGACAACTCGATTCGAGAGGTTCCCGGCCTGGAGGATATCGACTACGGCCTGGAGGACTATGGCGCCTTCCTCACCCTCGAATGGACCTTCTTCGACGGGTTCGCCCGGAGGAGCGGGGAAAGAGTCGCACGGGCGGCTCAAGCGGCTTCGCGAGCCCAACTCGAGAATGCGCGTAACAGGGCGACCGCCGAAGTGTGGCGGAGTTACGTCCAGACCCGGAACGCGGTCGGCCGGCGCGAAGCAGCCCAGGCGATGGTCGACGCGGCGAATGCGCGTTTCGAGAGTGCGCTGTCGGCATTCGAACAGGGGCTCGTCGACATGCCCGGGCTCCTTCTGGCCCGTGCAGCGCAAGCCCAGGCCGAGCGTGCTCAAGCCGAAAGTGGCGCGGCGCTCCTCTCTTCGCTTGCTCGTCTGGCGCTCGGTGCGGGAGAGATGGATCAAGATTTCCTCGGGCCGAGGGGAGCCCCGTGACGGGGCTACCTGACTGTCAAGGGTCCCCTGGTCGGGATCACGTGGGACTTCTGACCCGCGCATTAAGCTGTCGACTTCCAAAAGGGATTCTAAAACCTAACACCGATCCGGGGAGCACTGAACCTTAGGGAGATGACCATGCGACGACCTCTATTTGGTGTCATCGTTCTGCTGCTGTTTTCGGGCTGTGCCTCCTATGGCGTGGTGCAGAATGCACCCCTGCCCAGCACGGCCGGGGAACAAAGCTATTCAATCAGGACGTTCATGAAGGATTGGCTCACCGACGAAAATGCGCTGATGCTGGCTTTCTCCGGTGGCGGCACGCGGGCTGCCGCCCTGTCATACGGCGTGCTCAAAGAGCTGCGGGACACCTCCATCGTATCCGGGGGCCAAACCAAACGGCTGCTAGACGAAGTCCACTCGATCAGCTCGGTCTCGGGGGGAAGCTTTACGGCCGGGTACTACGGCGTGTACGGCGAGAAGATTTTCACCGACTATAAAGAAGCCTTCCTCAAGCGCGACGTGGAGGGAGATTTGAAGTCCAAGCTGTTCAATCCGTTTCGGTGGTTCGGCAGCACCGGACGCACCGAGTGGGCGGTGGAGTACTACCAGGAGCACGTGTTTCACGACGCCACCTTCGCCGATATGCTTCAGCCGGGCCGCCCGCTCATCGTGATCAATGCCTCGGACCTCGGTTGCGGGGCGCGGTTTTCCTTTGTCCAAGAGTATTTCAATCTCCTGTGCTCGGACCTATCCACGTTTCCCGTGGCGCGGGCGGTGGCCGCATCCTCCGCAGTGCCAGTCGTCTTCAATCCGGTTGTCGTCGAGAACTATGCGAGCTGCCAGTTAGGGACGGCGGATTCGATACGGACGGCCAAGCAACGGTCAGCGGATGACAGGCGGATGATGCTGCTTCTCGACGAGTTGGAGAGCTACTCCGACAAGGACAAGCGCAAGTACGCCCATTTCGTCGACGGCGGCATTACCGACAATCTGGGTCTGCGCGCCGTCTACGAAATCGTCGAGGTGTCCAGTGGCGGCATGGGGCAATTTACGAAGAAATATGGCCGTCAACCGCCGCGCCGAATCGCGATGATTTCGGTCGACGCCTCCGCCAGAGGGGAGCCGGTGATGGACAGGAGCATCAAACAGCCCGGGCTAATGGAAACCGTGGGCGCAATGAGCGACATCCAGCTGCATCTCTACAACGTGGCGACGATCGAACTGATGGAGGAAACTCTGACGCGCTGGACGAATGAGCTGTCGACGCCGGAACGACCCGTTGAGGCCTACTTCATCTACCTAAGCTTCAAAGACATCAAGGACCCCAAGCGGCGCGCGTCGTTCAACAAGGTACCGACCAGTTTTGACCTGACCGACGAGCAAGTTGAAAGTTTGATCGAGGTCGGGGGGGAGTTGTTGCGCGTCAACCCTGAATTTCGCCGGTTGCTGGCCGATCTCCACGGATCGAGCATTTCACAAAAGCCCTGACTTTGAAGTGGGCGACCGAAAAGCCTTCCGGGAAGGCGGCAACGACAATAGTAACGGCAGTTGTCCGCGCGGCGGCGGCGCTGGGTTCGAGCAGCGACAACGCGACAGCCGCGTGTTCCACACCGAGTTCGCGGATAGGAAGTATAAGCTGGGTTAGTCGCGCGTCGGTCGCCTCCGGCTTCCTCATGGTGCAGCGGGGCCTACTTCGTGATGCTCCTCCACCTAGCGAAGCCTTTCTGCTTTGCATAATCGGGTTCGGTCTTGCGAGCGCTGGGGATAGGACATTCAAGCTGGCTTCTGGCACAACGTCCGAGCCTGGGCGTTAACTTAAAGTCCTAGGGGATCCCGTCGCGGGGTCGCTGGCGCCGCCGCCTATGGGGGCGCCAACCCGCTCGCGATACCGCCACTAGGGGTCCCCGGAATCGAAGTGTCCCGAACCGCCGCCAGTTCCTGCCGCTTACGGGCTCCAATCCGGTCCCCGTCTCTGATCGACTTGACGTATCGTCTCCTTTCGGGTGTAAGATGCATGTTCGAATTCCCTATTCGCACGAGACGGCCGCGCCGCAGGAGAACGCATGATTCACGAGATCAGAGGTTTGGTCATTCCGACATTGTTCATCTTGACAGTCGCCGCGGGGCTCGGCGCCCTTACCTACCCGGTCCTCTGGGTGGTGGCGGCCGCGACGGGGGCACTCGCGCTGCTGGGCGTGTACGACAGGGTCCAGCCACGGCACAGCATCCTGCGCAACTACCCGGTACTGGGCCACCTGCGCTTCCTCCTCGAGGACTTCGGTCCTGAACTCCACCAGTACATCGTCGAGTCCAACACCATGGGCGCGCCCTTCAACCGTGACCGCCGCTCGCTGATGTACGCGCGCGCCAAGGGAGATGTCGACAAGAAGGCCTTCGGAACCGAGCTCAACGTGTACGGCAATGGCTACGTCTGGCTCACCCACTCAATCTTGCCCAAGCCGATGCCGAAGGACCCGGTCGCGCATCTGCGGATCGACCTCGGCGGACCCGCCTGTACCCAGCCCTACTCGGCCTCGGTCTACAACATCTCCGCGATGAGCTTTGGCTCTCTCAGTGCGAACGCAGTCCTCGCCCTCAACGAGGGGGCACGGCGGGGCGACTTCGCCCACAACACCGGCGAGGGCGGGCTCAGCCGATACCACCGACAGCCCGGGGGCGACCTGATCTGGCAGGTCGGTACGGGCTACTTTGGCTGTCGCAATGACGATGGGACCTTCAGTGCCGAGCGCTTCGCTGAAACGGCGGCGACCGAGGCGGTCAGGGCCATCGAGATCAAAATCTCCCAGGGGGCCAAGCCGGGACACGGCGGTATCCTTCCCGGCGGGAAGGTCAGCGCCGAGATCGCGGAGGCGCGCGGAGTGCCGATCGGCCAGGACTGTTTGTCTCCCTCGGGACACTCCGCCTTCGACACGCCGATCGGGCTGCTCGAGTTCGTCGCGAAGCTGCGCGAGCTCTCTGGCGCCAAGCCGATCGGCTTCAAGCTGTGCATCGGACGCCCGGAGGAGTTCTTCGCCATCTGCAAGGCCATGGTGGAGACCGAGCTACTACCGGACTTCATAGTGGTCGATGGGGGGGAAGGCGGAACCGGCGCCGCCCCGATCGAGTTCTCGGATCACCTCGGCACACCCCTCAAGGAGGGCCTGCTGCTCGTCCACAACGCCCTCGAAGGCATCGGCGTGCGCGACAAGGTGAAGGTCGGCGCCAGCGGAAAGCTGACCAGCGCGTTCGAGATGGCGGGGGCCCTGGCGCTGGGCGCCGACTGGTGCAACTCGGCCCGCGGTTTCATGTTCGCGCTGGGCTGCATCCAGGCCCAGAGCTGCCACACGAACACGTGTCCCGTCGGTGTGACGACCCAGGACAAGAGCCTGGCGCGGGCCCTCGTCCCCGCGGACAAGGCGACCCGTGTGCGCAACTACCACGCGAACACCATCCACGCCCTCGCCGAGGTGCTCGGCGCCGCTGGGCTGAGTCATTCCTCGGAGCTACGTCCGCGGCACGTCGTCCAGCGCCTCGGCCCCAACCACGTCGAGACCTACGATCAGCTCTACGAGTACTTCGAGACGGGTCAGCTCCTCGAGGGCCGGGCCAGTGCTACCCTCCAGCGCTTCTGGGATCTGGCGAGCCCAAAGAGCTTCCAGATCGAAGCCTAGGCTAGGCGTGCGGAGTTCCTATCCGCCGATGATGATGAACACCAACAAAAAGAAGCAGGCCACTACCGTGGCACTTGTGGCTGCCATCCTGATGGCTGCAGGCACCCCCCCCGCCCTCGCTGTGCTCGGGGGCCACAGTGACAGCAATGCCGCCGAGAAGAGGCTCGGCAGCAGCCCGCCCACCGCCAACATGGAGCTGGCCCTGGGCTTCGTCTACAAGCTGTACCGCGGGTCGGCGTGGAACATCCTCGCCCACGCGTCGGACAACTCGCGGACCAACTCGCTCAACATCGCCATGCCGGATTTCAGCGTCGAGTACTGGGTAACTGCGTTCGAGAAGGACACCACGGCGACGCTCACTGGCAGCTTCCCCAAGTGGGCACGGTACGCGGCCCTGACGGCCTACGGCACGGACGGCTTGCCGTTTGCGTCGGTCAACATGGTCGATCAGAGCGCGGGACGCACCTTCACGACTACCTTCACGTCGAACGAGAGCGACTTCGTCGTCCTGGCCCGGGTGTACCGCACGAAGAGCCATCCCGGCAGCCTCGCCCAGGCCGAGAAGTTCGCGGTATCGGTCGACGGCAAGGCGTGGAAGATCGCAAGCGAGACCAAGGCGCAGCTCAACGGCAAGATCCTCGAATGGCCGATCCAGTACGCCGTGAGCAACGCCCTCGCGAAGCAGATGACGTCGGAGCGCGACATGCAGATGTTCCGCCCGGCCGACGCGAGCCTGCCCGGCGTATTCCCCAATGAGGACGCCCGCTACATGATCACGTACCCGGCCCTCGAGGGCGGCGAATGCGCGGTCTTCCACGGCCGCGTGCCCGAGGCGGCGTCCGGCCGAGAGTTTTACGGCTTCATGGCGGTGGAGATGAAAACCACGGCGACGGTGGCATCGCTGAGCGACGAGGACCTGGGCGGCTGGGGCAGCACCTACACCGTGTTCGCGTGCCGGGACGAGGCGGACGCGCGCCGCGCCGGCTACGACGCCACAGACGCGTCAAACCACCTGCTCCTTGCGGGTGATGTCAAAGTGCCGGGCGTAATCCTGCGCGACCTCAACACGGCCGCTGGCCAGGGGCTCAAGGCCACCGACACGTGGGCCACCCAGGGCCAAGTCACGCCAGAGCAGTGCCAGTCCGTGCTGGGCGAGGCATACCCGATCATGAAGATCATTTAAGTAGCGTTTCGCCCGACTCCTCCGGCAAATTTCAACCGCCGCAGGACGGCCCCGCGACGGGCTGCAGATTACCACCGGTTGCGATTGGATCCCTTAAGGACTCTCCACCGGGCGACGGTGGAAGAGCGGCCCGGCAAGTTCCCCTGGCCCAAAAAGGGCGGGGGAAACTCGGCGGTTCAGGAGCAGAGGCGTCTACTTGTAACGGAACTCGTCGCTGTCCAAATCGATGGCCGGGATCTGCTCTCTCTCCAGCCAGTAGCCGGACCCCGAGCACCGGGTGCCAGGACTTGAAGTTCCGCTCAGCCATCGCGTACCTCTTCCGTGCCTCCGGCGAGTGTAGGAAGCCGGGAGGGTGCCTAGGCCACCGCACTCCTGCCACGTTCCTCTCGCCGTCTAACAGATCGGCGTTAACCGGCTGGCAACAGGGCTGACCAGACGCGACCCTACCAACACAGTATGCCGCCAGATAGCAACCCAGTTCAATTCAAACTAGCTGTTGATGGTCCGTCTGCGACCCGCGACGGGACTCCCCTTAGGGATTTAACATAACGCCCTTACCCGGACGTTGTGCCCAAAGCCAGCTTGAATGTCCTATCCCCCACCACTTTTCGAGCGAGTCTTTCGGCCCCAGCCAGCTCTCGATGTCCCCTATGCCCGCGCTCTAGTCGACATCACTTACCTCTGTGGAAGAGATCGCTGAACCAGTGGTGTGAGTCGGAGCTGCCGGCCTCGTCGCCCTTGTGATGGTGGAGTTCCGCCTTGTCGTCGGCCGCCGGCTTCTCCTCGCCGGCGGTTCGAGAGGTCGTCGGCGCTTGGCTCTCGCTTCCGAGCCAAATGGAGGGCGACCAGTTCTTCCACGCGCCCTTCTCCTTTCGCTTGAGTTCGAAGACCGAGCCGGACTTCGCCCGGGGACCCGGCTTGTCCGGAGTTGCGAAGGAAAGGCCACCGGCTAGAAGCGCCTCCAAGGACTCGGCGTGAACATGCAGGCCGGTGAGGCCGATATCGGTCGAGATGCCGCTCGCGTTCCAGAAGATCGTGTTGGTGCGTACGAGGCGGCTGTAGGGTTCGTCGACTTGAATCAGGATTCCGACCGTCCGGGCATTGTCGTGCAGATGGTGCGACAAGACCTCTCCCACCTGCTCTCCTCGGTAAGACACCGAATCTCCCGCAGCGATCGAGCCGAGGCCCGTACTTTCCACCACGAAACGCGCTCCGCGCTTGCTGGGGCTACTCAAATCAATGCTGCCCTTGTGCGGGTTCAGGGCGAACCGCGCGCCGGGCAGGGCCGGCTTTCCCGGCTTCCCGCTCGTCGCGAAGGCCACGCCCCCTGCGACTATCGAGCGGAGGGAATCCACGTCGATGTCGACGCCCTTTGCGAGACTCCCGGTGACATCGATCCCGCTGACGTTCCAGAACGTGCTGTTCTCGTACACGTGCTTCGCATAGGGGGTTTCGATGACGGCCTGGATCACCACGCTGCCACCGTCTTCGGCGAGCGCATAGTGTTCGATGCTGCCGACCAGAACCTCCCGATGGTAGATGGGAGCGTCCTTGCTCAGCCCGCCGAGCTTCTCCGCGACCAGCTCGATGGCGAGCCCGGGTCCACCCCCGTTCTGGAGCGGCGGGTCTTCGAGCGCGACGAAATGGTTCTGGAACTCCCCACCCTCGGGCCCGAGATCGGTGCCGATGTAGTTGCCAGAGACCAGGGTGGACAGGCCCGACACGCCGCTCGCGCCCATCCGCGGACGCACGACCCAGAACTTCGCGTCCTTATTCAGCCGGCGGCGGGAGGCAGAAGACATCTTTACCGTGACCACGACGGATTTGATGTCAGCGGAGAGGGCGACGTCTTCGACCGTACCGACTGGGACGCTGAGGTAGCTGACTATAGTTTTTCCGGCCTCGAGCCCATCGGCGTTCTCGAGGGAGATGGTGATGGTTGGGCCGTTCTCCGAGAGGGTCCGCCAAGCCAGCCCTCCCGCGACGATCGCCGCCACGATTGGGATGATCCACACGCTCGAGATCCGGCGCTGGCGGCTTGCGCGGACTTCGGCCTGCGGTAGTTCGGTGCTACCCGCGTTGGGGCCTTGGTTATCCATCTGATTCCTCCAGAGCGTCCCAGACGAGACGCGGGTCGAAGCCGCTCGCGGCAAACATGGTGAGCACGACGACGGCCCCGAAGCAGGTGGCCCCAACGCCGGGATCGATCGTCGCGAGCGCGCCGAGCTGAACCAATGCCACCAGAATCGACGTCATGAACATATCGATCATGGACCAGCGGCCGATGTACTCAATAACGCGATAGAGAACCGCGCGGTCGTGGGGTCTCCAATTCCAGCGCCAGTGTACCGATATCATCAGCAAGCTGAGACCGACGAGCTTCAGCATTGGAACCGCAATGCTGGCGATGAACACTAGCGTCCCTATCTCCCACATTCCTGAGGAGATTAATTCCTCCACTCCGCCCAGGATCGTGTTGGGCTCCTTCTTCCCGAGGACCTCAATGATCAGCACCGGGTAGTAGTTGGCCGGGATGTAGAGGACTGAGGCGGCGATCACCAGCGCCCAGGTGCGTTGGAGCGAGTGCGGCTTGCGGCCGTGCAGTCGGCCTTGGCACCGGGGACAACGGGCCGATTCGGCAGCGCCGTGGGGTAGGTGGCTCAACAACCCGCAGGTCGAACACGCGACGGCGTCGCTGGCGCGTGCCCCCCCGCCTCCCGACGGAGACCGAGGCAATGGGATCGCCGACCAGACCTGACGCGCGTCGAGGGATGCGTAGGAGGCCGTCGACACCAAAATCAGACCGGCGAACGCGTAGAAGGCGAGGTCGAGCTCGATCGACGCCAACTGGCCGAGCTTCACGATTGCCACGAAGGCGCCGAGCAGGTAGACCTCGAGCATGGACCACGGGCGGAGGGCACCGAGCCAGCGAAAGAGTGGCCCCAAATAGCCCGGACTGCGACCTAGCTTCACGGGCACCAACACCAACAGCATCCCGCTGAGGTAGAACGCCGGCGCAAAGATGCTCGCGAAGCCGACCAGCAGCGACAGCGGCGTGTATCCCAGCCGCCAGAGACCAACCACGCCGGTCAGGATACGATTGGCCTCGGATCTTCCCTTGAACTCGAAAACCATGAAGAGGAACGTATTGGCGATGGCGAGCAGGATGAGTGCTGCAATTGTGAGAGCCAGGGCGCGGTCAATGCTGTTGGCGACGCCATGGTAGAGACGCTGATTGCAACGTCCGCAGTGGGCCGACTCGCCGGGCCCGACAGCGGGTGCGCCCTGGAGTAACCCGCACCCCTCGCACTCGATCTGGCCCGTTGCCGTTGCCATGACGGGCCAGTCTACAGCGAAAAGAAGCGAATCGGGCCCCCAATTTATTTTTCAAACTGGATGGGATTTCGGAGTCCCCATGACCACACTGCACGCCCTGAGCGACTTCACCGCGCTTGATGGTTCCGAGGGGAATCCCCTTGGTGTATTTCTCGGCGGACGAGCGATTGCCGAGGAGCGGCGGCAGGCAACCGCCGCGGATCTGGACTACAGCGAGACCGTCTTTGTCGACGACCTGTCGACTGGGCGGCTGCAGATCTACACGCCCCAGGCTGAGCTCCCGTTCGCGGGTCACCCGCCCCAGTTCGAGAACGAAGCCACGTGATTCGCCGCGACTGAGGCGCAGTTCGATTGCGCCCGCGGACAGGAATCCCAACCACAAGCGCTCGAATTCGTCTCAGGCTCAGACCTCGGGCGCCCAGTTCCCGTGGAATCCGAAGGGAACCCGCTCGGGGAGTTCGATCACAGCGGCCGGCTCGCCCTGGAAATCCTGGGCATTGAGGATCACGATGTCGGCGGCATTTCGCTTCTTGTCGTGCACGTAGGAGAGCAGCCATCCGTCGTCTTCGTCCGCTCCCTCGTGGCGCGGCACGAAGACCGGCTCCTGGAACTGGCGATGCTCGCCGTCGTTGCGTTCGAGGGTCTGACCAGTTTGAAGGTCGTGCTTCAGCAGACCCCCGAACAGCAAGCCTGCGCCCACGTGGCCGCAATAGCCGTACCGATAGGGCTTCCCGATCAAGCGCTCGTCTATCCGCGGGAACTCCTGGCTACGCTCATCGAGACGGCTCTCCTTCACCGGGCCGCCCTTCGGATCGATCACCCAGCGATCGAGCGTGGGCGTTCCGTCGTTCGGCCCAGTGATGTCCGTCGCGAACATCTTGGGATGACGCACGACGTCGAGCACGACGCGGCCATCCGAATCTTCGTACGAATTCAACGGATGGAACACGAAGCAGGGATCGGCTTCGTGCCAAGTGATGTCGGCGGCTTCTCCGTCGCGCGGGAGCAATCCGACCCGGGTGCCGTAGTCATCGAACCAGCGATACGGGAGGCTGTGCCCCTTTTCGAGGAGTTCACCGTCGAAGAGCACCGGCATATCAAAGACGATAAAGTAGTTCTCGGTGAGCGAGCAATCGTGCACCATCGTCTTGCCCGCGACCGGAATCTCGACCGTCTTGCGCACGCGCCCGTCGGTTCCGACCACGTTGTATTGGAGTTCGTCGAGCCCCACGTAGTAGCCGATCACGTGGAGTTCCCCGCTATCGGGGTCCAGCTTCGGGTGCGCGGAGAAGGGGCCCGGCAAGGTCCCCTCGAAATCCGATCGGGCCACGGTCTCCAGATCGTCGGTCAGTTCGATGGGGTTCCCGCCGGCTTCGACAATCGCGAAGGTCTTTCCGGCGTACGAAATAATATTCGTGTTCGCGCCACCGCCAACGAGATCCGTATAGCGGGGACCCGGCGTTTGGGGCCAGCCCTTCACTTCGCAGACCTGATCGTCTCGAACGAATCGACTGCGGTACTGCACGGCCTTGCCATCGCGTAGCCAGAGACCGTGCACGAGCCCGTTGCCGACGAACCAATGATAGTTCGGCCCGGGGTCGCTGACGGGGTTGGGACCGATTCGCATCAGTCGGCCATTCAACTCCGGGGGGATCTCGCCCGTGACACGAAGATCATGCGCCGTCGTCTCGTCCGCAACCGGTGCGTAGTTGTCTTTCAGATAGGCGTTTTCGGTCATCCGTGGTCTCCTTCGAACGCGTGATTTGGAATCCAAGCCGCGAGTGCAGCATCGAGAACATCTTCGAGCGGGGCGCCAGTTGCAGCCATCATGGCCCCTGCGACCAGAGTGCGGCCGCTCGCAGGGTAAGCGCCTCGACGCCCTTCTCCTCGAGCAACGCGAGTGAGGTCTGAACGAGCTGCTCGGCGGGATTTGAGAGTGTTCGAGTCATGTAGACAGTGTCTATTATGGTGTAGACAATATCAACTTCTCTTCCGGGAGACTGAACCCCGCCGAGATCAGCGGACTAGGAAGAATAAGACCGGATTCGCCAGGCGAGAGCGTATCGAATCTGTCGGAGTGGCCCGGAGCTACTCGCGAGACTCGGGCGGCGGGCGATTTTCTCTCGGATTCGAGCGCTCACGTGCCCAGATGGCGATCGAGATTTCGAGCCGCCCGCGCGAGCAAGCGCTGCAGCATTTCCTCCATGAAGGGACCGGTGAGTCGAAGCATCAACCGAGGTCTCGCCGCAAGCGTCCAGCGCAATAGCGTTCCGGTCCCGTCGTCCTCGAACTCCGTACACTCGACATGCGCGCTCGATACCGGAAGTGTCGTGCGATCGATCCGGTAGGCCCAGCGGATGCCCTCGTCCCAGGCCAACATGGTTTCTTCGTAGTATTGACGACCGACGTGGGAGAAGCGGCGTGTCCCGACGCCATGCGGAGGCGTACTTCCGGGATAACTCGCCTCGAGGACGTCGGGGAACCAATGACACCATGTCGCCGGATCAACGAAGGCGTCCCAGACTGCAGTTCGAGGCGCGTTCAAACGTGCTTTCACGACCCATCGTCGCGGGGCGGAATCGAGGAAATCGAGTTCGACGGGCTGCAGCTCGAACCACATCAGGATTGAACCCCGCGAAACCGCACCACGGCTGCGGTCTCCCCCAGAGCCTTCATTTGTTCGTGGCTGAGACCAACAGCGGGATCGAATTCGACACCGAACATCCTGGGGATGAAGGTGGCGCGCGCGAAGAAGCCGCCGACTCGACTGGCGAACTCTGGGGATCCCGCTTCGAGAACGTCACCTATCATTTCCCTCGAACG
>DUCH01000455.1 GCA_012959865.1 Myxococcales bacterium | reverse complement strand
GGTAGCTCGAGGGCCGCCAGCTCGGCGCTTTGCTCCGACAGAAAAACCGCGACGCCGCCGGTGGGCGCCCCTCCGGTGGATTCCCGGACCCCTTGAGGGTTGTCGGGTTGCGCCAGATAACCGGCCCAAACCCGGAGATAGAAGGTCTGGCCGGGTTTGGTTACGAATTCGATCTTGTTCCACGAGCGCGGGACGATGCCCAACCAGCGGAGCCTGGCGCTAAGAACATGGCGCCCCGGGGTCATCAACAAGGACAGGTATTCACCGTTGTGAACCTGACCCAAATCTTGCGCGTCGAGTTTCACGTCGACGCCAGGAACGCCCCGAAGGGATTCGGTTCGATAAACATAGACAAGCGTATCGGCTGGGCCGGGGTCCGTGGCGGGCGTGAAGAGCGGGCCGTCAGGGCTCCCCGTCTGGCAAGCCCCCGCGCCTAGGGCGAGACAGAGCACCGCCGCGACCATCTGGGTAGTTCCTCGCGCTTTCGCCAAAATCTCAAATCGACGCATTTGTCCTCCGCCCGGTGCGCTCTTGGGGTTTCGCCATCGGTTGACGCTTCGGAGATTCTAGCGATGCTCCCGCTCTGCGCGAGTGATCCCGCCCGGGGGCTCTCTGCTATGCTGAGGGATTGAAACGCGGCGCCGCCGCCCGGGCAGAATTTCGATGAAAAACAACAAGGATCGCTATTGGGATTGCCTCGACCAGGCGATGGAGGCTTCTCATAGCGGCCGAATCGAAGAAGCGCTCGCCTGGCTGGAGGAGGCCCTCAAGGCGAATCCGGAGGGTGCCGAGGCGCATAACGGTCGGGGAGAAATCCTCTGGGACGAAGGCCGTGTGGAGGAGTCCCTCCATGAGTTCGAGCGGGCGATCGCCGCCGATTCGAAATTCGGAACCGCGCATCTCAACCGGATCGAGATGCTCGTCGAAGAAGTCGGGGAGTTCGAATCCGCCCTCGAAGCGTGCGACGATTTGCTTGCTGGCCTGCCCGAACTCCCGCGCTTGGACCGGCCCTTTCAGGCCGAGCTCTGCTATTTGAAAGCCAAATCCCTTTTCTACCGGGACGATCTCGAGGGCGCGGTCTTCCTGATCCGGCGAGCGATCAAGTCGGGGGGTGAACAGCCCACGTACAGTGCTTTCGAGGGGCATGTGCTTTTCGAAATGGGTGCGTACCCCGAGGCCCGCCGAGTCCTCGAACGGGCCGCGGCTTCGGAGCCCGATTCCCCCCACATCGTTTACAGCCTTGGACTGGTGTTGGAGCGCATCGCGCTGGCGAGCGGCGAGGAGTCCTCGGCGGAGGTCGTCGAGGCCGCAGGCCAAGCGGCAGGGCTCGCCTTTGAGCGCGCAAACGCTCTCGATCCCCTGCAATTTCCGCTGCCGGTTTCAGTCAGTGCCGAGTTCTTCGAAGGGGTGATCGGCGAGGCTGTGGACAATCTCCCGCGTTCGATTCGGGAATACGTCGCCAATGTTCCGATTCTCATCGAGGATTTTCCGGCCTTCGACCTGGTGGTGGGGGAACGCCTCTCGCCGCAACTTCTCGGCCTCTTCGTTGGTGTTCCGCGAACCCAAGCGGCGGCGACCGAGCAGGTTCCCGATCTCGATCGCATTCTGCTCTTCAAGGGCAATCTCGAGAAGATTTGCCGAGACCGCGAAGAGTTGATCGAACAGGTCCAAATTACGGTGCGCCATGAAATCGGCCACTACCTGGGTCTCGACGAAAACGACCTTGAGCGCCTCGGTCTCGCCTAGGCGGAGATTTACTTTTTCCCGAAACCCCAATGGGCGTGACGGGGCGGGGCCGCCGAACTCTGGAGCCGCCGCCGAAAGTCCGGGGGGCAGCCCGGGCAAAGCGTATTGGGGCTAGGCTCTGCGAGTGAGTGAAAACGCCGCAAATTCCTCGGCCGCCACCCCGATCTTCATCGAGCGTTTGACCGGCGTGGTGGGAAAGGACAACTGTCTCTCGCGACCCGAAGAACTCTTCACCTACGGGTGCGATGGGCTGACCCTCGACGCCCATCGCCCCAGTGTTGTGGTTTTGCCGAAAACCACCGAAGAGGTGGCCGCCGTGGTGAAGATCTGTCTGGAATTTGGCCGTCCGTTCGTGCCCCGGGGTGCGGGGACCGGACTCTCGGGTGGAGCGATCCCCCTGTGCGGAGCCGTGGTGATTTGTTGCTCGCGGATGCAGGATATTCTCGAAGTCGATGCCGAAAATCGGATTGCGGTGGTGCAACCGGGGGTGGTCAACGCCCATCTCTCCCAGGCGGTGGGCCACCTGGGATTGCTCTATGCCCCGGACCCTTCGAGCCAGCAGGCGTGCACCATTGGGGGCAACGTGGCCGAAAACTCGGGGGGGCCTCACACGCTCAAATACGGGACGACCACCAATCACGTTTTGGCGGTGGAGATGGTTCTGCCCGACGGGTCGACGGTTCGGTTCGGCTCGCGAACGGGTTTTGCGGCGGGCTACGACCTGGTGGGGGCCGCAGTCGGGAGCGAGGGAACCCTGGGGATCGTGACCGAAGTGACGGTTCGGCTGGTCGCTGTTCCCGAAGCGGTCGAGACGATCCTGGCGATTTTCGACGATGTGCCCGCGGCCTGCCGACTTGTCGGGCGAATCATTCGAAGCGGCATGGTGCCGGCGGCCCTCGAGGTTGTCGATCAGCGGACTATTCGCGCCGTGGAAGCGAGCGTCTACGCGGCGGGCTTGCCCACCGATGCTGGGGCGGTCTTGATCATTGAAATTGATGGCGCTGCGTGCGAGATGGAAACTCAATTGGCGCGAATCCGTGATCTGGCCCAGGGCGAGGGTGTACGCGACCTCCGGATCGCACGGGATGCCAAAGAGCGCGCGCTTTTCTGGCGCGCTCGGAAGGGCGCCTTCGGGGCCATGGGGCGCCTTGCGCCGGATCTCTACGTCCACGACGCCGTGGTCCCTCGGGCGAGCTTGCCCGAGGTTCTCGCAGAGATCTGCGCGATCGGAGATCGTTACCGCCTCAAACTCTCCAATGTTTTTCATGCGGGCGATGGAAATCTACACCCGAATATTTCCTTCGACCGCCGGGACGCTGACGAACTGACTCGGGTGCTTGCGGCGGGCCGGGAAATGCTTGAGCTGTGCGTCCGGGTTGGAGGCGTTTTGACCGGGGAGCACGGTGTGGGCACCGAGAAGCGTGATTACATGGGGATGCTCTTTGACCCCGAAGATCTGGACGCGATGCGGCGATTGCGTGATGCCTTCAACCCCGATGGTATGTGCAATCCTGGCAAGGTGATTCCCACGACCCGGGCCTGCACCGAGTCGAACCCCAACGCCCGGGGCTACGACGCGGTGCCTTTGGAATGAGCGAAGATCCGGGTCGCGGAACCCTCGCGCGGCTCGAGGATGTAGCGGGCGATCGCGTCTATCCGCTGGAAACCGCGGAGCGCGTCGGGGGAACCCGACTTAGGGCCCGGGTGGAGCCCAAGGATGGCGAAGAGTTGGCGGCCTGTCTGGAGGTGTTTTCCAGCCGCAGGGAACCGGCACTCGTGATGGGTGCGGGGACCCGGATGGAACTCGGCAATCCCGTGCGCGGCGTCTCCATCGCCCTTTCGTGTCGAAGATTGAATGGGATCATCGAATTCGATCCCGCCGATGGCGTGATTCAGGTTTTGGCCGGCACCCCCTTGGCGGACCTTGCGTGCGCGGTGGAAGCCGAGGGCTGGCTGCTTCCACTGGATCCACCGGACCGAGGCGGTACGGTGGGGGGCGTTCTCGCGACTGCAGCGTGCGGCCCGCGCCAGCGCGGATTCGGCTCGGTTCGGGATGCCGTGCTCGGGATCGACACGGCGATGGCGTCGGGCGTACGCACCCGATGCGGTGCCCGGGTTGTGAAAAATGTGACGGGTTACGACCTGGCCAAACTCTATGTCGGTTCTTTGGGCACGCTGGCGGTGATCGAGAAAGCTTGGCTGCGGCTCAAACCCCTTCCCGCGTCCACGCGAGTCGTCGAGGTCGAAATGCTCGAAGCCCAGGACGCTTTCGCATTGGCGATTGCTGCAACCCGCCGGAGCTCGGCTCGCGCTGTTGCCCTGGTGGGCGAAGGCGTGGGCGTGGACGTGGACGGGGACGTGGGCATGGACGAAGGCGCAGGCGTGGGCCAAGACCCAGGCGAGGGCGCAGGGCCGCGAGAGGCGGGATGCGAGGCATCGGATCGCTGGCGGTTGGTGGCCGAGTTTGCGGGCGAGGAACCCGCCACCGAAGCCGATGCGGCGTGGCTGAGCGCGGGCCGAGGGGGGTCTGGGCGTGGCGACGCGAGCGTCGACGCGGTGCGCGCACTGCAGGGTCGACGCAGCCCGGAAGGCCTGAAGGCGCGCATTCACATGGTGCCGGGAGCATTGGCGATGGTCTGCGCACGCCTGCGGGCCGGAGGCGCGCGGGTGCTCGCTTATCCGGAGCCCGGCGTCGTCCATGCGAACTTTGGCCCCGGCGACGCCCGGGAGAACCCGGGGTCGTGGCTCGAAGGGACTCTCGGTCTGCTCGATGAAATCCGCGCCGCCGCTGCCGCCGAACTCGTAATCGAAGCGCTTCCTCCGGACACCGGCACGCATCGCGACGTTTTTTCCGGAGCTCCGGGGTTGAGCGTGATGCGCTCCATCAAACAACGATTCGATCCGGATGGGATTCTCAATCCCGGCCGCTTCGCGGGACGGATCTGACGTGTCCGATGCAACAACCCGCTTTCAGCTCGACCCGAGCCTTCTCGATAAGAGCCTCGATTGCGTGCACTGCGGCCTTTGCTTGAGCGCCTGCCCGACTTATCGCATTACGGGACGCGAAAACAGTTCGCCACGCGGGCGTATCTACCTGATTCGAGGCGTCGCAGAAGGAAAAATCGAGATGGGCGATCTCGTGGCCGAGGAACTCGGCCTGTGCCTGGGCTGTCGGGCGTGCGAGAGCGAATGTCCTGCGGGCGTGGAATACGGGGCCATGCTCGAGAAGGGCCGAGAGGCGGTTGCCGTTTCGGGTTTGCGGCGAGGCTGGGGCCATCGAGTGGAGGACTTTGCACTTGGAAAAATCCTTGCCTACCCCCGACGCTTGCACGCGGTGGTCTCCATTCTCGGCCGGGTCCAGCGGCTTGGACTGGACCGTCTCGCGGGCATGCTCCTCCCCTTTATCGGCCACGCGAGGTCGCTGTTGCCGCGAATCCCTGCGGCCTCCGAACGCCGTCGTCTGCCCGCCTTCACTCCGGCCGAGGGCGAGCGCCGAGGTCGGGTTGCTCTGCTTGAGGGTTGCGTCATGGCGGAACTCTTCGGCGATGTCAATCGCGCCACCGTGCGCGTACTCACGCGCAACGGCTACGACGTGATCGTTCCTCAGAACCAGGGCTGCTGCGGGGCCCTGCACGCCCACTCGGGAGATGTCGCCACGGCACGCAGACTCGCAGAAAAAAATATCGAGGCCTTCGGATCGACGGAGTACGGCCCCGTGGATGCGGTGGTGAGTAATTCTGCCGGGTGCGGGGCCGCACTGCGGGAAACCGATCAATGGCTGCCCGGTCGGGGTGAAGCCTTGGCGAACCAGGCCCGGGATGTCTGTGAATGGCTCGACGAAGTGGGGCTGCGGCCGCCTACTGGCGCGGTGCCAGCCCGGGTCTGCTACGACGACCCCTGCCACCTCGTTCACGCACAAGGGATTGCGGACGCCCCGCGTCGACTTTTGTCCGCGATTCCCGAATTGAATTTGATCGACCACGCGGACCCGCACAGCTGTTGTGGAGCAGCGGGTACGTACAATCTTCTTCAGCCCGAGATGTCCGGGAAGGTGCTTGCGCCCAAGCTCGACGCTTTGGCGGCAGTCGATCCCGATTGGATCGCCAGCGGAAATCCTGGTTGCATGCTGCAGCTCAGGGCGGGGGTTCGAGCGCGGGGCTTGGCGGCTCGGGTGGTCCACCCGGTGGAGTTGCTCGACCGCGCTTACGCGAAAAGTAAAGTCGCCGAAGGTTGACGCGTTCGCATTTCGACGTTCGCGGGATCGGTCCGTGGTTTTAGCGGTAGAGAAACACGTCGGGAGTTTCCTTGGGTGGACGCCAGCGAGGGAAGGCACCCAGACTGAAATCGCTGAAACTTCCCTGAAAGACCAAGTCGAACGGGAGAATGGATTCGCGCCCCCGCACGAGTCCGTAGCGCTCGCGCATGCTCTGGTACACGTAGGTACTCTGGGCCGTAGGGCGCTTATCCGGGCGATCCACGAGGCCGAGTAGAGCGCGTTCGAGGAACTGATCGCGATCGGCGTCGGAGCCGAGGCTGTCGTCGGGGTCGATGAGTTCGTTACGTCGGGTGGTCTCGTCGAGCATCGCTGCGAGTTGCGCCATGCGCTTGGACGACATCCTCTTGTAGATGGGCTCGGGCGGTCCGTCCTCGTCGCCGTCTTCACCCACCAAGTCGAAACGGACGCGAAGCCCCCCGAGCAACGTAAAGCCCGCCGGGTGCAACTCGCCATCGACGACCTTTCCGTTGATGAGAATGGGGTTGATGCCCAGCCCGCTCATACCGGCAACCCGGGGATTTTCGACCAGGAAGTCACGGGTGACTGTGATTTTCTGGGCCGAAGCGTGCTCGAGCTCGCTACGAACCTGATAGCCGGCGAGCTTGCCCGCTTCATTCTCGGGGTATTCCATCGATGTATGGCGGAGAACCTGGATGCGTCGGTCTGGGCGCCGGATGCCCGCGGCGTTGCCGAGTTGCTGAGCCGAAGCGGACTCGGCCAACTCGGCACGTTTTTCGTTTCCTATTCGGGGAAGAAAATCGGCAATCCGCAATGCACCGACGAAGTTACCGCGGGCTTCCTCGTAGCCGATCAGCCATTCCATCACTTCCTTGGCGTGCTGGCCCTGGGGTTGAAGGCCGAGGTAGCGGTAGCCGAGCACAGCGCTCAGCTGCTGAAAATCGGGAGACTTTTGCCAGCGTCCGAAAATCAGTCGGATGGGCGACGTCGCCAGGGCCGAAGCGATTCCCGGCGACTCCAATAGGATCGCCATGGGGCGTGGCAGATTGGGATAGCGGGTTTTGGTCGCGTATTGGCCCAGGAGCCGCCAGCGGATCTCTTCGTTTCGCTTGCTCGTCCGCATGTCCTTGTAAGCACGATATGGATTTTGCGCGGGATCTCGAAGGAGGTGGGCCGCATGTCGCACCATGTCGTTGTGCTCGGGATCTCGCCGAGCCAGAGCGGCCAGTGTTTTCCAGCTGGCGTCCTCGGCTCCCCCCTCATACTGGATCATGGCGAATAGGTAGGCGGCTTCGCCGCCCCGATCGCCTGGCTCCCGAGACCGTCGCTCGAGTGCTTCGACAAGTTCGGGCTCGATGGGTTCGGTGCCCGAGGAAGTGCGGAGAAGCGCGCTGGCCAACGCGCGGCTCTCGGGACCGTATTCGCGCCCAGCGGCCAAGGGTGCGGCCTGCAGGGATCGTTGGAAGAGCTGAAAAAATTCGGCGGTCTTCGCCCTGGAGCGCGTTAGGATTTCTTCGGCCTTGGCACTCGGCCCCCAAAACAGCGCCCGTCGGGCCTCAATTTCGGCGGCCCGATATCGGCCAGCCGCCTCGGCGCGCCGTGCGGAGCGGAGGCGGCGCGCACGCATGGTCTCGGCCAGTTTCTTGTCCGCCCCAGCGACCTGGGCGCGTACGTGTTCAGAATCTTCTGCGGCGGGATTGCGCGCCAAGTATTCCTTGCGCAGAACCAGGGCTTGGCGGTCGGTTGCGGGCAGCGCCTCGTCGTTGGAGAAGCTGGCGAGGTAGTGGGCAACGCTGGTGGAGATTTGAAGGGGCGCGAAAACGAAGCCATTGAAAATCGCCTGGCCCATAGGTTGGGAAATGGCGTTGAACGTGCGTGCCCAGTAGTGCTCCCAGGTGTCGCGCCTTCGTCGCCATGCCAGGGCGAGGAGGTCGTCGTTGACCGATTGCTCGAGGCGGGCATCCAGGGCGGGATCCGTACTCCAACCCCGGGTCAATTTTTCGCTCGCCGCGCGGTAGGCGCTGGGATCTTCCAGGGTGGAGTGGACGAGGTTGGCCGCGAGGGGACCCAGGTCCTCGCCTTTGTGGGAGTCGGAAATCGTGTCCAACCGAGCGACCGCCTCTTTCAGCGCTGGCAGATCGTCGGCCAAGGCCGCCGCCGCCGCTCGGGCGGCGGCCCAATCCGAGGGTTCGGGGAGCCACGGCGCCGGAGCAGTGAGTGGAAGCAGGAGATCGTCGCCCGGCGGCGGCGGCCGGCTCGCGCACGCGCCCAGGGTGAGCGCGAGGCCGATAAAAAGGCCGGCCACACGGAGCCATTCCCACTCCTTTTGCCGAGTCCTAGTTGCTGAAACGATCATTGTCCACCTGGAGGGTAAAGGCCAAAAGGGCTTCGAGCCGACGTGCGGCCTCGAGTTTTTCGGGCGTTCCGTCGTGGGCCGCGACAGATTCGTAGAGTTGAGCGGCCGGGTCGATGAGGTCTTGGAATTGTGCAGGATCAAAATCGAGGCTTTCGGGCGGGCTCGCGCCCACGTACTCCCGGGCCAGATCGTCGTAGAGATTCGCCAGGGCGATCATATGGCGCAAGCGATTCTTGCTGGCCGCGTGGCGCGAGACCACCCTCTGGAGTTCGGTAACCGCAAGCAACGCTCCGTCGGCGAAAATGTGGCGTCGATTGACGAAATAGCCAGCGCGGACCTCGTCGGCCCGCTCAATTTCCTCGGCGACCACGGCCTGCATGTAGTTTCCCTCGAGCTCGTCATGCAGGAACAAAAACAGGGCCACGCGTTCTTCGAGTTCGGCGACCACGGCCTGGGGATCTGCGACTTCTCGCCCGGGTGAACGCGCAGGGGGATCGAGGGGGTTCTCCAGGTGGATGCCCACCGAGAGGGCATCGACAATTCTCCGGCACACCGATGCGCTTGTCCGAGCGGGATCCTGCAATTCGCCGGTTCTCTCGGCGACCCGCTGGTAGTGGAGGCTCGCGAGCTCATAGGCGCGGAGGCGTTCAAGGGCTCGCGCTTTGGCAAAATTTATGACGGGGTCCATGTAGCCGCTCCTCAGAGGATCGGCTTGGATGCGTTCGATGTTTTCCAGCCGAAGCAGACTCGAGCGATAGACGTTGCGCCCGGTGAAGTCGGTGGCTGGGGGAAATCGGTAAGTATCGTCGGGCACATGGCGCCGGAGCACCGCGACGACTTCGATGATGCTCTCGGTAGGCCCATAGGTGGCTTCGAGTTTTTTGGTCTGGAGACTCGTGCAGGCCAGGCTTAGAAGAAGCGAAGCGCAGAGCCCGAGGCCGAGGCCATGAGTTCCACCGGGTATTGCCATATCCTTAGCGTGCCGTTTTTCGCGGCTTGCGAGCGCCCCGGCGCTCTTTTCCGGATCCAGAAGTTTTGCGCTGAGGGGCGATCAGGTTCAGCATTTTTTCGGTAGCGATCACCGCGGCGGCCATCTGGTCCGAGTCCACACCCAGGGTCGTAAATGTCTCGCCTTGACCTCGCCCGGTGTCGGTGGTCCCCCGATGCCAGGTGACCTGGGTTTCCACAAGAGCGCCGGTCCGACCGCCGGGCGGAATGCGAACCTTGAAGTCGGCCAGCTTGGGGACTTCGAGCTCAAACCCCCGGGCGGCCTTCTTCAACGCATTCATAAAGGCGTCGTAGCCACCATCGCCCGAGGCCTCGGCCTTTTCCACATTGCCCTCGTAGGCCAGGGTCACCTCGGCCTGGGGCGTCTCGCCATCGGCGACCATCACCCGGTAGTGTTGAACCCGGAGCATTTGTTCGTCGGGCGATTTCAGGACATCGGCAATGATATATGGGAGGTCTTCGGGAGAGACCACGTGCTTTTTGTCCCCGAGTTCGATGATTCGTTTCAAGACGAGTTCGCGGTGGGCGGTAGGAAGTTCGATGCCCAGTCGCTGAAGGTTATGGTCCAACGACGCTTTGCCCGAAAGCTTCCCCAAGGCATAGCGCCGGGCCCGCCCGAAACGGCCGTGATCGAGACGGCTGTGATAGAGATCGCCCTTGGCGTCGCCATCGGCGTGGATACCCGCGGTCTGGGTGAAGACGTCCCGGCCCGTGATGGGTGTGTTTGCGGCGACCTCTTTGCCGCTGAAGGTTTCCACCATTCGGGAGAGGGAGGTCAGGCGGTTCTCGTTGATATCCGTGCGGAAAATCGTGTGATCGTGAAGCGCGGTGACCACTTCGGTGAGCGAGGAGTTGCCCGCTCGTTCCCCCATGGCGTTCACGCTGGTGTGCACCCCTCGGGCCCCGGCCTCCACCGCGGCCAGGCAATTGGCCGTGGCGAGTCCGTAGTCGTTGTGGCCGTGGAACTCGAAATCGACCTGGGGCCAGGTTCGCGTCATCAGAGCCACGTAGCGGGTGACGTCGGTGGGCGAGAAGATTCCGAGGGTGTCGGGCAGATAGATGCGCGCGACACGGAGTTCGCGCAAACATTGGACGAAAGCGAACACGTAGTCGAAGGAGTCGCGCACACCACTCGACCAATCCTCGAGATACACGTTTACGGTGAGGCGTTTACGCCGCGCGTAGCGAACGGTTTCTTCGACTCGGGCGCGATGCTGCTCGGGGCTGAGGCCCAGTTGTTCGCGGCAGTGTTTCTCGGAGCCCTTGGCGAGGAGGTTCAGCACCTTGCCCCCGACATCGGCGATCCAATTCACCGAGGTCTTGCCATCGCAAAAGCCGAGCATTTCTACCCGCTGGATCACCCGGGCCTTGCGCGCCCAGGCCGCGATGGAGCGGGCCGCCTCGCGTTCGCCTTCGGACACCCGGGTGGACGCGATTTCGATGCGATCGACCTCGGCTTCTAGCAGAAGCAAGCGCGCGAGCTGGAGCTTCTCCGCCGGCGTATAGGAAACGTCGGGAGTCTGTTCGCCATCGCGGAGCGTTGTGTCCATGATGGCGATGTGAGGCGCGGCCGCGGCTTTTTTGCTCATCGTTTCTTTGATCCCATTTGGCGTTTTGACCCCTTGGGACGACCGTCCCGGCGAATGGGTCTTGAGCAAGGCACCGGCCGGCGAGGCCCCGTTCCGCACGCTTGCGGGTTCTCCGAGGCCGGGGCGGGCGAGCCGAGGGTAACCGACGGGCTGATCCCCTGTCGAGATGGCCCGCTACACTGCCGGGCCCGGACCATTCGGGCCCGGGGCACGGGGGCCGCTACGCCATGGGAGAAGCCAGCCACGAGCCGGGTCAGCCCGCTCCAAGCGCCCGGATTCTTAAGCTTTCCCCGGCCAGCGCGGGAGTTCGGCTAGACCTCTTTCTTGCGGCACAGCTCGGTCTTTCCCGGGGCCAGGCACGCCGTTTGCTCGAGCGCGGGGCCGTTTCCTTGGACGCGAGATGCTTGGCGCTCGGCGACAAGGGAATGTCGCTTCCGGCGCTGGGCCAGCTCAGCGTTCAGGCCTTTGTGGCTCCGGCCGACCAGCGGATTCCAGTGCCGGAGGAGAATGAGACCCGGCCCTCGGTGGTGGCTCAGGGGCCCGGCTGGCTGGCTCTCGACAAGCCTTCGGGAATGCCCGTCCACCCCCTGCGGCAAGACGAGACGGGAACCCTACTGGGCCACGTCGCGGCGCTTCGCCCCGAGGTGCACGGTGTCGGTGAGGGGGGGCTTCGCAGTGGCGTTGTTCATCGGCTGGATGTGGACACCTCGGGGGTGGTTCTGGTGGCTACCGAAAGCCACCAGTGGGCGCGCATTCGCGGCGCATTTCACGCCCACCGGGTGGCCAAGCGTTACCGCGCCCTCGTCGAAGGCAAGGTCGACTGGCCCGCCGAGGGGCTCGCACTCCGTCTTTCGCTTCGCGTAGCGCAGCACAAGCCCGCCCGAGTTCGCCTGGCGAGCCCCGAGGAATCGGCTCGGGGGCTGTCTCGGGAAATCGAGCAAACGGTGCGATGCGTCGAAGCGCTGCCCGGGGCGAGCCTGGTTGAAATCGAGCCACGCACAGGCTTTCTCCACCAAATCCGCGCGAGCCTGGCCCACCTGGGCCATCCGGTCCTTGGCGATGTTCGCTACGGGGCGGCAGCGGGGATGGCGGGCGCGCGGCGCCATATGCTCCACGCCGCCGAGGTCGGTTTCGAAGAAGTGGCCGGGGCGGCGCCCGAGCCCGACGATTTCCGGGCCGTTCTCCAGCGGCTCCGAGATTCCAACGTCGACTGAGAGCCCGAGACGTCGCGCTCCTCGCCGGGTCGGATTTCTTTCCGGGCTTAGTGGACTCGGAGTAGGGTCAGTCCATCGGCAACCGGGAGCATCACGGCGTCGAAGCGTTGCTCCTGGCTCGCCCAATCGTTGAAGGCCCGAATCGCCCGGGTGTTCTCGCTCTGGTCCGAAGCATCGAGTACGGCACCGCTCCAGAGTACGTTGTCCACGAGGATCAGCCCGCCCGGGCGAATCAGGCCGATCAAGGCTTCGCAGTAGTTGCGGTAATTGGGCTTGTCGGCGTCTACGAAGGCGAGGTCGAAAGGTGCGGCACCCTGGCCGGCCAAGTCGGCCAGGGTCTCGAGGGCCGGGGCGATCCGCAGATCGATTCGCCCCGCGACTCCCGCGCGTTCCCAAAAGGGTCGCCCCACGCGAGTCCACTCCTCGCTGGTGTCGCAGCAGACGAGTTCACCGTCTTCGCCGAGCCCCCGGGCCAGGCAAAGCGCCGAGTAGCCCGTGAAGGTGCCGATTTCGATCGCCCGATGGGCTCCGGTCACCTGGGCGAGGAGGGTCATCAATGCGCCCTGCTCCGGGGCGATTTGCATGACGGAAATTCCTCCGAGTTCGCGGGTGGCCTCGATCAATTCCTGGGCGATGGCGTCGGGCCGGGTGCCGTGATCGAGCAAGTAGTCGTGGATCTCGGGGGATAGGACGAAGGATTTCGGCGGGGCAGCCATGGGGGCTCCGGGGAGTAGGGGCAGGGGTAAGGCGGCAGGGGTAAGGCGGTAGGGGTAGGGGTAGGGGTAGGGCTAGGGGTAGGGGTAGGGTTGGGGGTAGG
>DUCH01000454.1:1950-12987 GCA_012959865.1 Myxococcales bacterium | reverse complement strand
GGCGGTTGCGTGGCACAGCAGGTCGGTGACTCCTTGCTCAAGCGATTTCCTCACTTGGATTTCGTTTTTGGGACGCACAATCTACGGCTTGTCCCGTCAATGCTCGATGCCGCGCAGAGCGGCGACCGCCGAGCCGAGACGGGGGAGACTCGTTCTCTCGAGCGCTTCGACTTGCCGGGTCTACACCCAGAGAGCCGGGTGGGGGAACGGGGGCGGGCCTTTCTCACGGTCATGGAGGGGTGCGATATGTTTTGCACCTTCTGCATCGTGCCGACGACCCGTGGACGGGAAATCAGCCGCCCCGCTGCCTTGATATTGAAGGAGGCCAGGACTCTGGCGGCCGAGGGGGTACGGGAGATCACCCTCCTTGGGCAGACTGTCAACGCCTATGGGCGGCACGCCCTCCGACGTGACCGGAGTGAGGAGTCCGGTACGATGGCTTTTGCGGAACTTCTTGCCGAGCTCGACTCGGTTCCCGGGATCGAGCGAATTCGCTACACGAGCCCGCATCCGCTTTTCTTCGACGCGGCGCTCATCGAGGCCCATGCCTCGCTCGAGCATCTCTGCCCACATGTTCACTTGCCGCTTCAAAGTGGCTCAGACGCAATCCTGGGGCGTATGAGGCGGCGCTATACCCGAGACGAATACCTCGCGATCATCCACGCGCTGCGCGAGTCCGTTCCGGACCTGGCCATTACCACCGATCTGATCGTGGGCTTCCCGGGTGAAACCGAAGCGGATTTCCTGCAAACCCTGGATCTCGTGGAGCGGGTTGGCTTCGTCGACAGCTACAGCTTCAAGTATTCGGCGCGCCCGGGGACGGCGGCGGCATCGTTCGCAGATGCGGTCGATCCGGGCGAGGCTCAGCGAAGGCTCCAGGCGCTCCAGAGCGTCCAGCGCGAATTGACCTTGGCTCATCATCGGGGCCGGGTGGGCGAGCGGGTTCGGGTTCTCATCCAGGGCGAGAGCCGACGGGGAGGCGGCCAACTCTGCGGCCGGGATCCCCATCATCGGCTGGTCAATCTGGCTCCCGGGACCGATGAGATCCCCCTCCAGGCGCGCGCAGGCGATATCCGGGAAGTAGAGATCGTAGAAGCCACTCCGCACTCGCTGATCGGCACCCTGACTTCCGCCCCGGGCGAGTGAGATGTGCGATGACTTCAAGATTGACCCGTGGAAGCGAACTTGAATCCAGCCGCCGATGGCGGCACGTTGGTTGACCGGGATCGACTGCGCGATTATCCTCGGCGCCCAAGCTCGGGCAGCCTACCCATGGAGTGCCGGCCGAGGTCGCCCCGGGTGTCGCGCGCGCTCGGGGAGGCGGTTTAAAATGGGGCCGATCTATTCGGGGCCGACGCGAAGACCCAGGCGAGGAAGGAAAGAGGCCGAGTGAGCGAAAGCGAATCCAGACCGTCGTATCGCCAGGACGAGATCCCCGAGGGTCTCACCTTCGACGACGTACTTCTCGTTCCGGGTGCGTCGGAAGTTCTGCCCAACGATACCGATCTAAGCACCCAGCTGACCCCGGAAATCGGGCTGAACTGTCCGTTGATTTCGGCGGCCATGGATACGGTGACCGAACACGAGACGGCCATCAGCATGGCGCAGAACGGTGGCATCGGAATCATTCACAAGAATATGTCGGCCGCACTCCAGGCGGGCGAGATCGACAAGGTGAAGAGGTCGGAATCGGGCATGATTGTGGACCCGATCACCATGGAGCCCGAGCAGCTCATTTATGAAGCCCTCGAGGTAATGGAGCGGTACAAGATTTCCGGGGTGCCGGTCACCCGGGATGGAAAGGCCGTCGGGATTCTGACGAACCGGGATCTGCGCTTCGTGCGCGACCACTCGGCGGCAATCTCCTCGGTGATGACCCGAGAGAATCTGGTCACCGTGCCCCCGGGAACGAGCATGGAGCGTGCCAAGGAGCTTCTCCATCAGTATCGGATCGAAAAGCTCCTTGTTGTGGACGAGCACGGCACCTTGCGCGGCCTGATCACCATCAAGGACATCGAGAAGACCGAGCGGTTTCCCGACGCGTGCAAGGACGGATTGGGCCGCCTGCGCTGCGGGGCGGCTGTGGGAGTCGGCGAAGACCGCTTGGAGCGCGCTCAGGCGCTTGTCGAGGCGGGTGTGGATGTCATCGTGGTCGATACTGCGCATGGGCACTCGCGCATGGTCTTGGACGCCATCGACGAACTGGCGCGCAATTTTCCTGGTATGCCCTTGATTGGGGGCAACGTCGCCACCGCCGAGGGCACTGAGGCCCTCATCAAAGCGGGCGTTTCGGCGGTAAAGGTCGGTGTCGGCCCCGGCTCGATTTGCACGACTCGGGTGATTGCTGGAGTGGGCGTTCCGCAGTTCACCGCGATTCGGGAGGCGGCAGAAGTGGCCACCCGCAGCGGCATTCCGTTGATCGCAGACGGCGGGATCAAATTTTCGGGGGATGTCGTCAAGGGACTGGCAGCGGGCGCCTCGGCGATCATGATTGGATCGCTCTTTGCGGGCACCGACGAGGCTCCCGGTGAGGTAGTTCTCTTCCAGGGGCGTTCCTACAAGGTTTATCGCGGGATGGGCTCGCTCGGCGCCATGGCCCAGGGAAGCCGAGACCGCTATTTCCAGGCCGACGTCCAATCTGAGAAGCTGGTGCCCGAAGGAATCGAAGGGCGAGTGCCCTATCGGGGAAGCCTCTCGAGCAGTATCCACCAACTCCGAGGGGGGCTCCGGTCGGGGATGGGCTACTGCGGAACTGCGAACTTGGATGAGTTGCGGCAGAAGGCACGCTTTGTGCGGATCTCGTCCGCGGGGCTGAGCGAGGGCCACGTCCACGACGTGATTGTTACGAAGGAAGCGCCCAATTATCGGATCGACTAGGGCGACCAGCGCTCCCGCCCGACCGAGGAATCGAGTACACTGCGGTCGGCTCCCCCAAAGTCGAAAGACAGTCCATTCGAAGCTCTGCCAAGGCCCCGGGTGCATCCTAGACGCGACCGGAGAGGCGGCGGAGACTCTGGTTCTTTCTCTCGTAGTGTTCGCAGATTCCAGGCGTTGGGATGGCAGATGGCCTTCCGATCCCAGGTGATCGCGTGAATCGGGATGCGGGAACTATCTGGAGGAAGGCCCACCCCCCATGTCGTCGAGTCACACTCAAGTCAGCCGGATCCTGATCCTCGACTTTGGTTCGCAATACACACAGCTCATCGCACGGCGTATTCGCGAACTGCATGTCTACTGTGAGATCCACCCCAGCGACGTCTCCGCGGATTTCATCGAGGGTTTTGAGGCTTCGGGCATTGTGCTTTCGGGTGGCCCTTCGAGTGTTCTCGACGCCGACTCGCCCGATCTGACCCCAGCCGTTTTCGAACTGGGACTCCCCATTTTGGGGATCTGTTATGGGCTCCAGTTGTTGGTTCAACGCCTGGGGGGGAGCGTCGAAGCCGCCGAGGATCGCGAATACGGCCGCGCCCACCTCAAGATCGAACGCGAGGATCCGCTCTTTGAGGGACTGGCGACCGAGAGCGAACAGGTGGTTTGGATGAGCCACGGGGATCGGGTGCTCGATCTGCCCGTCGGCTTCGAAGTCGTGGCGAGCAGTGGGCACTCGCCATTTGCCGCCGTTCGCAGCTGTGATGCCCCGATCTGGGGCCTTCAATTCCACCCAGAAGTCGCCCACACCGAGAACGGCGCCCGGATTCTGGAAAATTTCGTCCTGGGAATTTGCGCGTGCGAGCCGAGCTGGACGATGGATGCTTTCATCGACGAGTCCATCGCAGGGATTCGGGCTCAGGTCGGTGAAGCTAAAGTGATCTGCGGGCTGTCGGGAGGGGTTGATTCCTCGGTGGCCGCGGCGCTGGTTCACCGCGCGGTAGGCAACCAACTGACATGTATCTTCGTTGACCACGGATTGATGCGCGAGAACGAGCGAGCCGAGGTGGAGGATCTCTTTCAGGAGTCCCTCGGTGTCAAGCTGGTTTCTGTCGACGCGGGAGACCGCTTTTTGGAGGCACTTTCCGGAGTCTCCGATCCCGAGCAGAAGCGTCGGATTATCGGAGGTCTCTTTATCGAGGTCTTCGAGGAGGAAGCCGCGCGGATCGGCGGCGCCGATTTTCTCGTTCAGGGTACGCTCTATCCCGATGTGATCGAGAGCGTTTCGGTGAAGGGGGCCTCGGTGACCATCAAGACCCACCACAATGTGGGGGGGCTTCCCGAGGACATGCAACTCGAGCTCGTCGAACCCCTGCGTGAACTTTTCAAGGATGAGGTGCGCGAAGTGGGTCATGCCCTCGGTTTGCCCGAGCGCGCAGTTGGTCGACACCCCTTTCCCGGGCCGGGACTCGCAATTCGAATCATGGGCGAGGTCAGCCTGGACCGCCTGAATCCCCTGAGGCGCGCCGACGCGATCATGACCGAGGAGATCCGTCGTGCGGGTCTCTACGATTCGATTTGGCAGGCGCTGGTCGTCTTTCTCCCGGTGAATAGCGTGGGAGTGATGGGTGATGCTCGGACTTATGAGAACGCGGTAGCGGTTCGTTGTGTGACATCGGCCGACGCCATGACGGCGGATTTCGCCCATGTTCCATGGGAGGTGCTGGGCCGCATTTCGAGTCGGATCATCAACGAAGTCAAGGGCATCAATCGGGTGGTCTACGACATCTCAAGCAAACCCCCCGCTACGATCGAGTGGGAGTAGGCCGTGCCGAAGCCTTTCGTCCACCTTCATCTCCATACGCAGTATTCCCTGCTCGATGGAGCGATCAAGCACAATCCGCTCTTTGAAAGGGCGAATGCGCTCAATATGCCGGCGGTGGCGCAGACCGATCACGGAAACCTCTTCGGTTCGATTGAATTCTACGAGAAGGCTCGAGCGAACGGCGTCAAGCCGATTGTGGGATGCGAGATCTACTTCGCCGGAGGCTCGCGCTTCGACAAAGAAAAACGCGAGCGGGAAGAGGGCGGGCTCGACGCCATCAATCACCTCCTCTTGTTGGCGATGGACGAAGTCGGATACCAGAACCTCATGTATCTGGTCTCGAAGGCGTATCTCGAGGGCTTCTATTACAAACCAAGAGTGGACTGGTCGCTGCTCGAGGAACGCCATGAGGGGCTGATCTGCACATCGGGGTGTCTGTCGGCACCAGTGCCTAGGGCAATCATGCACGGCGAGATCAATCGCGCGTGGACGGTGGCAGAACGCTTTCGGGAACTCTTTGGCGATCGTTACTACCTCGAGATGCAGCGTCATGGAATTCCGGCTCAAGAAGTGGTGAACCAAGAAATCATCAAGATGGGTGTTGATATGGACATTCCCTTGGTGGCGACCAACGATGCCCACTATCTCGAAGAAGCGGACCACGATCACCACGATGCTCTGCTCTGTATCGGTACCGCGGCAAACCTGAGCGACGAGAAGCGTTTACGCTTCGATGGGCGTGGTTTCTACGTGAAAGACGGCGACGAAATGCGCGAAGTTTTCCACGACCATCCCGAGGCCGTTGAGAATACTTTGGTGATTGCCGAGCGATGCAATTTGGAAATTCCCATGGGCACCTACCATATGCCTGAGTATCAGGTTCCGTCGGGCAAGAACCTTGAGGAAGTTATGGCCGACCAGGCCTGGTCGGGGCTGCGCGGAAAGTTGGGGATGGGCGAAGACGAACCCTTCGATTCTCCCGATGGAAAAGTGTATGCCGAGCGAATGAACCACGAACTCGGCGTCATCAACCAGATGGGGTTTCCGGGCTACTTCCTCATCGTCGCGGACTTTATCAACTACGCGAAGCGCAGCGGCATTCCGGTTGGCCCCGGGCGGGGGAGTTCTGCGGGAAGCCTGGTCGCGTATGGGATGAATATCACGAATATCGATCCCGTGGAGTTCGACATCATATTCGAGCGTTTTCTAAACCCCGAGCGGCTGTCGATGCCCGATATCGACGTCGATTTTTGCATGAGGGGCCGAGAACAGGTCATTCGGTATGTGGCCGATCGATACGATGAGGCCTCTCCGTCCAAGGAAACGGGCGAAGGTCTGCACGACGGGATGAAGGTCGCGCAGATCGTGACCTTTGGGACATTGCAGGCCAAGGCGGCGATTCGCGATGTTGGGCGGGTTCTCGGAATGGCGTATGGGGACGTTGATCGCATCGCAAAACTGGTTCCCGATCAATTGGGGATCACCCTCGAGCAAGCGGTGAATCAATCCCCGGAGCTTCGGGCTCGCATCGAAGCCGATGGACAGGTCAGTCAACTCCTGGAGACCGCGCGTAAGCTCGAGGGCCTGACCCGGCATGCATCCAAACATGCAGCGGGCGTCGTGATTGGGACCAAGCCCTTGATCGAGATGATTCCTCTCTACCGGGATGCCAAGTCGGGCGACGTGATGTCGCAATACAATATGAACTGTGTCGAAAAGGTCGGTCTGATCAAATTCGATTTTCTGGGTCTCAAGACCCTTACCCTGATGGCGGATGCCGAGGCGCTGATCTGCAAGAAGCCCGGCTTCGAAGACTTTGGTCTCGATTCCATTCCCATTGACGACGAACTGACCTACGACCTCTTGTGCCGGGGCGACACCGAGGGGGTTTTCCAAGTCGAATCGTCCGGTATGACCGACCTGGTGGTGAAGACTCGGCCGAGGGAATTTCGCGAGATCATCCAACTCGTCGCGCTCTACCGACCTGGCCCCCTTCAGTCGGGGATGGTCGATGACTTTATCGAGCGAAAAAAAGGCTTGGTTAAGATCGAAGCGCTTCACCCCAGCATCGAAGACCTGACTAAGGAGACGCTGGGAGTCATCATCTATCAGGATCAGGTGCTTCAGATCGCCCAGAGGATGGCCTCCTACAGCCTAGGTGAAGCGGATCTCCTTCGGCGAGCCATGGGTAAAAAGAAGCCCGAGGAAATGCAGCGGCAGCGCGACCGTTTTGTCGAAGGATGCGGAAGGAACGGAATTCAGGTCGAAGAAGCCGCCGAGGTGTTTGACCTGATTGTTGAGTTTGCAGGGTACGGCTTTCCCAAGGCTCACTCCGCAGCCTATGCCTATATCACCTACCAGACCGCCTATTTGAAGGCGAACCATCGCCCCGAGTACCTAGCCGCATTGTTAACCATCGAGGCGGGCAACCACGACAAACTTTCGCGCTATATCGCGCATGTCCGGGAGTCTGGTCTTCCCGTGTTGCCGCCGGATATCAACGACTCGGACCAAGATTTTGGGGTGGTTGAGAAGGCCATCCGGTTCGGGTTTGCGGGCATCAAGAACGTAGGGGAAGGAGCCGTGACTTCCATCTTGACGTCGCGCGCCGAAGAGGGCCCCTACTCGTCACTTTTCGACTTTACTCGTCGAGTCGACGCCCGAAAGGTGAATCGGAGGGTTCTTGAGGCCTTGGTCAAGTGCGGCGCTTTTGATTCGTTGCATGAAAATCGTGCGGCGACCTGGGCGAGTATCGACATGGCGGTGGAGCGTGCGGCTTCCGAGCAGCGCGACCGAGCCGTGGGGCAAGAAAGTCTTTTCGGCGGAATGGACGAAGCGGAGTGGAGCCAGCAACCTGCATTGCTCGAGATATCTCCCTGGGGAGACCGGGAGAGACTGGCCAACGAGAAAGAATTGCTCGGGTTCTATGTAAGCGGTCACCCTCTAGGTGAGGTCGCAGCGGAACTTGCGCGCTACACCGACTGCACGGGCACGACCACCGAAGGGCGCAATGGCCGGGAAGTTCGTATTGGCGGGTTGCTGGGCGGGCTGCGCGAAACCCGCACGAAGCGCGGCAAACGCATGGGCTTCGGAACCCTTGAGGATCTCGAGGGTGTTTTTGACCTCGTGATTTTTTCCGACCCCTACAACTTGTATTTCGATCTTCTTCGTGCGGCGGAAAGTGGCGGCGACCTCGGTGAGGGACCGATTCCGCTCCTAGTCTCCGGGACCTTGGAGGAAAGTGACCCTCCGAAGGTGCTCGTCCGTGAGGTCATGCGGCTCGATGAGGGTCAACAGCGCCTGACCACGTACCTGCGCCTGCGTGTGCTTGAAAGCGAAGTCAGCCGCGACCGAATGAATGCCCTAAAGGGCGTGCTCCGGTCACACCCCGGAGACTGCGAAGTTTTTGTTCACATCACCATCCCGGGCGAAAGCGAGACGATCGTGTCAGTGGGTGGCCCGCACGGAGTCGAGGGCAGCGAAGACCTTCTCCGGGATGTTGACGCGCTCTTTGGTCGCCCGGTGTCGGAGCGGAGCTTATGACGAACCGCGCCTGCCGCCTGTGCCTGGGTTTTCGGATACTGATGCTGGCTACGGGCGTTTTCTGGGTGGCCTTCGGAGCGCTTGCCGAAGTTCGTCCACTCGTTGTGGTGGGTGCGAGTCCGATTCAGATTGGGTCGATTCGGGGAACCTTTGCGAAAGAGGAGGCCATCGAGGAGGGGCTCTGGGAAGGCGTCCTTCGGGTGGCCCGAGATCTCCTGGAGCAGCAGGCTGCCGAGGCCCTACTTCTGCCGGCCGAAAGCGAGCCCGATTCGCCCGAGGCTTGGCTCTCTCCTCCGGCAGTTCCTTCTCCGGAGGAGTGGACGAAGGACCCACCTACGCGGACCGTCCATCCGGAAGCCGATCCCTACTCGGTGCCGGACTTGGCCAACACGGCGGCCGTACCCGGATTGACCGAACTCGAAGCGGAGGAGCAGGCTGCGGCGCTTCTTCAGGCGGCTCAAATCGCTCAAGAGGCGCAGGAACGGCAGATTCGGGAATCTCTGGGTCGCGAAATGGTCTCGTATACGAAGAGCTACCGCATCGTGGAGGACCAGGGGGAGCGTCCGGCACTCTTTACCGACGACCCCGATGTCGCCACCGAATACGTGGTTCTCTTGGAGGTCCAGGTGGAAACCGACCGGGTCCGTGCCCGTCTCGAGGAGGCTGGACTCCTGCGTCCCCGGGTCGTCTCCGAACTCACGGGAATTCGCATTGAAATTCTCGGTCTGACTCATTATCACGGCTATCAGGCGCTGCTCGACGTTTTGCGGAGCGATGCGGTGTCGGCTGAGGACGTGTTGCCCCGATATTTCTCGCCGGGCCGGGTCGTTGTTGAGGTGGAGGGCGAGTGGGAGCCCAATCAATTGCTGGAGCGCCTGCAAGCCGCCTCGCCCGAGAATCTCAGCATCGAGGTCGCGACTCCCCAGTCGCAATTGGATCCCGCGCTGGCGAGTACCCCGAGTCCGTGGAGAAATGCGGTGGAGCAGTCGCCCGGGTCCGGAGTAGTGATGGTCTTGAGGGCGGCTTGGGGGCCTCTTCCCCCGCCGGTACTCCCCGTGCCGTCCCCCTCAGCGCTTGAATCCTTTCCGGGGGGTCAATCGGCCCCTTGAGGTCCCCAGGCGGTGGCGATCAGTAGGGCTCCGGCTTGGGCGGGACGAAAATTCCTCGGTCAAGCGCGGACGGCGATTGACATAAGATGCCGAAATCGGTAAATATTCCGGCTTCTTAGCGAGAAAATGGTCGCTCTAAGGGTGCCCGACGCCGAGAAGAGAGGTTTCAGGCACGTAGCTCAGGGGCTAGAGCACCACCTTGACACGGTGGGGGTCGGCGGTTCAAATCCGCCCGTGCCTACCAAGAGCCCCGAATGGCCTGGCTCCAGTCGATCGGATTGGAGTAGACGATTGGCCCTCAAATTCAACCCGCGGACACCAATGAAGCGCCCCATGGCCCACGAACTCGATGAGTAGCTCCGTCTACGTAACTCTCCCCGACGGCAAGCGTCTGGCGTTGGAGAACGGCTCGACGGTGCTCGCTGTGGCAGAGCAGATCGGACCGGGGCTCGCCAAGGCCGCCCTGGCCGGGCGAATCGCCGGCGAGGTGGTCGATCTGCGGACACCCCTGTGCGTGGACGCCGCGGTTGAGATCATCACGTCTCGGGATCCCGAGGGCGGCGAGGTCATTCGACATTCCGCCGAGCACATCATGGCGGATGCGGTCAAGCGGCTTTTTCCCCAAGCCCAGGTGGATGCGGGCCGAGCCGACCACAGCGAAAAGTTTCAATACGACTTCCTGGTGGAGAAGCCGTTTACGCCCGATGACCTCGCGCGGATCGCGGACGAGATGCAGCGAATTATCGCCGAGGACGCGACTTTCGAGCGAGAGCAAGTGAGCCGGGAAGAAGCCCGAGCTTTTTTTACCGAGAGAGGCGAAGAGCTCAAGCTGTCGCGTTTGGACGATATTCCCGAAGGCGAGGTGATCAGCCTCTTTCGTCATGGCGATTTTGTCGATCTCTGCCGAGGCCCCCATGTCCAGCACGCCGGGCAGATCGGGGCCTCAACGCTCCTCGAGGTTTCGGGTACGTACTTCCGAGGCGACGAGAAGGGCCCCAAGCTGCAGCGGATCTACGGGACAGCCTATTCGAACAAGAAGGAGCTGCGGAGCTACCTGAACCGCATGGAGGAGGCCCGTAAGCGAGACCACCGACGGGTGGGGGTCGAGCTGGGTCTCTTTGTTCTCGATCCGGTTCTATCCCCGGGCGCTCCCTTCTATTTGCCCAAGGGCGTGGCGCTCTACAACGGGCTCTGCGACTACATGCGCGACCTCTACCCGCGCTATGGCTACGAAGAGGTGATCACTCCCCAGCTGTTTCGCAGCGAACTCTTCCGCCGTTCGGGCCACTATCAGAAATTTTACGGCGATATGTACTGGTTTGAAGGCTCGGACCACGACGAGGAACTCGGCGTCAAGGCTATGAACTGCCCCGGGCACTGCCATCTGTTCTCGATGGGGAAACGTTCCTACCGGGATCTTCCCATCCGTTGGGCCGAGTTCAGTCGGCTCCATCGGAACGAGCGCAGCGGGACCCTCACGGGGTTGACCCGGGTCCGCACATTCGCCCAGGACGATGCCCATATTTACTGCACGCCCGAGCAGGTCCCGGAGGAGATCGATGGTTTCTTCCGAATGGTGAGTGAGGTCTATACCCAGCTGGGGCTCGAGGGGCTGGAAATGTCGGTCTCGACCCGATCTGAGGAGTTCCTGGGCGAGGAGGAGGATTGGGATGCGGCAGAAAAGGCCCTGAT
>DUCH01000454.1:0-1797 GCA_012959865.1 Myxococcales bacterium | reverse complement strand
GCTCCGCTACGTGGGCTCGGATGGCGAACTCCACCAACCCGCTATGCTCCACCGAGCCGTTCTGGGCTCCCTGGAGCGCTTTATTGGTATCTACATCGAGCACACGGGGGGAGACTTTCCCTTCTGGCTTTCTCCGGTTCAGGCCGTAGTCTTACCGATCTCGGAGAAGCAAATCGAGTATGCTGAGACCGTCAAGGCACGGTTGCTGGCCGTGGGTGTGCGGGTGGAACTGGACTCCAGGAATGAAACCCTCGGTTTTAAGATCCGGGAGGCCGAAAAGCAGAAAATCCCGCTCTCCTTGGTAGTTGGCGAGCAGGAAGCGCAAGCGGGGACGATTTCCCCGCGTTTAAGGAAATCCAAAGATAAAATTGACGCGATGACGATGGACGCAATCGCGAACCAGCTTGCGGCGGCAACCGCGAAGCGGAGCATGGGACCGCTCTCATAGGTCCCGGGAGGAAACCTGTATTCCTGGAAGATCGAGATCGAAGTTCAGAATCGTAGCCCCCGAACGCGACGCGACACGCGTGAACGAGCGGATTCGGGCAGCGGAGATTATGGTGATCGGCATAGATAGCGAGCAGTTGGGGGTGATGACGCCCGCGGATGCGCTCGTCCTAGCAGAGGCCGCAGGCCTCGACTTGGTAGAGGTTGCCGCGACATCACGGCCGCCGGTGTGCCGCATCATGGACTACGGGAAATACAAATACGAGCAGAAGAAAAAAGCGGGCAAGCCGGCACATTCGGCCACGCTGAAGGAAATCAAACTGCGCCCGGGCACCGATCAGCACGATCTGAATTTTAAGCTCAACAACGTCCGACGCTTTTTGATGGACGGCGATAAGGTCAAGGTGACGGTGATGTTTCGCGGACGGGAAATGGTCCATACGGCGCGGGGCAGGGCCCAACTCGTAGAGGTGACGAAGCAACTGGGCCCGATCGCGAAAACAGAAAATCCGCCGCGCATGGAAGGCCGCTTCATGTCGATGATTCTGATCGGCGATCGCGAAGTCATTGCGGACCTGAAGCGAAAGGAAGAGGCCGAGAAGGCCGAAATGCTCAAGGGTTCGGCGGAACCAGAAGCTGAAGTCGAAGCGGAAGCGGAAGCGAAAGCAGAAGTGGAAGCGGAAGTGAAAATTGAAGAAGGGCAGGGTGAGGAGGAGGAAGCGGTTTCCTTGTCTCCCCCGGCGGAAGAAAACACCGCGCAATAGTCTGCACGGTTCATGAGGAAGGCAAGAAAATGCCCAAGATGAAATCACACAAGGGCTCGGCCAAGCGATTTAGCCGAACGGGGACCGGAAAAATCAAGCGCCACAAGGCAATGAAGAATCATATGCTGGGATGCAAAACGACCAAGCGAAAGCGGCAACTCCGTGCCGCCGACGTCATCGCAAAGGCCGATATGTCCCGGGTGGAGCGTCTGCTCCCTTACCTTTAAGGAAGGAATCCAATGTCGAGAGTGAAGCGGGGCGTTCCCGCCCACAAACGAAGAAATCGGGTAATGAACCGCGCGAAGGGATACTTCGGCGGGCGGAGCAAGGTGGCTAGCGTCGCCCGAGAGGCCGTAGAGAAGGCCGACCTCTATGCCTACAAGGGGCGTAAGCAGAGGAAAAGGCAGTTTCGCGCGCTCTGGATCGCGCGTATCAATGCCGCCGCACGGGAGCACAGCCTCTCATACAGCCGGTTTATGGACGGTCTCAACAAGGCAGGTGTCGAGATCGACCGCAAAGTGCTTGCGCAATTGGCCCTCGACGATCCCAAGGCGTTCGCGGAGTTGGCTGCGGTGGCCAAGCAGGC
>DUCH01000453.1 GCA_012959865.1 Myxococcales bacterium | reverse complement strand
ACGGCCCTGATGTCCTCGCGTTGACCCCCTCGCCGAATCGGAATGCATTTCGCCACGTAGACGAGCGCGCGATTCCAAGGCGTAGCTGCGAAGTTTACTTCTTCGGGCGTATTCCAAGGGACACCATCGAAGTCCGCAAGAAAGCCCCAATTCGATGAGAGCGCCTGGGCGATGAAAAAAGAGTCCACTAGGGTGAGGTGATTGGCACAAATCAGAAGCGGTGCCGAAGATCCTCCCCGAATCTTCTTGTAGATCCGTCGACTCTCGGCGATGCCCTCAATCCGGCAACCGAACCGAAGCCGCAGATAAAGGGTCGCCAGGGGGAACCAGAAAGGCGCGAGCAACCAGCCCACCACTCGTTGGGTACGGTGCCGAACAACCATGCGTGTTCGCAGCTGGACGGCCGGTATTGATTCGCTTCGGCTCACGGCTTCGTTGGCCCCTGGAGACAGAAAGGGAAAGGGGCGGGACGGTTAGCCGAGTTTCGAGGAAATCAGCCGAACCGCATCGCCCACTGTATTGACAGTGTCTACATCCTCATCATCGATCTCGATATCGAACTCATCTTCAAAGGCGATCACCACGTCTACGAGCCGTGCCGAATTCACCTTGAGGTCATCAAGAATATTGGTCTCCATGGAAACCCCTTGAAGAGCACCCTCGTTCTTTACCCAAGGCGTAAGAATCTTGACTACGCCCTCCATTACCCCTGACTCTTCCATAGCTTCAAGTCCCTTCTGTTCAAGAATTTTTTACTTGATCGTCGACCAATCGGTTCTGTTCACTGTTTGCCTCGGCCCCAGAGCGTCGGCTCGGGCGACTTCCCGCTCTTCAGCGCAACGGAGCTGCGCCGTTGTTTTCATCTAGTCTTCCCATCGTTTGAAGACCAAACAAGCATTCACGTCACCAAATCCAAAGCCTGCCTTCACAATGACTTTCATCGTCTCGAAGCCCAGCAGGCTGTGGGGGATTGACTCGGCGTGGGGTTCGATTTCGGGATGAACATCTTCGCAGTTCAGTGAAGGATGAACGAAGCCTTTGGTCAGCATCAAGACCGACGCTACGCTCTCGATGGCACCCGCCGCGCCGAGGGTATGTCCGATCATCGATTTCGTTGCCGTGATGGGCGGCAATTCTCCGGGCCCGCGACCCAGGGCCGCGGCCCAAGAGCCGATTTCACGGGGATCGGCTCCCGTCGCGGTGAGGTGACCGTTGATAACATCGACGTCTCGGGTCTCAACTCCTGCATCGGCCAGAGCCGAGTGAATGCAACGCCGGACGCTTTCGGGGTTGGGCGCCGTCATGCTTCCCCCCATCCGATGCCCCCCACAGTTGATGCCCTGACCCGCCACTTCGGCGTAGATCCGTGCGCCTCGACTGCGTGCGCTTTCTTCGCTTTCGATCAGCAGGATTCCGGCCCCAGCACCCGGGATGAACCCGCCCGCCGATGCACTCATGGGGCGGGATGCCTTTTCGGGCGCGTCATTCGATTTCCGATTCAGCACCCGCATGGCGTCGAACCCGGCCCAGATATAGTGGCTGGCCGCCTCGGAGCCGCCGCAAAGCATCCGAGTCGCTGCCCCCGTGCGAATGCGCTCCATCCCCATGGCGATGGCTTCTGTGCCGGTGCTGCACGCGCTGGAGTTGGTGGTGACCTGATTGCCGAGAGCGAACTGTCCGGAAACCCGAGCGGATACGCCGCTCGCCATGACCTGCTCGACCGATGTCGAACCGATTCTCCGAACTTTCCCTGCATTGGTCAGCGGAATCACTTTTTCGGCGGTGGTATCCATACCTCCGATACCCGTTCCGATGATCGCGCCGGTCTCCCAGTCCACGGTTTCCGAGTCCCGATCCGGGCGTTCTAGTCCCGCGTCTTTCCACGCTTCAAGGCAGGCCAGACTCGCGTAACGATGGCTTCCATTCATGACCAGCCGTTCGTCTTCGTCAAATTCTGCTTCGATCAGAGCGTCGACGCCCTCGGGCACACCCGCAACGGTGCAGGCGAACTTGGCTTCGGCCATTTCCTTGACGTGTCGGATGCCTGACCGGCCCTGTCGTAAGGAGTCCTCGAACGCGGATAGACCGACCCCATTCGGAGCGACCACACCCATCCCCGTGATGACAACACGGCTGCTCACTTTGGAACTCCCATCCCCGAAAGTTCCCCCGAGCAGACAAGGCTTCCGTCGTCTTTGCGCATTTCCA
>DUCH01000452.1:4183-13090 GCA_012959865.1 Myxococcales bacterium | reverse complement strand
TCTTCGGTGGTGATGTCCTTCATGTCGCTGGTCTTGACAGTGACGGCGGGAATTTTTTCGCCTTCGCTGATGGGCATGACAAATCTCCTGGTTTTGAATTCTGATTCTGAGGACTGAAGGGGCCAAGCCTAACGCATCTCCAAGGGTGAGACTCAACTCCGCAAGTCTTCCAGGATCGCGCCAAACTTTGCGGGGAGTTCGCTCCAGCGTCGCTATACTGGCTCGCGGACTCGCCGGCACCAGTTGGGAATGGGCTTCTGATTCAGGGAGAGAGCGGCGGGGAAAGTGAACACCGGCAAACCAGCGCTGTGCGCTAAAGAGCAATGAGGAGAAAATATGCAGCCGCTTTCCGGGCTTCGGGTTGTCGACCTCGCTGACGAGAAGGGCGAACTCTGTGGTCGGTTACTGGCCGATCTCGGCGCCGAGGTCATTCGAGTGGAGCCGCCGGAAGGTGCTTTTTCGCGTCGGCTGCCTCCCTTTGCCCCCGATGGGGAAACGAGCCTCTATTTTGGTTTTCGCAACGCGGGCAAGCGCAGCCGGGTGATGGATATCAAAACCGAGCAGGGCCGGGCGGCCCTGGAAGAACTTCTCGCCGATGCGGACATCCTGATCGAGTCGGAACACCCCGGAAGCCTCGCCGCCCTAGGCTTGGCTCCCCCAGAGATTCTGGGCCGACACCCGCAACTGGTGATTACTTCTATCAGTGATTTCGGCCAGGAGGGGCCCTACGCGGACTACCAATCCACCAATATGGTTGCCGTGGCCATGGGGGGAATGATGTATCGGGCCGGGCGTCCCGAGAGGCCTCCCGTTGTGGTGCCCGGAAACTTTGCCTACGACGTCGCATCGGGCTCAGCGGCCTTTGGAACCCTGCTGGCGTTCTGGAAACGACTGCAGACCGGGCGCGGTCAGCACGTGGATGTCTCCGCCATGGAGGCGGTGGCCAACCTGGCCGACTGGTCGCTGCCCAACTTTTCGCTGAATCCCAGCATCGGTGTGCGGGCGGGTTCGGGCATATACACCCTCTATCGCTGCGCCGATGGCTACGTACGGATGATTGTTCTGGTGCTCCGGCATTGGCGGGCATTGCTCAAATGGGTGGGCGAACCCGAAGAGTTGATGGATCCCCATTACGACCAGTTCATCAATCGCTTGATATCCATGGATAAAATCGTACCCATTTTCGAGCGTTTCTTTTTGGATAAGAACAAGGTGGACATTGCCCGGGAAGCCCAGCGTCGGGGGATTCCCGCGACGCCTCTCCTGCATCCCGGGGAAGTGATGCAGAACGAGCACGCTCTTGGCCGAGAGACCTTTGCGCAGTTTGAGGTGGGCGGTGGGTTCGATGCGATGCTGCCCTCGGGTTTCCTGACCAGCGAGGGGCAGAGAGTCGGGCCTAGAACGGGACCGCCCAATTTGGGCGAAGCCGGGGAGACCGGGTTTTCCCGAACCGAAGCCCGAGCCGAATTTGAAAAGATCCTAGCCCCCAAAGCCTCGAGCGTGGTAGACGCTTACCCGTTGCGGGGCTTGAGGGTGATCGATTTTGGGGTGGGCGCGGTGGGCGTCGAGGCGGCACGACTGCTGGCCGAGTACGGAGCTGAGGTCATCAAGATCGAGAGCAGCAGCGCACCCGACTTTATACGAGTCATCATGAGTAGTTACATGAATCCATCCTTTGCCTCGTCGAGTCGCAGTAAGCAGAGTTTCGGCGTTGACCTGAAACTGGAAAAAGGTCGGGAGTTGGTCCGACGGCTGGTTGCCGATGCAGACGTACTGATCGAGAACAACGGGACAGGAGCCACTGAGCGAATGGGCTTCGGGCCCGATGCGTTGCGCGAGATCAACCCGGGAATCGTCAGTTTCTCGAGCCAGATGGTAGGCAGCTTCGGCCCCTGGAAGAATTGGATTGGGTACGGGCCCAACACCCATCCCGTGAGCGGGCTCCAATACCTTTGGAACTATCCCGAGGACGAGGCAAGCCCAGCGGGCTCCACCGCGGTTTATCCCGATCATTTCGTTGGCCGAATCGGGGCCATGGTGGTGCTTGCGGGATTGATTGCTCGCCGCCGTACAGGAAAGGGTTCGCACCACGACGCTGCGCAGTTCGAGGTGGCGATTGGCCTGCTCGGTGATCTCTTTGCAAAGGAAAGCCTGGAGCCCGGCAGCGTTCGTCCCCTGGGTAACGCCAGTTCCCGGGGAGCGCCCTGGGGATGTTATCGCTGTGCAGACTCCGAGCAGGAGGAGTGGTGCGTGATCACGGTTCGGAGCGACGAGGAATGGCGGCGACTTTGCGGCGCAATGGGTGAGCCCGCTTGGGCCATGGACCCGAGTTACCAAAGCGCGTCGGGACGCTTCGCGGCCCGGGAAGCGATGGATAAAGGCTTGGAAACGTGGACCCGGGAAAGGCCGCCCCGGGAAGCGATGGAGACCCTGCAGGCTGTGGGAGTGCCCTGTGGCATCGTTGCGCATCCCGGTCACCACATGAGTGACCCCCAAATGCTGCACCGGGAATACGCGAAGCCGGTTGAACAACAGGAGTTGAGCACGATTCTGCTTGAAGGCCCCGCATTCATCGGAAGTGACCTGCCCGAAGTCATCACCGAGCAGGCCCCCCTCCTGGGTGAGCACACCCGGGCGATTGCCGAGGAATTGCTCGGTTTCTCACCATCAGAGATCGAGGCCCTGATCGACGAGGGCGTACTCGAGGACCCTCCGCGGGAATTCAAGCTGGCCTAGGTCGCATCTCGGGACCCTTGGTCGCGATTCCCCTGAATCCGGGGGGGCACCCCCGGGAAGCCCTGGGATCCAGGGGACGGGGCATTCCTTTTTCCCCGCTTGTGCTCTTGGGAGAGTATCCTCGTCGGTAGACTGTCAACCGAGGAGGGGCACGGCATGCCGCTGAACGGATCGGATCGCGAGTCGCGGAACGAAGAGGACGCGGCAGTCGAGGTTGACCGCATCGAGTCCCTAAGCAGGGATTGGTATGCGCTTCCCGTGCTTGTTGGCGCCTCCATTCTGCTGGTTTCTCTCATGGCCGCCATGATGGTGCGAGACGCGGAGAATCGCTCCCTCGAAGCCGCCGTCGATGCCGCACTGGATACGATCACCACGGAGATTGAGCAGGGGATCGACCGCCAACTCTACGGCGTAATTACCTTGGCTTGGAGGTGGGATTGGCGTGGCGGCAATGCCCGGGAGGTCTGGGTGGCCGAAGCCCGCAAGCTGATCGACGACCTTCCCCTTCTCCAGAGCATCGCCTGGCTCGATGGAGACCACAAAGTCCTGGTTCGCGAACCGAGCATCTCCGGGGGACGTGAGGGTCTTGTTTTTTCCGAGCAAGCGGAGACCTTGAAAGCGCTTCAGCTCGCAGAAGACAAACGAAAAATCATCGGCACGATCACGGACGATTCGACTCAGAAAAAAATCCTGATGGTCCATATAGCGCTCCATAAGCAGGGCGTATCCCGAGGCTTCGCCGTCGGGACCTACGAACTCGAGTCGCTGCTTTCCAAGATCTTCGTTGCCGAGCCGAGGGGTTTTCGGGTAGAGGTTTCCTCTGACGGCGGCCCAATTTGGGGGAGCGCGGGAGAAACGCCTTTCGATGTTCCTGTCCGGTATGGGACATCGTCGACCTTGAATATGAACTGGGATATCTCGGTCTCGCCGGGAGCGCGCGTGGTGAATACCTATCGAACGTGGCTCCCCATGGCGATCGGGCTTGGCGGCGGATTTTTCGGACTGCTGACGGGACTGGCGCTCTACATGGGCGTCGATAGTCGGCGCAAGGCACAGCGGTTGCAGCTTGCCAACCTTCGCTTGCGTGAAGAAATAGGGCTGCGGAGTCGGGCTGAAAAGACGACGACTGAGACAGAGGCCGAATTGGTTGAAACCTTGAATTCGTTACCCGTTCACGTGTGGAGCGCAAGGATTTCCGATGACGGTGAATATCTTCCGCGTCGGATGTCGACAGTTCTCGCCGGAATCAGCGGCCGACCAGTAGAATTTTTCGATGGCAGCCCGGAAGCGTGGTTGCAGATTATCCATGCCGAAGACCGGACCCGACTCGCAGAGATGATCGAGGAAGTACTTGCGGGCAGAACGGAAAAGGCAGACTTTGAATATCGTCTGGTAAGGGCAGATGGCGCTATTCGATACATGTCGGACAGCGTTCGAACGACGCATGTCGAATCCGGTCGACGTCTGGATGGGGTCAGCCGAGATGTGACCGAAGTGAAAGAGGGCGAGGAAGAACGTCTTCGACTGGAGGAGCGTTTTCAGCAGGCGCAGAAATTGGACAGCCTTGGTGTTCTCGCGGGAGGAATCGCGCACGACTTTAATAATTTGCTGGTCGCGATGTTGGGTCATGCGCGGTTGGCCGAAGAAGACCTGCCCCAGGAATCGCCGATTCGGCACAACCTGAAGAGCGTGATCAAAGCCGCCCGGCAGGCGGGCGATCTTTGTGGTCAGATGCTCGCTTACGCGGGTAAGGTCCCCATTGATACCAAGGCCATCGAACTCGACGAAATTGTCGAAGAGATCGGGGAGTTGCTTCGTGCTTCGATTCCCTCTTCAACCTTGATTCGTTACAGCTTCGATAAAGAAGTTCCCAGCCTGCGGGGAGATGCCAGTCAGGTTCGCCAGGTGGCGTTGAATCTCATCACCAACGCCTCGGAATCGATTGGCGATACCGGGGGCGAGATCATGCTCCGGGTGCAGACTACTCAGTATGATTCCGCGGGCCTAGCCGAAATGGAATTTTCCGAGACTCTGGAGCCCGGTCCCTATGTGGTTCTCACAGTGAGTGATACGGGCTGTGGCATGGACGGCTCGATTCGAACGAAAATATTCGAACCCTTCTACACCACGAAGTTCGCCGGGCGTGGGCTGGGGCTGGCGGCTGTCGTGGGGATCGTTCGTGGCCATGGGGGCGCTCTTCGAATCGAGAGCGAGATTGGCCACGGGAGCTCAGTCTCCGTGATTTTCCCCGCCGTGGATTGGGCTGCGGCGTCCGAGACCGATCTTTCCGAAAACGAGCCGCGGCCCTCCCGGGGGGCAAGGAAGGTGCTCTTGGTGGAAGATGAGGAGGCCGCTCGCGAACTTGCCCGGATCGTTCTCGAGCGATCCGGAATCGACGTGGTGGAGGCGGCCGACGGCGTCGAAGCGTTGGCAATATTTCGGCTTCAGCCTGAAGATTTTGATTGCGTGCTGCTCGATCTCACTATGCCGTACATGGATGGCGTCGAAACCTACGCCCGACTTCAGAAAGTCCGACCGGATATTCCGGTCATTCTGTGCAGTGGCTATCCCGAAAGCGCGGCGGTCGCGCGTTTCGCCAACTTGGGCCTCTCGGGGTTTCTGAAAAAGCCCTATGAGCCCGAGGAATTGATCGCCTGCCTGTATGCCCTGGGTCCGCCTTCGGCCTCGGTCTAAAGTTCCGGGCCTCGAAGGAATATCGGCGAAGACCAGGCCCTTTCCTGGACCGGGGAGAGGCAGTTGTCGTTGGGGTCGAAGTCGGGCCCGGAGGCGGGGCAGGCCCGGGTCCGGACGCAGTTTCCGTGCTCATCATGTTCGCAGCGCAGGGGCTCTCCACCAATGGCGAGGGTCGGCTGTTGGAGAGCTCGGACGTAGTACACCGTTTCCCGGGAGGGATCCCAGTCAGGATCCTCAAAGCGAATTTGGCATCCCTCGCGTGAAGCAGGACATTCAAAGCTTCGCCAGGGATCCTCGATCAACTCTCCCACAGGTTCGTCGGGGGAATGCTGCTTGCGAATCCGAACGACTTCGATTCGTTCGATGGGGCGCCGTAAATCGCTGGGGTGGTAGCACTCGCCCAGACAAAGGCGCTCCATGCGCTGGGGAGAGAGCCGTTCCCCAACGAAGTCGGGGCAGCCGGGCAGTTGCTCAAAAGCGCCCACTGCCCGAACTTCGAAGCGCGGGGGCGAGTCTATTTCGGCTTCGCTTCCCATGGGCAGCATGCCGTTCTTGCCGTTGAGGAGGTTGAAGTAGAGCAGGATCCGCTCTCCCGATGTCCCGTAGACGTTTCGATTTTCTAGGGCATGCCAGATCGCCTCACGGTTTCGCGCGTCCGCATGAACGGCAACGAGCCCACTGGTGTAGTAAAACGAGGAACCCCGCTCGAGCGACATCCCCAGGGCGCTTAGAATTCTGGGCTCCACGGTACCTTCCGGGGAAGCGGGCCCTGGGTCGCTGAGAGCGTCGTACCAATCCCTTCGAAAACCGTAGGCGTCGCTGTATGCCTTGCGAGCCACTTCTTTGTAGCCCGGCCCCGGGCGAGCCTTGTGGTTGTCGCTGGATCCGATCATGCCGTAACGATAAGTAGATCCGTCTTCGGCCCGGAGCGCCAGACCATATTGCGCGCTCATGTTCGGCCGGTAGTTGAAGGCAGGCATGAAGCCATCCTGGAGTTGGCCGCAACCCAGCCAATCATCCGGGCGGGTTCCGCTCACGTGGGCATAGGGGAGTCCGCCGGCATCCAGGACTTGCTGGCGAACGTGTTGGGCCCGAGCATCGCAAACCGTCTCGGGTGTTTCCTCCGAGCAGCGGTTTCGGATGATTTCGCCCGCTTGCCAGCAGCAGGGGAGGTAGCCGTCTCGGGGAGAAGCACAGCGCCCATTTCCCTGGTCATCCAGCTCCGTGTCGAGCCACTCGCGATAGACCTCGGAACTGCCATGCCCCGAGAAGACCTCAAAGAGTCGCTGCCGCTGAGGATCGTGGTCCGCGAAGCTGAGCTGATCGTCGAGGCGCGCGGAGGGGGATGCATGGATGCCCCAACTTGTTCCGTGGGGGATGACTAGGCTCGGGTAGCCCCAGTCATCGAGTTTGCGAAAGAGTTCGGCGGGTGTTTCCGCGCCCTCGAGACAGTCGTCGGGCAGGTCACGAACGGGTACGCCCTTCGGGCAGGCCTCCATCGATCGCGCAACCCGGGCAAAGCGGTTGAAGTCCAGGTAGGGCTGAAGATTTCCCAGGTCGAGGCTCGCCATTCCCGCACGTACCAGAGCCCAGACCGCTGGGGGGACCGGTTGTTCGAAGAGGCCCGCTCCCCCCGCTCCGATGGGCCGGCGTGGTACCGAATCATCCTCGGTATCCCGCAGGATCACGTTTTTGTGCCCATAGTGGGTGCCGGCTTCTGGGTTGCCCAGAGGCGCGGATTGGGTCCACTCCCAGCCCAGAAAGGCGACCAGGTCGGGGTTCTCCGGGTCGGCTACAGCGTTGCATTCTCGAATGGCCTGGCGGGTTTCGGACCACTGCTCGGTGGTGATGTCCTCGGCGTGATCATTGATCGACCAAAAGTCCAGGCCGGAGCAGAACCGGGCGAAGTCACATGCATCGGCAGGCGGGTGCGCGCCCTCGCCCTGGAACATGGGCAAACTGAAGATGAAGGCATCGCCCGAGTAGGTGGTATGGACATGCAGGTCGCCGAAGAGGATTTGGCTGGATTGGTTCGGTTCCCCCGATGCAGTCGCGTCGAGTTGCCGCTGACTCCTTTGCGCGACCGCCTCCAGGGGTATGGGTTCGGTCGTGATGGCACCTCGGCCGAACAGTCGACCGCCCACCCCTTCAGCGACCCAGGTGATGGCGGCAAAGAAGATCGCCAGGCCTACCCCGAGAGGGAGAAGAATGAAACGAAGAATAAAACGAATCATCCTGCGGCCTCCGATTCTCAGAAATCAGCCAAAAGCATAAAGGTTTCCGGGAAGCCTCGCCTGAAAGGCGATATCGGCAAGGCGCCGAGTGGATCGCTGGTCACGGCTCGGCAGCCCGCGTAAACTCCCGTGATGGCCGACCCTATCAGGATTTTTTTTGCTGTCCTCGACGCCTTTCCCCACGACCAGATCAGCGGGGATCTGACGCCGACACTGTGGTCCTTGGCCGAAGAGGGGGGCTGGTCTCGAGAGGGAGGTCGGTCGGTTCTCGCCTCCTCGACGTACCCCAATCACGCGACGTTCATCACCGGGGACGCTCCGAGCCGGCACCGTATTTTCACCAGCCGGGCCTGGAGCGGAGACGAATTGCGGCCGGCCCAGGACGTTGGTCCCCGGACCGCGACGCTCTTTGATGCGTGTCGGGCGGCGGGCCGAAAAAGCCTTGGCCTCTTCGGCGACCAGAATTTGGTTGGTGTTTGCGGTGCCGAAAAGGCGGATGAACACTGGCCACCCCGGGGCGTCCTGCCCGAAGGCGCCCCGCGAGGCGAGCTGGGCTTCGGCGCGGATCGGGCGGTGGTGGATGCGATGGATGCGATGGACCGGTCTCATGCACAGTTCGTTTTCATGCAACTGGACGAGATGGATACGGTTCGTCATCTGCGTGGACCCTTGGGTGACGCGGTGCTCGAGCAGGGTCGCTCGACGGATTCGGCCCTGGGCGAAATTCTTGAGCGATTTCGGAGCGACTGGAAGAACACCCTGGTAATCGTTGTCAGCGATCATGATCACGAAACGGTTAACCCGGGCGCGCTGGATCTGGCTGCCGAAGTCGCGGCGCGAGGTCTGAACGTCCAGGTGGATCATGAGGGAACTTCGGCGCTGGTGGTAGGAGCGATCGCCGAGGGACAGCTACTCGACTTGCCGGGAGTCGTGGGAACGGCTCTTCTCTCCCCGGGGTTCAACCTTGTGTGGGGCGCTCCGGGCCAGCAATTTGGTATCGATTGGGGGCTGGCATCACAGCACGGCAGCCCGCGGACCATGAACCAACTCGCTGTGGTGGGCGGGGGGCATCCCGCGGCCCGAGAGATTGGGAAGGAGATCGAAGCTTCCCGTCCTTCGGGATTGGGGTGGGCCCCTCGAATCCGTACCCTTCTCTCGCTCTAGGCCGAGTTGGACAGGGCGACTGGAAAGGCCTACTGAAAAGACCGAAGCCGAACGCGGCTGAAAAAACTGCGGGGCTTCC
>DUCH01000452.1:1048-4155 GCA_012959865.1 Myxococcales bacterium | reverse complement strand
TGGGGAAATTTCTTCAAGGTATGCTGGGGACGTGTCAAATCTTCGCCAACCCAGAAACCTTGAACGGGATCGTGCCCGCCGCGCGATGGCGCGTTGTGTGATGGCGCGTTGTGTAAGCCGGGTCGACGCGGAAGTCCTAGCCCGGGCCGTCCAGACTTCGCTGGGCTACGTGCCCCCCCTGGCGCTTCCAATGCTGGCAGAAAGAACTGGACTGGAAGCCGGGATTCTTTTGGCAAAGCTCCAAGCCGCCGAGGATATACGCCTAGAGCCCGAGTGTAAGCAGCGCATCGAGATCTGTTCGGGGCGTACCTGTGCTGGGCGAGGGGGCGCGAAGCTGATTCGCTTGGCGCGCAGACTCCTGGGAGTAGGCATGTTTCAAACCACCTCGGGCCAGAAGATTCGCCTCGAGCCGTTTCGCTGTTTCGGCCAGTGTGCCCGGGCACCGAATATTCGGATGAATGGGGTGATCCAAGGCGCCATGACGGAAAAGCGTTTCGAGCTCCTGCTCGGCGTGCTGGGCCGAACCAAGCCCTAGGCGGCTCGCGGCGACCCGAGGGCTGTCAGCCAGTTTGGCGAATGCGCTCCTAGGGGGGCCGGGGGGACTGAGGAGCCCGGGGGAGTCGCGGACATTTCTACGACGGGCGCAAGGTACCGAAGCCGGCCCCAGTGGGTGTCGGGCTCGACGATTCGGGCCAGGACCCGGGTCAGATCGAGAACTCGGACGCCACTGAGGGGCTGATGGCCCGGCCCGGGGCCGGCGAGAGGCCGCACCTCGGTGTCACCGATCTTGATAATTTCCACCGCGTATCGCTGCGCCGCAGAGTGAAATGCGCGCTTGATCTCACGGGGCATCGGGGGCGGGTCGCGCACGCTGATTGTAGAGGATGGCCATTCGCCGCTCGATCTCTTCCTTGGGCAGCTTTTCGTAGTCTTCACCCAACTCGCTTCCCGCTTCCATGCCGCGTGCAACGGCGGGTCGCGCGGCGAGTTCCTCGAGCCAGCGTTTGACGTGGGGGAAATCTTCGATGTCTTCCCCCAGCCGTTCCCAACCGGTCGCCCAGGGATAGGCGGCGATGTCGGCGACGGAATAATCCGCGCCGGCCAAGTAGGGGTGCTCGTAGAGCTGGCAGTTCATGATGCCGTAAAGCCGATTGGCTTCGTCCCGAAAACGCCGGAGCGCGTAGGTCTGGTCGCCCTGGCGGTCGCCCAGCCGGGTAAAGTGACCGCACTCGCCCATCTTCGGCCCCTGATTCGCCATCTGCCAGACAACCCACTGCATGACGTGAAAGCGTTCTCGGGCGTCTTTTCCTTGGAGCTTTCCAGCTTTTTCGGCCAAGTAGAGGAGCATTGCTCCGGACTCGAATAGGCCCAGGGGTTCGCCGCCTCCGGGCGGATCGTGGTCCACCATCGCTGGCATCCGATTGTTGGGTGAAATGGCGAGGAATGCACCCTCGAACTGATCGCCCCGCCCGATATTGCAAGGCACGATTCGGTACGCGAGGCCCAGTTCCTCCAGTGCGATGGTCACCTTCTTGCCGTTGGGGGTGGGCCAGTAGTGAAGGTCGATCATGTGGGTTCTCCTTACGTTTTTCTTCTTGGCGACGAGGGATGCGTTGGCTCGCGTCGAGATCGTCAAGGCATCCCTGTGGGTGAGGGTGGGTGGGAGTGGATGGGAAATGATACTGCCCGCTAGCCTCTCTCGTCCGCGAGTTCCTGATCGATGGGCACGAAGTCGACATAGATGGGAGAGGACCAGGCGCGGGGTTCATCCGGGGCTAGGCATTCCTCGCCGCGTTCGCAGGGGTTGGTCTCGGCGCAAAGGGTCTTGCCCTCAGCGCGGCAGGCCAGCATGGATCCGTTGACCGTTGGCTTTGGGCTTTCGAAGGCGCGGACGTAGTAGACCGTGTCTCGATGCGCGGTCTCAAATTCGGGATCTTCGAAGCTTGCCGTGCATCCGTTCGGGTCTTCCGGGCAGTTTACGCTTAGCCAGGGATCTTGGATGAGAGCATCCAAGGATTCCTCGGGATGCACCTGGGGACGGATACGGACGATTTCGATGCGCGAGATAGGTCGACGCGTATCACTGGGGTTGTGGCACTCCCCGCGGCAGAGACGTTGCAATTGCATTGGCCCGAGGGCTCCGGCGCTATCCCCCGGGCAACCAGGCAACTCCTCGAAAGAGCCGACGGCACGGATCTCGAAGCGAGGAGGGCTCGACATCGCGAGTTCGGATCCCATGGGGTGGCGACTCTGGCCGTCTACAAGGTCGAAGTGGAGCAGGATGCGGGGCCCGCTGGTTCCGTAGACTCGTTTGCTCTTGAGGGCGTCCCAGATCGAAGCCCGATCGCGGCCGGAAGCGTGCACGGCTGTCAGTCCCCCGGTGTAGAGAAAGGACTGAGTGCGTTCGGTTTCGAAGAATTGAAACCCGGAGAGTTTTTCTCGGGCGTCGGTAATGCTTCGCGCCCTTGGGGAGGGTTCCTCTTGGGCCCCGCGCAAGAAGGAACCGACGACCCCTTCCTGGGGCGGAACCTTGCGTTGGCCTGCATCTGTCATAAAACGAAATTCTTTATAGCCTGAACCCGCCCGGGCGGTATGAATATCGCTGGCAGCGATAAAGCCCATCCGGAAGCGTCGCGGTTTTTCGGCGGACTCCACACCGTCTTTCTTTTCAGCCGTATTGGATCCGGGAGGGAAGCTTCCCAGGGCGGCAATGTACTGGGCAGAGCCCCCGGGTCGGTACTTGAAGGCCGGCTGTTGACAATCTCGGCATTGGCCGGCGTCAAGCCAGTCCTCGCCCCCGGCTCCGGGGACCGTGACCTGGGGCGAGATACCTGCTTCCAGTGCGTAGCGCCTGGCTTCGGCTGCCCGAAAATTGCATTCGGACCGGCTCTCACCCAGAGCAAGGCACCGTTCGCGAACGATTCGGCCGGCTTGTTGGCAAAGGGGGAGGTAATCGGGACGCTCTTCGGGGCAGGTCAGGTCCCCGCCCTCGGAAATTTCCAGCGAACGCCAGTCCCTATAGACCTCGCTCTGGCCGTGACCCGAGTAGACCTCGATCAGAGTTTGGCGTTCGGGGTCGTGGTTGTCGCTGGTCAACTGGTGTTTCC
>DUCH01000452.1:0-1038 GCA_012959865.1 Myxococcales bacterium | reverse complement strand
GGTGTGTAGATCCCCCACGTGGTGCCGTGGGGAATCACGATGGAGTCGTGTCCCCATTCGTCCAACTTGCGAAAAAGAGTAGCGGGGGTGGTGGCGACTTCCCGGCAATCATCGGGGAGGGTGCGAACATCGCCGGCTTCGCAAATTTCCATTCCGCCCAGGCTCGTCCAGCGCCGAGCGAGGTCGTGCATTCGGCCCCCGGCTTGGATGGCCAGGGCTCCCCTTGCCCAGATCGAGGGAGGCCGGGCGGCGAGCCCACCCGCCGTGGCCGCAATGGGGCGACTCGGAACGTGGCCTTCGTCGTAGCGCGCCAGAACGACATTCTTGTGTCCGTAATGATCTTCCGGGGAGAGGCCAGCCTGGGTCCATTCCCAGCCCAGGAAAGCCACCATGTCCGGTGCTTCCGGGCTGCCCGCCAGGGCGTTGCACTGGCGGATGGACTCAATGCTGCGGCGCCAGTCGTCGGGGTCGATGTTCGAAGCGTGATCGTTGAGCGAGTAGAAATCCAGGGCCGCGCAATGGCGTGCAAAATCGCAGGCATCCGCGGGGGTGTGGGCGCCTTCGCCGCCCATCAGGGGCAGATTCAGCATGAACGCATCGAAAGAAATCGTGGTGTGAACGTGGAGATCGCCGAAGAGAATCTGATCGCCGGAGTCCGCGGCGCCGATACGCCTGAGAGCTTCGCGTTGGCGCAGAGCGACTTGCTGGCCGCGCTCGGTAGTTCGCGAGGGCGCGCCGGGTGCAAAAGCTTGACTGTCCGAACGACCCCACACACCGAGGCCGGCCAGGCCAAGGCTAATCGCCGCACACAGGAGGAGGCCAATGGCGAGGACGACGAACTTCGTTCGCTGGAGAATTGCCTTTCCTCCCCGGTGTTAAGTGAACCTTGGAACTTGTAGTGGAGCTCGTAGTGGAAATTGTAGTGGAGCTTGTAGAAGCGCTTGTAGCAGCGCTTGCGAAACGCGTATCAATCGACGGTGAGCCGGCTGACCGTTCTTTTGTGTTCCCAGTGGCTACTGAGATCGCGCTGAAAATGGG
>DUCH01000451.1:5101-13132 GCA_012959865.1 Myxococcales bacterium | reverse complement strand
CCGAGTATCTCCGAAGGGCGTCCCCGTCCCCGAATTGAGGATTAGCGCCACCGCCAGCCCGCGCGCAGGATCCGCCCAGGCCCCCGAGCCGCCGATTCCGAAGTGCCCGAAAGCGTCGGGCGCCTGGGCACGAACAACCGGGATCCGGTGATAGCCGAGGCGCCAATCCATCGGCCTGGGAATCACACGGCCCAGGCGTCGGCTCTGCACCCGTGTCGCCTCGGCCAGGGTCGTCTCGGAGAGCAGCCGAAATCCGTCGAGTTGGCCCCCGCAAGCGAGAGCGGCGTAGAGCCGCGCCAGCGAACGCGCGCTAAAGAAGCCGCTGAGGGCCGGAATTTTCGCCGAACGCATGACCTCTGAGTTCCAATCGAAACATTCAAATCCCGAGGGCAAGAATGCGGCCTCGAGTTCGTCCAAATCGCTGGTCTCGGGGTTACCTCGTGCCGCCTGGGCGCGCCTCAGAAGGCGAAAAGGCTTCAGGATCGCTTCCCGTTGGCTCTCATGGCCCAGACCCGGGAGACCTCGGCCCCCGCCGGCACCCACAACGTCGGCGCAGCGTGAGCGCGCGTGCTGAGGAAGCCCGATGTAGAGACCGTCCAGGCCAAGTGGCTCGGCGAGTTCGGTTTGGACCAGTTGTGAGAGTTCCACGCCCGAGATGCGCTGAATCAATTCGCCCACGAGCCAACCGTACGTGAGCCCGTGATACCCGTGGCTTTCGCCCGGAACATGGCTCGGACGCGCCCGCTCAAGCGCGCCGACCATTCGATTCCAATCGAGCATTTCCCGCGCATCGTCCACCATATCGCGAATCCGATAGAGCCCCGCTTCGTGGCAGAGCACCTGTCGAATCGTGATCTTCGACTTCTCGGCCTGGCCAAACTCTGGCCAGTAGTGGGAAACCGGAACGTCGTAGTGGGCCAGCCCACGATCCACAAGAACGTGGAGGAGGGTCGAAAGGACCCCTTTGGTGGTGGACCAGGAAAGGGCGATTGTGTCTTCGTTCCAAGGGCGCCCCTCGGAGTCTCGCGTACCCGCCCACATATCGACCACACACTCTCCGCGGTGATAGATGCAGAGAGCCGCCCCTCCCTCCCCATTCCGGGGAAGCAATCGGCTGAGACTCCGGGCCATCGGCATGAACTCTGAATGCACATGACCCGAAAGCATTTTTTACCCCCGTCCCCAGCCCGAGCGGCGGGGCTAGCGCTTGCCTTTTGAGAAGCAGTGCTCGACCAGCATCCAGTCCACGCCGAGTTGCCCGTCGTGTCGGCGCACGCAGCCCTCAAGGAGCTTCGATTCCATCGCCATGGAGTCCGCTCTGGCGCGCCGGAAGGCCGACTCCAGTTTTCGAAAAGACTCATGGGCGTACCGCTGACAGCCATTCAGTGCGACCGCTTGCCGACCAAATTTGCCCTCACAGTAGGAGGCCTGGCCGACTGCACCCGGGGAAGAACCCCGGACTCCGCCCGAAACCCCTGGCCAACCCGATTCCATCGAGGCCGATTCGTCGGCGGCGATCGGCCAAGTTCCAGACGCCATCGAATCAATTGCCAGCCGCTCCGGCTGCAATCCCGGACCTCGCGCATGAGCGCGATCCGCCGGGGCACCGGGCCCCTTTGCGACTCCGCAGGCCATCAAAGCAGCCGCCAGAATCAAAACTGCCTTCCCGCCCAAAAAAACCGGTCTCATCGCGAGCCCCCGGGACACAAGAGGCCCTTTTCCGGGCCTGCGTCCTGGGGGGATTATCGGCGTATCGGGAGCTTGGCTTGAGGCCCCGGGTTGAAAATAAGCGAGCTCAGTTCCCCGAAAGCAACTCGACAAAGAAGGCCGTCATGGCTTCCACCTGATCGATCTCCACGTATTCCCGAGCCGTATGGGCCCTGAGGATCGAACCCGGGCCGACGACGACACCCGGCAGCCCCGCACCCTCAAAAACTCCAGCGTCGGTTCCGAAGGCCACGCCGGATCGTTCACCCTTTTGACCCGTGGCGACCAGGGCCCGGGTACAGCAAAGAACGGCCGGGTGATCCCGCGCGGTCGAAAGGGTGGGCTTTTCAAGGCTACATGCGGTGATCTCTACGCTCTCGGAGATCCCTGCGTCCGCCAGGGCCTGCTCGAATTCGGCGCGGACACCGGCCAGGCTCTCGCCGGGAAGCAGGCGACGATCTGCCACGAGGTGGGCATGATCCGGCACAACATTGGGAGCGTGTCCGCCTCGCATAACCCCCACCGACAGCGTCGCCGGCCCCAACTCCGGATCCCGCCGGTTGGACAGACTGGCCGCCAGCGAATCCAGCGCCAGCGCCGCTCGGGAAAGCAGAACAATTGCGTTGCTCCCCTCCGAGGGATTCGACGCATGGCAAGCACGACCTCGGGCCTCCATGCGAACGTGGACCACACCTTTGTGGCAGGTCACGACCCGCAACTCGGTCGGCTCGGTCGCGAGGACCCAGTCTGGGCGTCGATTGTCAAGCGCAGCCAGCACATCCCGCACGCCCTGGCTCCCCAGTTCTTCGTCGGCCTCGCCGACAAGGATCAAGTTCCGTCGCAGCACTCCACGCTCGAGCACCCGCTCCAGGGCGGCCACAAGAGCGGCCATTCCTGCCTTGGTGTCGCAGGAGCCCCGCCCGTAGAGCCGTCCACCCTCGACCGCGGGATCGAAAGGCGAGATCTCCATCCCATCCACGGGAACCGTATCGAGATGCGACGCCACCAGGACCGTATCGCCCCCGCCTTCCGCCGCATTGACTTCAGCCACTACGCTCGGTCGCTGAGCGCTGCCCACCCGCGTGGCATCAATGGAGAGACCCCTCAACTGTTCGAGGAGATGCTCTGCGAACGCCGCTTCGCCGACAATCTCGGGAGGCAAGTCGGTTCGGCCCATGGGATTGACCGATGGAATCGCGACGTAGTCGCGCAAGTAGCCAATTGCCGGGTCGACCATTCTCTGCCCTCCATCCCCGAAAGCGATTCTAGCCGTTGGATGGCCATGGGTCGCCCCCTATCCCCGGAGAGTCAACCCTGCTAAGCGTCCGGACCTGTACCGAAAACGATCACTCAGGGGATTGCGCTGGAAACTGGGCCAGGCATCGATCCAAACCTCCAACCCAGGGATTTGGGATCGACCCGATGAGTGATACCTCGCGATCGAGTCTCGAAGCGGATCGAGTCACCCCCTACCTGGCTTCACTGTTCGCTCTACTTTCCACAGCCACTCTGTTTGACGGTTTCGACTCGGCAATGCTCAGCTTCGCGGCCCCCGATGTCCGAGCCACACTCGGCATCACCCGCGAGGAATGGGGAATGGTCTCGGGCCTCACCCGGATGGGGGTGATGGTTTCCTTCCTCTTCTTGCTTTCTGCGGATCGCTTTGGGCGCAGAACCGTGATGATGATCACGATAGTCGGCTTTGCGACAGCCAACGGAATGACTGCCTTCGTGACCAGCAAGGAGGGCTTCATCCTCGCCCAGTTCTTTGCGAGAATCTTCCTTACCGCCGAGTACGCATTGGCGGTCATCATGATCGGCGAGGAATACCCAGCGCGCCTGCGCGGCCGAGCCATTGCAATCCTGACCAGCCTCGCCACGGTGGGCGTGATGGTCATGGCAAAAATTCAGCCCTACGTTCTCATTCCCGAGGGCGAAAGCGGCGGATGGCTCCACCAACTGGGGTCCCAACTCGTCATGTTCGGCCAGGATTTCCTGGGTTTGTCCCCTGCCACAGAGAGCTGGCGGTCTCTCTATATTCTCGGGGCACTCCCGCTCATCATCGTCATAGTCCTGCGTTTCTCAGTCCGCGAGACCCGACGTTTCGAGGCCAGCGACCGCAATCGGGCTCCCCTCCGCGAGGGCGAGTCGGCCCTGCGCCGGCATTGGGAGAACGCGCGCCTGCCGTGGACGGCGCAATACCGCGGGCGTACGGCCATCGTCGCTCTGCTCTGGAATTGCGCCCATATCGTAACCGCGCCTTCGGTTGTGTATTGGGTCATCTTCGCCCGAGAGGATCTGGGCCTCACCACCAGCCAAGTCGGCGACATTGTCTTTTGGGGCTACGGGGGAGGAGTCGCCGGACATTTCGTAGCCGGATGGCTAATCGACATAATCGGGCGAAAGCGGACCTGTGCTGGGTTTTACGTCGCCGCCGCGATCTCCATCTTCTGGCTCTACCATCATCAAACCATTTCCGGTCAGTACATCTGGATGGTCGCCACTGTTTTCTGTTTCGGCGCAGCGATGACAGCAACCCATGTCTACGCTTCTGAACTCTTTCCCACCGAAATACGAGCCACTGGCTATGGCTGGACGACCAACTTTTTGGGTCGAATTACGGAGGTCATCACCCCGATGGTGATCGGCGCCCTCCTCATCCCTCTGCACAACGACATCCCCGCCGCCATCGCCATCGTGGCAGCCGGACCCATTCTCGGCGCGGTCGCCGTACTCCGGTATGCGCCCGAAACCAAAGGACTCACCCTGGAGGAAGTTCAGGAGAAGTTGGACAAAAATGGAGTCCGATCGAGCGAAGACTAGGACCCCGATTGGGCCGATTCGATAATCTTTTCCGCCAGCTTCCCGGTCACTTGGTCGTAATGGGAAAAGCGCATGTGGAATTCGCCCTTACCACCGGTGATTCTCGTCAACGTCGTCGCATATTCGAGCATTTCCGCCATGGGAACCGTAGCGACCACCACCGCGGCATGCCCACGAGCCTCGGTAGTCTGGACGATGCCCCGCCGCGAGGAGATATCGCCCATTACATCTCCGACGTTCTCATCGGGAACGATCACCTCCACGCTCATATGAGGCTCAAGGAGAACTGGCTTGGCTTGCTCCAGCGCGGCCTTGAGCCCAAATGAACCCGCCAACTTGAAGGCCATCTCGTTCGAGTCCACCGCATGAAATTTTCCGTCCACGCACTCGACCCGAATATCCACCACCGGATAACCCGCCAGTGGCCCGGAGTCGCACGCCTCCAAAACTCCTTTTTCCACCGCCGGAATCAGGTTTCGTGGAATCGACCCTCCCACGATCTTGTCGACGAATTCAAAGCCCTTCGAGCGCGGCATCGGCTCAAGGTTCAAGTAGCAGACCCCGTACATACCGGCGCCACCCGTTTGCTTCTTCAATTTTCCTTCGACGTGTTCGACACGATGGGTCACGGTTTCCCTGTACGGAACCTTCGGCTTTGTGAGCCGAACTTCCACATTGAACATACGTTTGAGCTTGGCTGCCGTCGTCCGGATATGGAGCTCACCCATTCCGGTCAACAAGAACTCTCCCGTAGAGGGCTCGCGCCCGATCTGTAGTGCCGGGTCTTCTTCTGCGAGGCGCGCCAGTGAAGAAAAAACTTTGTCTTCGTCGGCCCTATCGCCGGACTCCACTGCATACGAGATAACGCCCTCGGGCAACCGCAGATCGGTTAGCCGCAACCCATTTTTTTCGGCGGTCAATACGTCACCGGTATGAACTTCTTTCAACTTGGCCACCGCCACAATGTCGCCGGGGCCGGCAACCGAAATCTCCTGGTGCTCTCCACCTTTAAGGAGCATCAACTTGCCAACGCGAGTCTTCGTGTCCCGGCTCGCATTGAGGATCGGTGTGTCGTGATTCAACGTGCCCGAGACAACCCGCAAAACCGAGAGGGTCCCCGCATAGCGGTCGATAATCGTCTTAAAGACCACGGCTGAAAATGGTCCGTCCGCGGAGGGCTCGGCGAGCGACTCGTTATCACTGGAGACTTCGGTCGCCGCCCATCCTCCGCGGGCCTCTGGCGAAGGAAGCATCTCCTTGATCTCGCGGAGAACCGAATCCACACCGACCTCGGTCGCCGCTGAACCGCAGAGAACGGGCACAATGGCTCGGCTCTGGACACCTGCAGCCAGCCCCCTCAAAACATCGTCATCGCTGAGTTCACCGTCTTCGAGGTAACGCTCGATCAAAGTGTCATCGCACTCTGCAGCAGATTCCACGAGTTGTTCCCGCTGAGCCTCAGCCTCGTCCGTAAATTCGTCGGGTATCTCGCCCTCCTTTCCGTCGGAGTAAACCGCCTTCATGCGCAGTAGGTCGATGACCCCCGAGAGGGATGACTGAATTCCCATGGACAGCGTAAGCAGAACGGGCTTCACATCGAGGGACTCCAGCGAACCCAAGGCGCCACTCACGTCCGCACGCTCGCGGTCCAGTCCATTGACGAAACAGATCACGGCAAGATCCAGGGCCCGGATTTCGGTCAGCATTCGCTGGGTGCCCGACTTGGCGCCCTCCACTGCATCCAGCACGAGGATTGCTCCGTCCAGCGCCTGGAGGGCCACATCCCCGTCGCCGCTGAAGTTTGAATCTCCTGGAGTGTCGACCATCGTCAGATGAAAACAGTCGCTTTCAAAGCCATATACGTGCGAGGTCACCGAAGCCGTATGGTGTCCCCCTCTTTCCTCCGGGAGGTAGTTGAGAACCGACGTGCCGTCTTCCACGCGACCCAAGGTTTCGGTCGCTCCAGCCCTGTGCAAAATCGCTTCGCCGAGCGAAGTCTTGCCGTCACCCGAATGCCCAATAATTGCAAAATTTCGGGTGTGCTCGACTTGGACATTCTGCATAGTGCAGTTCTCCTTCTCGACTCGGGCGAGTAAATTCTCGCAATCGTATAAGGGTCTAATTCTATACTTAGGGATTGCTTCCCGGATGGCTCCTCTCAACTCGATCGATCAGCCGCGCTCGCCAGAGCCAACTTTCTCGCCTGGCCCCAGTCCTGGGGCGGCACGTTCTCTACCATCATGCTTTTTTTTTCGTCCTGAAGCGAGAACGAAATATCCTCGGACGGCCCAGGTGCGTAAGAGCCTGCACAAAGTCACCCCCAACCCCCTCTTCGTCTAGGAAGATCCGTGAGGGAGGGATGGCCGAGCAGGCCTTCCCCGATTCAGGGGACGCCGGGTGGAGCCCAGCCCGAGGGCCGGCCCAAGCACAATCGGGCGGGACAGCTTCAGCGGGGCACGGCGCGGGCGCGATGACTCAGCCTAGGGCGAACCCTTTCGCTGCTGCTGCATCGCGCGCATCATCTCGCGCCGCTGCTCTTGGCGCATGACCTTGTACTCGGCTTCCTGCTCGGGGTCGAGGAGCGGTTCGATCAGCACGGCGAGCTTTTGCAGTTGCATTTGCACCTGAACGCCAAATGCCATGACGGTCAACTCCCCAGACTCGTACCGTTCACGAAGTTTCTCCAGACCTGCGACTCCCCCGACCACAACTTCACGCACATCTTTTTTCTGTTCACTGGACAGCGCGAGACGCGTATCCAATTCGGCCACGATCCGATTGACCCCCTCTTCGCCCGAGGGCATTTCGGACAATCTCTCTTCGATCAGCGCCGATTGGGATTTTTTCGCGGCGCCCGCTTCGCCTGCGGGATCGGCCACCGCTGGCTGAGCCCCCGTGACGAAACCCAAGAACAAGGCCACCGCCAAGCCGCCCGAGAATACGGGCAAGGGAACTCTCCGAAATAGGCGGCCTCGCTGCTGGCGGTTCGTTTGGGGTCGGGCGTTCGGACTCTTCATGGTTGATCCTCTCCGGGGTATTGGGGGCGCGACAGGGTCGCCCGCACTCGGAATGGGTGCGCGGCGAAAATCTAGTGCGATTTCCCCAGACGCGCATGGCGCCCGGCCGCCCATGCTAGAGCCGGGCGTGCCGTAATTCGGTCTCCAGAATTGCCACGCAGCCCAGTGATTCCAATGCATCCGCCACCCGTTGAACCTCACTCTTTTCCACCATCACCTTGACGCTCAGCCAGCCAGAATCGTGAAGAGGCTGGACCGTCGGCGATGAGAAGCCCGGTGAAATCCCCCGGGCCTCATCGATGCGGTCCGCCGGGCAGTTGTATTCGACGAGCGAGTAGCGGTCGGCGGCCAGGACCCCATCGATCCGTCGAATGAGCCGCTGACAGGCCTCGGGATCGCGCGGCGCAGAGTGGCCGATCAGCACGGCTTCGGCCGAAAGCACCTGGTCGATTTCCACAAGATCGTTTTCCACCAGACTGCTGCC
>DUCH01000451.1:0-5091 GCA_012959865.1 Myxococcales bacterium | reverse complement strand
TTTCCACAATGGCATCCACAAGCCCGAGCAGCACCATGCCCTCAACGGCGCCTTGGATTTCGAGAACATGAACGTCCCCCACACCATTGCGTTCGAAATAGGCACGAGCCAGTTCGACGAATTTTGCGCCCACAACCCGGCCACTCAAGTCACCCGCCACGCGATAGGGCGCGTCTTTGTGAACCGCAACCGACAATCGGCAGCGACCAAATCCGAGGCGACGATGGATCTCCACGGCAGAACCTTTTTCCTCGACCTGATCACTGCCCGTGATTCCGAGATCCACCACCCCCTCGGCAACAAGAACGGGGATGTCCGCCACGTTGCAGAAAAGGATGCGCGCCCCGCTCTCGGGGCAGTCGGAGAAAAGCCGACGACCCGAGACCCTAAACTCGAGACCGGCCCGCTCGAGGACAGCGAGGGCGCCCTCCCGCAGCCGTCCCTTGGAGGGTGCGGCGATTACCAAGCCGGGCTCAACCGGATCACCCGACATCCGAAGCACCCCGGGCGGCCTTTTCTTCCAAGCCGCTGCGACCAAATCGTTGTTCGAGAACTGCGTAGACCTCTGAGGGCTTCAGGCCGCTGGAAGCGAGCAGAACCCACGTGTGGAAGAGCAGGTCCGCTATTTCTCGGGCGGTCTGTTCGCGATCGCCCGTGGCAGCGGCTTCGATGGCTTCTTCGGCCTCCTCCCGCACCTTGGCGGCAATCGCCTCCAGGCCGCCGTCGAGGAGTTCCACCACGTAGCTATTCTGGGGACGCTCGCGGCGCCGGGTATCGATGACGGCAAACAATCGATCCAGAATCTCCGCTTCGCCCATTCCCCCCCCCAATGCCACCGCGTCTCCGAGGGGGTCAGCCTAGCAGAGGGCCAATCGATATCGCCCCGCATGCGTCGGTACCCGCCTACTCGGAACCGCCGGCGCTCAGCGATTCGGACCGGCACCCCCCTGCCCCGAGGCCGCGGTAGGCCAATTCGTTCCAATCCGCCGACCCCTCGAAGAGATCGCGGAAGAGCTGGCATTTCTCGGGCTGAGCAAGTTCCGAATCGCCAGCCAACCGAGCAATCAATCTCTCAGAACTCAGAGTCTCCGATGACAAACGAATGCCACCATCGGCTGGCGTATCGAAAACAAGGAATCGCCCGCCCTCTGTCCCCCATGACAACCAATCGGGCAATAGCCCATCGCGTCCCCGACCCGGCGTACCCGCGTAGGCGAACTGTGCCCAATAGGACATCATCGCGTCCGAGATAAAGCGGCGACCGGGTTCATCGGCTTCGGAGAAGACCAGTTCCGCTGTGTCCTCGTCGCCGAATCGAAAGTGGCCAAAGACGAACGGGATCTCCAAGCCATGGGCAGCCCCAATGAGTATCCCCAGATCTGTGCCGAATCGTTCGGGCTCTTCGTCCCAATCGAACCGATACCCGAAAACCCGAGTGCCCTGGCTTCGGGTGAGTGCGGCAGCGGGCTCATCCACCCCCCGAACCTTCCAAAGGTCGCTGTGCAACCGGGAAACCAGTTGGTAGCGATCCTCATCCCGCATACGGGCGAGCACCCCCATGCGCATGCTGACATAGGCGGGATCCTGAGAGAGGAAGAGTTTGCTCTCATCGCGATTGCTTCCCAGGATGATGGGAACCGAGTTAAAGCTCCCCCGCCGGGCAAAGAGATCGAGAGCCCCGGTCCGAGGAAGAACCACACCGTCCCGAATCACTCGGGGAGGATCGATCCGTTTCGCCTCTGGCTCCTCGAGATAGCCGGAAACAATCTCTTCCGCCGATTTGCTCCGGAGGAAGCTGGCAATCTCGGGCGAAGCGAGCCCCTCGGCAAAGAACCGCGCGCTGTCCCTGTCCGAAGCCGAGCCGTCCCGGATCAGGAGCCGCAGCACCAATTCCTTCGCGCTGAATACAACGCCCGGCGGTTCTTCGTCGGTGTAGTTCACCGCCGACTCCAGGGACACCGAGGCCGTCGAACCGCTCTGGACGATGGCCCGGTGAAAGAGGTCGTGAGCCAGGGGAGATGTCATCAGGCTGATGATATTTTTGCCCCCTGCGGACTCACCGAAGATCGTCACATTCCCGGGGTCGCCCCCGAAGAACTCGACGTTCTCGCGAAGCCAAGCCAGCGCCGCGATCAGGTCGAGGGTCCCAAAATTTCCGCTCGCGGGATCCCCCGGCTCGCCCCCTTCCAGGAGCGCCGGATGGGCGAGCCAACCCATGGGACCCAGTCGATAGTTCACGCTCACAACCACCAGCCCGTGACGAACAGCCAGCAGCGAGCCCTCATAGAACGAACCCGCATACCCGGTAGTATTTCCGCCTCCGTGAATCCAAACCATCACGGGCATCAAATCGTCACCGTGGGGCACATCGGCCGGATCGAAGCGTGGGGTCCAGATATTCAGAAAGAGACAGTCCTCGTCGCCGACGAGGGTGCCCGGGTCGCGGTCCGAAACACCTCCAAATGGGCTCGCAAGCTGGACGCACGGGGCGCCATAGGCCAAAGCATCCCGGGTATCCGTCCAGGGTTCGGGGCGTTGGGGCGGCCGCCAACGCAGTTCACCCGTCGGCGGCGCCGCAAAGGGAATGCCAAGCCAGGCGTGACTGTCTCCCTGCCCCGCGTAGCCGACGACACTGCCCAGGGTGGTCAGGCGCTCCGAGCTCACATCGGCGATCTGAAACGCCTCGGTGACCGAATCGGGGGATTGCGGCTCCCCCCTCCAAATCGCCAACACGAGAAGCAACCCAGCCAATGCGGCCGCCCCTCGCACAATCTTTCTGCGCATCAACTCCCGCCCTCAGTTTCTCGCCTGCGCATCGCTCGACTGTCCGTTTTTATTCAGGTTCGACCTGCACGCCGAGCCTATGTGTCCAGTGGTACGGGTATTCCCTCCGTACACCCCGCCGCTCAACAGCTTAACACCTACGCGTGATATCGGCCGAAAAGAGCACCTTCAACTGCGTCGGTTTTCACGTAGGCCGAAGGTGGCGCAATCGAAGTCAGTCGCGTCCGCGAAAGAGAATCGCAGCTTTGCCACCCGCGCCGCGTCTTCTTCGCAGAACAAAGCGTGTCCGAGTCCCTCCCACGCGACCTCCCACGCGACGGGGATGGAGTCCGAAACCGTCGCCGGGGCTGCCCCGCGTACCGACCCCAGTGTGCTCGGCGATCGCTTGAAGTCGAGGCGTCAGCGGGCGCTTTCGAAGAGCGCGGGGTCTGCGGTCTCGGACAGAACAAGGCCCTCGTGCCGCTCGAGGGCGCGCTGCACGTCCCAATCATTGTGGGCCAGGATCGCAAACCGCCCCTCAGCGTCGCGAACGACCTTGATGCGCTCGGCGTGGCGAAAGAGATCGGGGTCGAAGTCACCCTGGGGCCAGCGGGCAAGTTTAAAGGGCAGACTCGTCAACTCGAGATCCACCCGGTACTCGCCCTTCAGCCGATGGCGCATGACCTCGAATTGCAGGGGGCCCATCGCACCGAGAATGAGCGTCACCACTACGGCGTCGTGCGCCTCGAAGAGTTGCACAGCACCTTCTTGGACGAGTTGGGCGATGCCCTTCTCCAGAGATTTTCGTTTCAGGGTCGCGGCGACTTCCACCCGCATGAACGCCTCGGGGGAGAAGCTCGGGATCCCCGCGTACGCAAACCCGCCCTCGTCGCTCACAGTATCCCCGATGCGGAAGACACCCGGATCGAAGAGCCCGACCACATCGCCTGGGTAGGCGGATTCGACCTCGTGACGATCGCTCCCCATAATGAGGGTCGAGTTGGCCAAGCGCAAAGATTTGCCCGTGCGTACGTGCTGGGTGGTGGCCCCTTTGGTAAAGCGCCCCGAGCAGACCCGCAAAAAAGCCACTCGGTCCCGATGGTCGCGGTCCATATTCGCCTGGATCTTGAACACAAAGCCCGAAAACGGATGCTCGACCGGATCGATGGGACCCCGATCCGAACGACGCGCCCCGGGCGGGGGAGCCATCCCGAGAAAACGCTCGAGAAAGGGTTCCACCGCGTAGTTGGTGAGAGCGCTACCGAAAAACATCGGCGTCTGTTCACCGGCGCGCACAGCGTCCAGATCAAGCTGCGCCCCCGCCCCCTCGATGAGATCGACGTGCTCGACCAGATCGTCGTAGTCCCGGCCCAGAGCCTCGCGCACGCGTGGATCGCCCAGCCCACCCTCAACGACCTCCTGGTCCACCCGGGTGGTGCCGTGTTCTCCCCCGGAGTAGAGCAGGAGCTGCGCGCGCATGCGGTCGTAGACTCCCCGAAACTCGGGCCCCGAGCCGATGGGCCAGTCCACCGGCACGGCATCGATGCCAAGGATTTCCTCGATTTCACTCATCAGGTCGAGTCCGTCGCGTCCGAACCGATCCATTTTGTTCACGAACGTAAAAATCGGGATGCGTCGCAGCCGACAAACCTGGAACAGCTTCCGGGTCTGCTCCTCCACCCCCTTGGCGGCATCCATCAGCATCACGGCAGAGTCGGCGGCCATCAGGGTTCGATAGGTGTCCTCGCTGAAATCCTGGTGACCCGGGGTGTCCAGAATGTTGACCCGAAGCCCCTGATATTCGAAGTAGAGCGCCGAACTGCTCACCGAGATGCCGCGCTGCTGCTCGAGTTCGAGCCAATCGCTGGTCGCGTGGCGCGCGGCGCGCTGACCGCGAACGGCTCCCGCTTCGCGCAATGCGCCCCCATAGAGGAGCAACTTTTCGGTCAGGGTCGTCTTTCCGGCGTCCGGATGCGAGATGATCGCGAACGTTCGCCGGCGAGCGACCTCGCGCGCAATGGATCCTCGCCCTTCGACTTCGCCCGCCACCCTGCCTCCATCCGCCAGAATCCGTGCCCGGCGAGATCCGTTGTTCGGGGCGCGTAAGTACCGCACCTCGGCCCCGGGCGAAAGTGCGACACCTCTCCCCGCCCCGGGACAGGCGAGGCCGGCTAGCGGGACGAGCCCTTGGCCACTCTCAACTTGTCGTTCACCGTCTGCCCCAGGTGGTCCAGAACCGCTCGGCGCCACGGGCCAGCGTCCGCGTCGCCGGCTCGAATTCGCTCACCCAGCGCGTCGTTCCACGCCTGGATCTCCGAACGCACTTCC
>DUCH01000450.1 GCA_012959865.1 Myxococcales bacterium | reverse complement strand
GACTCGCCAGGCCACCGAGCCGCCGGATCTCGTTTGCCCGCGTCAAGTGCACGGGATTGGGGTTGCCCGGCTGGGTGACGGTGGGTTGGATCGTGAAGAGGCCGACGCGGTGGTTTGCGACCGGCCAGGTGTTGGAGTCGGAATCGTGACCGCGGATTGTGTTCCGATCTTGCTGGCGTCTTCGTCCGGGCGCGCGGTCGCCGCGATTCATGCGGGTTGGCGTGGCCTGGCGGCAGGGGTAGTTCAGTCCGGTGTCGACGCGTTGCGCGAGCGCGTGGCTCCGGGAGAGCGCTTGGTCGCGGTCATCGGGCCGCATATTGGGCGCTGCTGCTACGAGGTGGACCTGCCGGTAATGGACCCGCTTCGTGCGCGCTTCGGTCCGGACCTTGATGGGGCCTCGGCGTTTTCCAGGGTCGGTCATCACCGACTGGACCTCGGGCAGTTGGTCTCCATGGATCTGCAGCGGCAGGGCGTGGAGCGCGATTGGATCGGCGTTGTCTCCGATTTCTGCACCGCTTGTGGAGTCGCTCGCTTTCACTCCTACCGCCGCGAGGGCGCTGGGGCGGGGCGTCTTCTTCACTACATCCGCTCCATTCCGCTGGACTCGGGTCCCCGCCCGTCGGTCGGGGAAACCCACGCGGAATCGGCTTGACACGCTTGAAACCGGGTCCTAGCGTGCTCGAGACTTCAATCCCTCCAATCGTCCCTGCAACGCAATTCTTCAATTTTGACCCCGCCCTGAGCTCGGCAACGGCCCGACATCGCGGCGGGGGATTTTCGCTCGCGCGGATAGGCTGGGCGCCGCGAACCTCGGGACCCCTCCCGGCGTCCACCGAGACTCGCGGGTTTTTGAGTCGCTTCGCGCGGCGCAAAGAAGTTGCAGAAGCCGGGGCGCGTGCTCTCGAAAACCCCATGCGCCATGCTCCGTCCTTCGGCAAGTTCCGAAAAGAACTCCGCCTTGCCAGACGGGGCAAGGGCCCGGCTCCCCCAATGTGAGGAACAGCTATGGGAGGAAGAACTACTCAGTGAGCAGAGACCGATCCGACGAAAATTCTGGTGAGGGCACGCCCTCTTCATCCACAGGAGGCCGAGCTCGCCGGAGCCGCGGGCGACGCTCACGCGCTTCGGGTGGCCGCACTCCGCGTGCCGAGTCCGCCGGAGCAGAGCGGGACTATCTGCCTTCGGAAGCCGAACTCGCCGAGGAAGAGGCTGCATTGGTGGATGGCGACAGTTCCGACCGCCTTTATGTCGAGAGCCTGAAAGCGAAACCACTCGCCGAGTTGCTTACGTTCGCCCGGGAGATGAACGTTCAGAACGCCTCGGGGTTGCCCAAGCAGGATTTGATTTTCGCGATCCTCAATGCGCAGGCCGAGAACCACGGCCAGGTTTTTGCCGAAGGTGTTCTTGAGATTTTGCAGGATGGCTTCGGGTTCTTGCGAGCCTCGGACCAGAGCTATCAAGCGGGCACCGACGATATCTACGTTTCGCCTTCACAAATTCGGCGCTTCAATTTGCGAACGGGCGATACCGTGGAGGGGCAGGTTCGGCCGCCCAAGGCGACCGAGCGCTATTTCGCTTTACTCAAAGTAGAGGCGATTAACTTTGAACCCCCGGAAAAAAGCCGGGGGAAGACGGTTTTTGACAACCTCACGCCGCTCTACCCCGAAGAGAAGTTCAATCTGGAAACCCAAGACGGCGCCATGACACCGCGGATCATCGATTTGATCGCACCGGTCGGCAAGGGACAGCGAGCGTTGATTACATCGCCCCCAAAAGCGGGGAAAACAATGGTGCTCAAGGACATCGCGAATTCAATCGCCGAAAACCACCCCGATGTCTACCTGATAGTTCTGCTCATCGATGAGCGGCCCGAGGAAGTCACCGATATGCGGCGCACCGTTAAGGCCGAGGTGATCTCCTCCACTTTCGATGAGCCAGCAACACGCCACGTTCAAGTGGCCGACATGGTGATCGCAAAGGCAAAACGTCTAGTGGAGCACCAACGCGATGTCGTCATCTTGCTGGATTCGATTACGCGCCTGGCGCGGGCCTACAATACCGTGGTGCCTCATTCGGGGAAGGTTCTTTCGGGGGGGGTGGACTCCAACGCGCTTCATAAGCCCAAGCGATTCTTCGGAGCCGCCCGAAACGTCGAAGAGGGCGGCAGCTTGACGATCGTCGGCACGGCGTTGATTGAAACTGGATCGCGGATGGACGAAGTGATATTCGAAGAGTTCAAGGGTACGGGGAATAGCGAGCTGGTGCTCGATCGAAAACTCGCCGATCGCCGCACCTTTCCCGCGATCGACATCAACCGATCGGCCACTCGCCGCGAAGAGCTTCTGCTGAGCGAGACTGCGCTGAATCGGATGCACATCTTGCGCAAGGTCTTGGCGCCCCTTTCTTCAGTGGACTCGATGGAGTTTCTTCTGGGCAAGATCAAGGCAACAGCGGACAATGATGAATTTCTCGAGTCGATGAATTCTTGAGGGGGTGTTTCCCCAGGACGGGCCAGATTTTCGGGCGAAGCGTGTGCCCGTCGGAACTCCAAAAAATGTTGTCGCGTGAGCGGCTTGTCGATCGTGCAAATTTGTCGATCGTGCAAAGGGAACGTGGTGGTAGTGTGATTCGATGTCAAAATATTTGAACCGAGTCGAAGAGGCCGAGCAGCGCGGCCGCGAACTCGAAGCGCGTATTGCCGATCCGGAGCTCGCGAAAGAAGTGGGCCAGTTTCAGAAAGTCGCGCGTGGGTTGGGGGCTTTGCGCCCTCTGCTGGAAACCGGCGGACGCTATCGCGAGGTGTTGCGAGAGCTCGAAAGCTCGCGCTCTATGCTCGATGATCCCGATTCGGAACTGGCGGAGCTGGCTCGCGGCGAGGTTGCAGATCTCGAGGGTCAGTTGAGTCGGCTTGAGGCGGAATTGGCCGCCCTGCTGACGCCCAGGGACCCCAACGACGACAAGAACGTCCTCGTCGAAATTCGCGCGGGTGCGGGCGGGGATGAAGCAGCGCTCTTTGCCGCGGATCTCTTTCGGATGTATACGCGCTTTGCCGAATTAACGGGCTGGAAAGTAGAGCGGCTCTCGAGTTCGGAGACGCCGGGTGGGGGATTCAAGGAGATCATCGCGCTGGTAGACGGCGACGGAGTCTGGAGTCGGCTGAAGTTCGAGCGTGGCGTGCACCGGGTGCAGCGGGTTCCGTCGACGGAAGCCCAAGGGCGGATCCACACGTCGACGGTGACCGTGGCAGTGATGCCCGAAGCCGAAGAGGTTGATATCGATATCGGCCCGGGAGACTTACGGATTGATGTCATGCGTGCGGGCGGGCCGGGGGGGCAAAGTGTCAACACCACGGACTCGGCGGTTCGCATCACCCACCTGCCGACGGGCGTGGTCGTTCAGTGCCAGGATGAAAAATCTCAGCACAAGAACAAGGCGAAGGCCATGACGGTGCTGCGCTCGAGGCTGCTTGAGTTCGAGCAACAACGAGCGGCTGATGAACGCGCCAGCGAGCGTCGGGCCCAGGTGGGTACGGGGGAGCGCAGTGAGAAAATTCGCACCTACAATTTCCCCCAGAGCCGGGTCACGGATCACCGGGCCGGAGTCACACTTCATAAGCTCGGTAGCATCATGGAGGGCAACCTCGGCGAATTGCTCGATGCGGTGAAGACCCAGATCACCTCCCAGCAGGAGGCCGTGCGCGAAAACAAATGAGTGCGCCTGCCCACGCACAGGGGAATGGAAGCGAACGCATCTGGACGGTCCTGGATTTACTCAAGTGGACGACGGATCACTTTGCCGCGAAGGGAATCGAGACTCCGCGTTTGGACGCGGAGCTCCTTCTCGCCCACGCCCTAGACCTTCGGCGCCTCGATCTCTATCTTCGCTACCAGGAGCCCGTCGCCGCGGACGCGCGCGCGCGATTCCGGGAACTCATCGGTCAGCGGGTGGGCGCCCGGGTGCCCGTGGCGCTTCTGCTGGGCGAAAAGGAGTTTTGGTCGCTCAGCTTTAGCGTTACCGCGGACGTACTGACTCCGCGCCCCGATACCGAGACCCTCGTCGAAGCCGCGCTGGCCCGTCTTCCCGATGCCGAGCGCGCTTATCGGGTGCTCGATGTGGGGACGGGTTCAGGGGCCATCGCCCTGGCACTGGCCCACGAAAAACCTCGGGCGCGGATCACGGCAACGGATATCTCGCCGGAAGCGCTAGAAGTCGCCGGCCGCAACGCCGAGGCCCTGGGCGCGGCTGATTCGGTCCGTTTTTTGAGGGGCGATCTCTTCTCGCCGGTTCAGGACGAGTTCTTCGATCTGATCGTCTCGAATCCCCCCTATTTGGCCCGGGCCGACGCTGGGGCGCTGGCGCCTGAATTGGCCCACGAACCCGAGCAGGCGCTTTTCGGGGGCGAAGACGGGTACTCGGTTCTGCGACCGCTGGCCGAGCAGGCGCCGGACCGGTTGGAACCCGGAGGTTGGCTGCTGGTCGAAGTCGACCCGAACCAGGCGAAGACGGTTGGTGGCTGGTTTGCGGCGGCCGGGCTGGGCGACGGCGAAATCTTGAAGGACCTGGCGGGTCGGTCCCGGGCGGTGGTGGCCCGAAAGCCGACTTTGTCGCCGGGCTCGGAAGTGCCGGGCCGAAGGGATTGAAGGGCCGGCGCGGTTGCGGTTGGGATTCGCCCGGGCTCTCGGGTATCGGCGGCGTGGCGATTCCCGAGAGCGACGGCTACAAAAGGTCCGCTGAATCCATCGCAGTCCAGTGATGGAGGGGCGATCCGAGGGCGGCTTGGCGACGCGGAATTTGCCGAACGCATGGACGCGGCCTTCGAATCGGTCCATCTGGCTCAATGGATGCCCCCCGGGGCACCGCTAGGGAGCGCGAGATGGCATCAAATGGGAATCCGCGCCGTGAGGCGACAATCGAGCGCGCCACCAAAGAGACCCGAATCGATCTGGCCTTGGCCATCGACGGGACCGGCGAGTACCGAGTCGGAACCGGGATCCCGTTCTTCGATCACATGCTGGAGTCCTTCGCCCGACACGCACTTTTTGATCTGACCCTGGAGGCCAAGGGGGATATTGAAGTGGATTTTCACCACACGGTGGAGGATGTGGGGATCGCCCTGGGGCAGGGGTTTCGCCAGGCGCTGGGCTCGGCAGAAGGCATTCGGCGTTTTGGCGCCTTTGTGCTCCCCATGGCGGAGAGCAAAGTCGATGTTGCTCTGGATATCTCCAATCGACCCAGTCTCTGCTATCGGGTCGAACTCGAGAACGGCCGCATCGGTAATTTCGATGCTTCCCTGGCCGAAGATTTTTTTCAGGCCTTCGCGCAAAACGCGGGCATCGATCTGCATATCGAGAAGCGCTACGGGCGCAGTCCGCACCACGTGGTCGAAGCGGTCTTCAAAGGCGTGGCCCGAGCGCTGCGTGAAGCTGCGTCCATCGACCCGCGCGAGACGGGACTGCCCACCGTGAAGGGCGCTCTCTGAAGCGACGAATGAAGCGACGAATGAAGCGACGAAAAAGGACTCGCCGTGCGGCTCGCGGAGTCCCCGAGAATTTTGACCGAGGGCAGGCGCAATGAGTAGAGCCGCCAAGGTGGCGCTTGTGGACTACGGGGCGGGCAATATACGCAGCGTCGCCAAGGCCCTCGAGCGCAGTGGTTTGGAGGTGGAGGTCACCGATTTGCCCGCGGTGGTATTGGCCGCCGATGGCGTGGTACTCCCCGGAGCCGGCGCCTTTGCGGACGCGATGGCGACTCTGCGCGCGACCGGGCTCGAAGAGGCCGTGAAGCAAACCATCGCTGCGGGTCGTCCTTATCTGGGGCTGTGCGTCGGTGTTCAAGTGCTCTTCGAGGAGGGGGAGGAGCACGGGCCCACCCCCGGCATGGGGATCTTCGGCGGGCGGGTCGAGCGATTTCCCGCGAAGCAGCCCGATGGCTCTCGATTGCGGGTACCCCAGATCGGTTGGAATGAAGTGCGCTTTCAAGGCGACCACCCCATGATCGATCACCTACCGGCACGGGATCACTACTATTTCGTTCACTCATACCGCCCGATACCTACGGATTCCTCTATTGTGGCAGGAGTTTGCGACTACGGTGGAAACTTTGCGGCCGTGGTCGCAAACCCTTCTGTTTTCGCCGTTCAGTTCCACCCGGAGAAAAGCCAGCAAGCGGGCAAGCGTCTGCTCGATGCCTATCGCCACTGGGTGGAGACCCAGCGATGACCCTTCTCAAGCGGATCATTCCGTGTCTCGACGTGGATCAAGGACGAGTAGTCAAGGGCGTGAAGTACGTCGATCACGTGGACTGCGGCGACCCGGTGCAGGTGGCCCAACTTTACGATGCTCAAGAGGCCGACGAGGTGACCTTTCTCGATATTACGGCCAGCCATGAAGAGCGCGGAATCCTGCTCGACGTGGTTTCCCAAACCGCCGAGACGGTTTTTATGCCGCTGACCGTCGGCGGTGGCGTTCGCTCCGTGCAAGATATTCGAGATCTGTTGAACGCGGGCGCGGACAAAGTTTCGATCATGACCGCGGCGGTTCACAACCCCGACCTGGTCGCCGAAGCCGCGGCGAAGATTGGCAGCGCGAACTTGGTTCTGGCAATCGATGCTCGGGCGGTGCGCGACGAAAGCGATCAACCCGTGCCCGATCGGTGGGAGGTCTACACCCATGGAGGTCGCCGACCCACGGGTATCGATGCGGTGGACTGGGCGGAGCGGATGGCCGATGCCGGAGCCGGAGAAATTCTACTGACCAGCATGGATCGGGACGGAACAAAGAGCGGCTACGACTTGGCGTTGCTCCGGGCGGTTGCCGGTCGTGTCTCGGTTCCCGTGGTGGCTTCGGGGGGCGGCGGAAGCGCTGAAGACTTGGCGGCGGCCCTGAGCGACGCGCCCGATGGTGGTCATGCCCAGGCCGCGCTGGCGGCCTCGATTTTCCATTTCGGCGAGACCACAGTGGCGGAGGTCAAGCATGCGCTGCTGGGTCTCGGGATTGGCGTCCGCCCGCCTTCCCCCGCGGCCAGCCGCGAGCGGGGATCCTCTTCCCGCTGACGGCTTCTTGAGACCGGGCGGGGCCTGCGCTAGCCTAGGGGATTCGCCCCATAGATTTGCCCAAGTAGCTGTTTTTCCGAATGTTTCTGACTTTGCTCGAGCCGTTGGGGGAAAATCCTGTGGATTTCAGTCAGCATCCGCTGGCAGTCCTCGCACGGGGATCGACGGGATTGAGAGCAGTGGCGGTTATTCGGAGGACCCAAGATGGCTGAGCGCGGCAATCCGCGGGCAAAACGACTGAACTTTCCCCAAACGACTGAACTTCCCCTCGAAGAATTGAAGAATTCTTCAGATTCAAGCCCGAAGACCCCGTTGGGGTGACAATTCGGGCAAGAAAACCGAATTCTGGAATAAAAACGAGTCACTAAACGGGTCCCAGGGCCACTCACTCACACCGGAGCAATGCGCGATCGCCCCATACGGGGAGCCGGAACTCGGATTGAAACGACCCGAGAGCCCACTCCAAAAAATATGGGGTCCGCAGTTTGCTGGGAGTAATAAGAACATATGTCGGTCATGAAGGTCAAGGAAAATGAGTCCATCGAGCAGATTCTTCGACGTTTCAAGAAGGTCTGCGAAAAGGCGGGAATTCTGACTGAGCTTCGGCGTCGGGAGTACTACGACAAGCCGAGTATTCGCAAGAAGAAAAAAGAGGCGGCCGCAAGGAAGCGAGCGCTTAAAAAAATTAGACGCTCAGCCCCCTGAGTCTCAGGAGGTTTGGGTCGTGGAGCAGGCCTTTGGGGCTTATCCCTGAAACAACGATCCAAGAGGTACGTGACCGAGCTGATATTCTGGGCTTGATCGGTCGCTACGTTGACCTCAAACAGGCCGGCCAGAGTTGGAAGGGCCTTTGCCCTTTCCACGATGAGAAGACTCCATCGTTCAACGTCAATCCCGGTCGTCAGGCCTACTATTGCTTTGGCTGCCAGGCCAAGGGCGACGTCATCGGTTTTCTTGTCGACCGCGACAACCTGACGTTTCCCGAAGCGGTGCGGTCCCTGGCTGCTGACCTGGGAATCGAAATCCCCGAGTCCAATTCCGGGGAGCGTAGCGACAACGAGAGAATTTTCGCGGCGCTGGAAGTGGCCCATCAATGCTACCGGGAGGCACTGCGGGCACCGGAAGGACGGGCCGCGCGCGAGTATCTCGAACGCCGGGGGATCGAGCAGGCGGTGATCGACCAATTCCAGATCGGGTATGCGCCCGATGCATGGGATACCGCGGTGCGCGCGCTCGAAAAGGCCAAAGTCTCCGCGGACGTCGGAATGTTATCGGGGTTGTTGAACGAGCGGACTTCCGGCGGCCACTACGATCGCCTGAGGGGCCGAGTCATCTTTCCCATCCACGATGTGCGCGGCCGGGTAATCGCTTTTGGAGGCCGCGCCCTGGGTGCCGATCAGGAACCGAAATACCTGAATACCCCGGAGAGTCCGGTCTATCACAAGCGTCGCTCCTTCTATGGTTTTCCCCAAGCTCTCGAGCCCATACGCAGGGCTGGGCGTGCCATCGTGTGCGAAGGTTATTTTGATGCGATTGCCCTGGCCCGCGCCGGCATGGGTGAAGCGGTCGCGACCTGTGGAACCGCACTGACCTCGGATCATGCCCGGGATCTCAGTCGCCGCACATCATCGCTGGGACTTCTCTTCGATGGCGATTCCGCGGGGAAGAAGGCCATGGAACGGGCCCTGGCAATTCTACTTCCGGCGGGGCTTCGGGTACGTGCGGTCTCTCTCCCCGATGGCCAAGACCCGGACGATTTTCTCGCGCAGAATGGCGCCGAAGCTTTGGCTGCCTTGGTCGATCGCGCACCCGATGCGGTTGAGGTTGTCATTCGGCGAGCCGTTTCGTCGGGTTGTTCGACGCCCGCGGAAAAGGCCGATGCGGTGCGTCGTGTAGCCCCTCTGGTCGCGGCGATCCCCGACCCTGTTGAGCGCAGCGAATACGCGCGTCGCCTTGCCCTGGCGGCTCGCGCCGATCCGGCCGCCGTGGAGTCGGTGGTTCGTTCGGTACGCCGAGGCAAAAGCGTTCCCGCAGACCCGCAGGTCGGGACCGCGGGTCAAGGGCCGTCGCTCCGGTCGGCCGATGTCGAGGCCAAGGTCAGCGAGCCCGAAAGACGCCACCTGCGTCAGGTCGCGCTGATTCTTTCGCGTCACCCCGAGCTGGCGACCGACGCACTTGCGGGAGAAATGCATGAAGCGTTTCCCGAGTGCGCATTGAAAGATTTGATTTTTTCCTTCGTGGATGCGGGAACCGAGGGCCACCTCGATGCCGAGGGCAGGGTCGATGTGAGGGCGCTGGAAGAGAGGGTTCGTCCCGAGGTGTCCGCGCTTGCCTATGAAATCGTGGTGGATGAGGGGCTATTCCCCACCGAGACGCCGGCTTGGGAAGTTCTGACGCAGATCTTGCGCAGGTTCGTGCTCAAAAAGCTGGATGCGGAGCAAAAGATAATCAAACGTCGGCTCAATGATCCCGATGAAGATCAAGAGAAAGCTGTGGAAGATCTGCAGGCTCTGCTCTTGCGTCGTCGGGCGCAGGGTGGAGCCGGATTGGACACCGGTTTATAAGTCACAAAAGATCGTTCCGAGCCGAGTGCGCTCGAGCAAGTGAAATTAGAGAAGCGAGGAGATCCCCCCATGGCCTCAGATGCTCCCAAGCCCGCTGCTAAAGATATGGCGACGGCTGCCAATCCCAAGCAACGCTCAAAGGGACCGGAAAAGTTAGAAACAGCCAAGGGCCTCGCCCCCCCCAAGGGGCCGTCCAAGGCTTCGACGAAGCTCTCGGTTTCAGCGCGTTCGAAGGCCCGATCCAAAGCCGAGAGTTCTGCGGCTACGGCGGATCCCGTACGCGTCTACTTACGCGACATGGGCCAGGTGTCCCTGCTCTCCCGTGAGGGCGAAGTGGAGATCGCCAAGCGAATCGAAGAGGGTGTTCACGACCAAGAGTTCGGGATCGTCGGAAATTCACATGGGCTTGCGGTCGTGCTCGCCCTGGGTGAGCGGCTTCGTCAGGGGGAAATCGTAATCAAGACCGCGGTCGATGGTCTCCACGCCGAGGGCTCCGATCCCCCGGAGGTGCGCGAGCGTACCCTTCTGGATGCTCTAGAGCGAGTTGCCTCGATGAGCGTTGAGATCGAGCGCAAACGCAATTCGAGTATGAACAGCCGAACCACGCCGGCGACTCGCAAGCGCCTGCTGGACGAAATCGATCAACTCTTTCACGCGTGCGTCGAGAAATTACGCAGCGCGGGCTTTGCGAATCAGCGGCTCGACGAAATCAGGGAATGCCTGATGCAGGTGGTGAAATCCTTCCGCATGATGGAAGGCCGCGCTTGGCAGGTGAGTCATCGATTTGGGATGAGTCCCCGCGAGTTTCTGGAGATCGCCGATTTCTCGGACGCGAACGAAGCGCAGTCCGGTGAGGCGCTGGAACTTCTCGGCGGCGACATGAAGCACATACGGGCAGCCGTTTCCGAGCTCAAGGAGATCGACAAGTTAAGCACTGGACTCGAGAAGAAGATCCGAATGACCCGTCAGGAAGTTTATGACGCGGAAGCGCGGATCGAAGCGGCAACGGCACGTGCGCATCAGGCGAAAAGTGAGTTGATCGAGGCCAATCTTCGCTTGGTCGTTTCCATTGCCAAGCGATATACGAATCGAGGCCTCCAATTCCTGGATCTCATCCAGGAGGGCAATATCGGGCTTATGCGCGCAGTGGACAAGTTTGAGTATCAGCGCGGATATAAGTTCTCCACTTACGCGACTTGGTGGATTCGTCAGGCGATTACCCGCTCGGTGGCCGATCAGGCGCGGACGATCCGCATTCCGGTGCACATGATCGAAAATTTGAACAAGGTGGTTCGGATATCGCGCGAACTCGTTCAGTCACTGGGCCGAGAACCCGGGCCCGAAGAGATCGCCGAGCAGATTGACATGGATCCGGACAAGATCAGTTCCCTGATGCGGCTGCTCTCCGAGCCGGTGAGTTTGGAATCACCCGTGGGTGAAGAGGATGACAGCTCGCTCTCGGACTTCATCGCGGACCCCAATGCGATCAACCCTCACGATGCGGTGATCAATTCGCATCTCGTCCAGGAGACAAAGGACGCGCTGGCGACTCTGACCCCCCGAGAAGCTCGGATCATCGAATTGCGGTTTGGGATCGGGGAAGAATCGGACGCCACCCTGGAAGAGGTGGGGCACGGTTTTTCGATCACCCGGGAACGTATTCGGCAGATCGAGGCCAAAGCGTTGCGAAAGCTCCGCCACCCGTCGCGAAGCCGTGTTCTGAAGACCTATGTGGACGACTAGGGGAGTCCGAGGGGCTCGTCGCCCTTTCCCCGGAATCCACCCGGAATCCCCCTCGGTATGGGGCGCCTGAGGGGTGCTCAGCAGGGACCGCCGACGCTCTCCAGCCAGGTCGCGATGTCTTCGGGGTAAGCAACCGCTGACTGCCGCTCGGCGATTCGGCGGAGCAGGTTCTGGCGAGTCTCGGCGCTGATCGTCGGCTCCGCGGTCAACTGGTCGGCAACGCTCTCGGCCAACTCGGCGCCCGGGGGTTCGAACTCTTCGCGAGCAACCGGATCGTCGGAAACCCCGAGAAAGACCTCGACGGCCTGTTCCGAGACATGGCCGGCATGTTTTCTTGACGCCACGATGTTTCCCTTGCCGGTCACGACGTTGCCCACCGAGAAGACCGTCGGGTATCGCGCGAGCTTGCCATAGCTCCAGTCCGTGAAGTTGAAGAGTTCCCCTTTCATCTCGATGCCCTCGATGGGGTCGGGGATGCTTCCGATCGAGCTGATCACGACCGGACCGCGGCGCTCGAAGGTTTCGTCGGTCGCAACGACCCGGCCATCCTCGATTCTTGTGCGACGAAAACGGAGGCCACACAGTTGGCCGTCTTCAACGATAAGCCCATCGGGCGCCGCTAAGGGCTCGACTTTTAGCTTGAACTTCTCGCTGGCCTTTTTGAGGAGCGTTCGGCGCGATTTCTTGACCTTTTCGATGCGTTCGGGAGGTGCTCCTTCGGGTATCGAAACCAGCGGCATATCGTCTTCCTGCCTGCGGTAGTAGATCGTACAACCGGCGAGCCCCAGTTCTTCCCAGGTCAGATCGTGGGCTGCCAAAATTTTGGGGATGCCCTTGACTTCAAGTGCCGTGACCTCAATGGCGATCCCGCGCTCGGCGAGGGCACGTTGGGTACAGGTCAGCGTGATTATTTTTGCCACATCGATGGAAGCAAGACCGCCGCCAACCACGATGCTGTCATCGTGGACATCAAAACGTTCCCCCGCGAAGCCCGAGTCATCGGCGTGATTGAATGCGATCACAAAAGGATTCTGGTAGACGAGCCCCTGGCCCACGTAGCGGTCTCCGCCCTCGATGGGGAGCGGCCTGTCTCGCCATGCGCCGTTCGCCAGAATCACACAGGCGAATCCCCACTCTTCGACGATCTCGGCGAAGGCAATGTCTCGCCCAATTTTCGTCGCCGGGATGAAGTGCACGAGGGGATGCGAAAGTTTTTCGCGGATGGAGGCGTACTCTTTTTCGCGCAGGCGCTCGTGCCAGCGCGGAAGCCCATCTTCGATCTTTCCATAGGGTCGCTTGTTCTGCTCGAAGACGGCGACCAGAATGCCCCGCTGTGCGAGTCGGTGGGCGATCTCGGCTCCGGCGGTAGCGCCGCCGATGACCGCAACGCAGTGGCTTGAAGAGGAATCTGTCATGCGCCGATTCTTGCAGCTACGCGGCCTGGCCACAACGACGATCGGCGACTCGGTGGGCCGCCGGCGGCGAAAAGTTTTCGTCGCGAGGCCCCCCCGGCTCGGGCCCGGGATGCGGTACGCTCGGCCGGGCGGGCCCTTAGCTCAGCGGTGAGAGCACCCGGCTCATAACTGGATGGTCCTCGGTTCAAATCCGAGAGGGCCCACCATCATTCGGCACCCGCCATCTGCCACCCACCCCCCGGCATCCGGCGTCCACCCCCCGGCATCCGCCACGTCGCGGACCCGCGCAGGACTTTGCTTGGACAGGGCTAACGGCCTTCCGTGCGCCGCATGGGGGCTAGCTCGAGGGCCGCCAGCTTGGCGCTTTGCTCCGACAGAAAAACCGCGACG
>DUCH01000449.1 GCA_012959865.1 Myxococcales bacterium | reverse complement strand
CCCACCGAGGCCCGGTAGCCATCATCGTCTCGGCCATTTCCCTGGTAGTCGGCATTGTAATAGGAAAAATCGCCCTTCAGGAGCACCTCGGGCATCAGCTCGTGATCGATCCCGAAGCCCCCGATGGAGTAGAGGATTCCGCCCGCCCCCTGCGCCGTGGAATCGGCCACGTCCCGGGAAGCCGTCAAGCGAACCGTCGTCAGCTTGGTCGCTTCCCACTCCAAATTCACGCCGAAGGAAACGCCGCTGACATTTTCGTAGGATTCGTAATCCTGATCGAGGTAACCAATATACGCCTCGCCGGAGATCAGATTGGTGATCTCCGAGGCAATACCCACGGCCACGTTGTAACCCTGAGAATCTTGCCTGACCCCATCAATAACGAGCGGTCTCGTGTTCTCAAAATCGCGCTTATTGAACACACCGCGCACGAACCCGCTGTAGCCCGGCGAAAACGTGTAGCCCCCCTGCCCGGTAAAGGCCCAGAGATCGCGGTCGCGGTATTGTTGGCCCTGGGATTGGTATTCGAGCATGTCGAAATCGACCGCTGCCGAGAGGTTGAGCTGGTTGAGGCGGTGGTTGCCCACCAGGCCCCACTGGAGCAGGTCGTATTGGATAGGGTTCGGATTTTCCTTGAGAGTATCCGGGTTGATGCCGCCCCGGGGCTCGGTGAGGCGCTGGTAGCCGAGAGAGCTCTTGATGTTGCTGGCTTTGAGCACATCCAGCTGGCCCGAGCCACCGACTCCCCAGTCCGCATGGTCCTCCTGGGTGTATGTGGTCTGTAGGGACTGGGAAAAGAAACCCCCGAGAGCCAGCTTGTTGCGCGACCAGTTGGATTCAAAGGCAAGGGACGGGTCGATCACGAAGACCCCGTCGCTTTTCGCCTTGTCGTCAGGCTGCGCGTAGATATTGCTGTCGTAGCCGTCCGAAATGCCCAGTTTCGGATAGAGGGTAAATCCGCCGAGCTTGGTCCCGAGGGCGTCGCTCTCAGGCGCTACGCGCTGGGTTACGCCGGAAGGAAGATTCATCTCCTGCGCGCCGGCGACCGAGGTCACCCAAAGCGGCGCGGCAACCAAGGCGGCCAGGGCCAAGAGGCGAACCGCCGACCGCATGGAACCCGCGGGCGACACTGGGCTCGCAACGTCTCGTTGCGTTTTCACGGGTGTCTTTCTTCTCGAGGAAAATATTTTCTTTGGGGGGAGGCAGCCGCCAGCGACTTCGCTCGCAAGGGTGCTGGCCACTTTCTCATCGGGCGCCGTCCGCCCGCCTGGCTTCGGGCAATCGCTTCAGGCCCAGGGCGAGGGGCCGGGCGACTGGCTACTGACAGGAGGCCGAGGTGCAGTCGACTTGGTCTTGGGGCGGCGCCATGGGGGCCGAACTGGCCCGACTGCTCTCGCGCGCGTCACCGCCGTCGGCCGGATCGCCCTCGTCGGTGATCACCTTCGCCTGGAGTAGGGTCTTGCCCAGAGCACTCTCCTTCGCGGCCAATTGGCTCATAGTCGACTGGGAGACTGACGACGAAACCGAATCGCCCGCTTTTTGGGTCTTGCCCAGGGCACTCTCCTTCGCGGCCAATTGGCTCATAATCGACTGGGAGGCTGACGACGAAACCAAATCGCTCGCTTTGTCGCCAATGGCCGTTTTGATGGACGCCCACTGGGCGTCGCTCAGTTCCGACGGTAAAGCATCGAGAATCTGTTTGGCCCGGGCCACCGCTTCATCGCCCTGGAGATCGCCAAAAATATTCTTGATTGCGTCGACAAGCCCTGCCGGATCGCCCGCGTTGTCGTCGAGAATCCCCTGAATCACGGCCTGCCGTTGAGCCTCAACGGATTGCTCGGCGAACGCGCTCCCCGCCCACGAAAGTGTCAAGAGCAAAACCGTCAGCCCAGCCATTCCTCGACAGAACTGCCCTCTGCGCCAAAGCGTGTCCGTTCTTTGCATACTAATTTTTTCCTTGAGGGACCGGACTCAATCGACCGAAAACGAACACTATCTGTCCCCAAGACCTCGCGCTCGTGTTTGGACTTGTTGAACCCGGGTAAATAAATTGCGGCAGGTGCTTCAAGCCACGAGGGGGTTCGCTCCCCGAGCACGCGGGGGCATTCTCCCTCCCCCATTCTGCCCACCCCCCAAAAAAAGAAAATCTGCCTGCCCGATCCAAGCACCCGGGCAGCGGGCTTACGTTTTCAGAAAAAGCGCTCGGGCACCCGAATCACGTCCCCGGGC
>DUCH01000448.1 GCA_012959865.1 Myxococcales bacterium | reverse complement strand
TGCCCACCCGCATGGGCGTGACCGATTCCATCGAGCAAACTCGTGCCCGCAAAATCCCAAGAGGAGGCGGACGAAGATATGAAGAGCGTGGAATCCAAACCATTCAATCCCGAGCGCTCGGGACCGCAGCACCCGCCTTCATGACCGATTCTCCGAGCCACCTCAGATCCACTTCCGAGCCCCTTCCGAGCCCGACGGCGCTTTAACGCGCCCGCTTCTTCCGCCGGCCGCGCTTGGGCAGGTCGAAATGTTTGGCCAGTTCGGGAAAGGCGTCCACGGTGTGGGGCAACGCCATAGCGGCGACGAAATGCTCCTGAAACCCTGCCTCCACCGCGGTTTCAATCTTCTCCACCCGCTGCACCTGGGCTTCGATGGTTCGTCGCGCTCCGGTATTGAGAAGCGCGGCCACCGCGCCGGTGCCCGCCGCGTTACCCGCCGAAGACACACTTCCGAGTTCGCAATCCGGAATCATCCCGAGCACCATGGCGTACTTCACGTCGATGTGGCTGCCGAAAGCGCCGGCCAGGCGAATTTTATCCACGCGGTCCACCCCCAGGTGATCCATCAAGAGGCGAACGCCCGCATAGAGGGCCGCCTTCGCGAGTTGAATCGCGCGCACATCGTTCTGTGAAATTCGTACAGCCGGTGGGCCATCGCAGACCGTATACGCAAAGGTTCGATCGTCGGCGACTACCCGCGCGCTTCGAGCGGCCCAATCGCCATCGATAAGACCGTCCGGGCGGATCACACCGGCTAGAAAGAGTTCGGCCACGGCTTCGATAATCCCAGTCCCGCAGATCCCCGTCACGCCCTCGGGACCCAGTTGAGCGGCGAAATCCGGATCATCGGACCAAAGTTCGCTGCCGATGACCCGAAACCGCGGCTCGAGGGTTTTCGAATCCACCCGCACCCGGTCGATGGCGCCCGGAGTCGCCCGCTGACCACAGGAAATCTGGGCGCCTTCGAACGCCGGCCCCGTCGGACTCGAGGCCGCTAGCAAACGATCGCCACCGGCGAGAATAATTTCCGCGTTGGTCCCCACATCCACCAGCAGGGTCACCGACTCATTTTCCCAGGGCGCCTCGGCGAGAAGCATTCCCGCCGCATCGGCGCCGACGTGGCCCGCGATGCACGGCAACCAATAGGCCCGGGCGCCGGGGTGAACGTTCAAACCGATCTCGGGTGCACTTACCGAAACCGCACCGTCGGTGGCCAGGGCGAAGGGGGCCATGCCGAGTTCCACCGGACTGATGCCCAGGAAAAGGTGGTGCATGATGGGGTTCGCGACCAGCACGATCTCGAAAATGTCCTCGGGTGTCGCCGCGGCTTCGGAAGCGAGGTCGGCGATCATCCCGTCCACCGCTTCGCGCACCACCCGGGTCATCTCGGCTTCGCTCCCGGGGTTGAGCATCACATGAGAAACCCGGCTCATCAGATCCTCGCCGAAACGAATCTGGGGGTTCATCACCCCCCGGCTTCCCAACACTTCCCCGCTGAGCAAATCGCAGAGGTGGGCGGCTACGGTGGTGGAACCCACATCCACCGCCACCCCCAGGAGCCGCTCCCGAAGGCCCGGCCACAGCCCCACCACTTCGCGTTGATCGCGTACCGCCGCCGTCACACAGAACTTGTCTGTGCGCAGACACGTTTGCAGAACCGGAAGGAGATCCGGCGCCAGGGTCAAATGGGGCAGTTGCCACTCCTCTTCCAGGGCGCGGAGCAGGCGTTGCAAATCTCCACTGGGCTCTTCCAGACTCGGTAGCTGGACCTCGACATAGTGGAGGCGCACGGTGGGATCCAGTTCGATGTCGTGGCTCTCGAAATCCTTGCGCACGATCTGACGATGCAACTGGCTCTCGGGTGGTACGTCGATGATGCAATCGCCCTCAAGGGTGGCGTGGCAGGAAAGTCGCTCGCCGCCCTTGAGCGACTTCCGCCGGGCATAGCGTTCCTCGGGCTCGGAAATCGGACTCAGGTGATCCTTCGTCGAACGAATTCCCTGGGCCGCTGACTCCCCTTCATGGAGCAGAATTTTGCAACGTCCGCAGATTCCCCGGGCGCCGCAGACCGAATCGAGATCGACCCCCAACTCCCGAGCGGCGGCAAGCAAGTTCGTCCCCCGAGAAAAATGCCCGCGTTTGCCCGAGGGCGTAAAAGTCACCAGCACTTTTCCGACTTGATTCGGCATGACTCCAGCGTTCCCTTTTCATCCCTCTTCTTTGGGAATAATACCCGCTGCCCGAACTGCGCGTTCGAGCCTATCCGGAGGGAACTGAGCTTCCAGCCCGGCCACCCGGGCCGCCACCGCGGTCTCGAGATCCGAAGTGCAGGACTGGCTCTCCCTGCGCCAATCTTCAAGATACTTCTTGCTCGACCCGCCTCCCGCCCGGCGAGACGCTCGCTCGATTGCCTTCTCGAAACGCGGGTCCAGGGTCTGCTTGAACAGACTCTTTCGGCCCCGACGCCCGATTACCCGGGACGGAATATCGCGCCAATAGATCGTGATCAGTCGCTCCATGACCCGTCCTCATGGGCGCTCGGCCCCGAGTTCCCGATGCCCAATGCCGCTCCCAGGGGATTCAAACCGGTGAAGCGGTGCTCGAACTCGAGTTCGAGTCGCTCCGCGCAGTCGCGCGCCGAGGCCATCAGGGCCTCGGAGCGGGTCTGGGCCAGATAGACGACCCGGCGATAGTTCTCAAAATAGCTGGATCGAAGTTCGGGATGACGGTCAAGACCCAGGCCGCGCACCACGAGTCGATCGAAATTTCGCACCAGAAAATCCGTCAGGTAGAAGCTTCCGAGTTCCTCTTCATGGAGCGCGTCAAATATTTCGGAACCCGCAAAAAAAGAATAACAGTGGGCGCCCGGAAGCCGCCGGACACCACGGGGCTCAAGAACCTCGTCGAGTCGCCCACCGGTCCCGCAATCCGCGTAGGCGACTAAAATTTCGTCGTATTGATCACTCGCCTCGTCGAGCCGCCGCGCCACTGCGGCGGGAATCTCCTCGGGCCGATTGTGCAGAGTGGCGGGAAGCCATTCGGTGGCGAGGTGGCTCCACCCATTCAGCTTCGCAAGCGCCGTGATCTCTCGGGCCAGAGCCGCACAGCCGATCAGAAGAACCCTTGGACGGGCTTCGATGGGAGGCGTGTGTGTGGGCATGTGTGGGGGCATGGGGGGCACGGGGGAGAGGGAGGGGAGAAGGGGTAAGGGGGGGAGAGGGGTAAGGGGGCAAGAGCCCATCTCACCCCGCCGCCGCAGCCCGCTTGGCGATGAGTTCTTTCGCGGTATCGACAGCGGTCGCCGCGTCGCGGCAATACGCATCGGCTCCAACACGCGCTGCAAAGTCCTCATTCAGCGGCGCCCCACCGACGAGCACGATGTAGTCGCCGCGAATGCCTTCCTTGACCAACTCGTCGATAACAACCTTCATGTAGGGCATGGTCGTGGTGAGCAACGCCGACATCCCCAGAATATTGGGGCTGTGCTCCTCCAGGGCATCTCGAAATTGCTGGTAGTCGGTGTTGACACCGAGATCAAAAACCTCGAAGCCTGCGCCTTCCATCATCATGCCCACTAGGTTCTTCCCAATATCGTGGATATCGCCCTTGACTGTGCCAATGACCATCTTGCCCACGGGTTCGGCGCCGGTCTCGGTGAGTAGGGGTCTGAGAATCGCCATGCCGGCCTTCATGGCATTGGCGGCCAATAAGACTTCGGGGACGAAGAGAATGCCATCCCGAAAGTCGATGCCCACAATGGTCATCCCGGCCACTAGGGCCTCGTCCAGGGTGCGGGTCGGCGACCAGCCGCGATCTAGAAAAATTCGCGTGCCTTCGTCGATCTCCTCGGCCAGACCGTCGTAGAGATCGTCGTGCATCTGGGAAACCAGTTCTTCGTCCGATAGATCTGCGAGGACGATCTCCGCCTCTTCGTCCGTCGTTTCATCCACCATGGCTCTGCTCCCTACTTGCCCGAGTTCATTTTTTTTGCTTCAAATTTTTAGATTCAAACCGGAGCGGCTCCCGAAGCCCGCGATCTGGCTCTCAATCAATCCCAGCGTCCATTCCCTGGCTTTGTCTCACGACTCCCGATCTGGATGGGGAAGCGTTCGCGAATCGCGGCGTCCACTCCAGGCTCGATGTAAACGGGATAGTGGCTGGATAGAATTTCCTTGACCCTATCGTGGGCCCGATCATAGACCGTTGGGCTGCCATTTTCTTCCCAGTCACCCACCGAGCTTCGATCCCCTACTTCGGGATAGAGATACTCGGTCCGCATCAGGTCCAGAGTCTGAGGCTGGTTGAGGAAGTGTCCGTCGCCGAAGACCACGTTCTCGATTTCCTTGAGCGAAAGGTTTTCTTCGGTCACTTCGATTCCGCGCAGAATTCTTAAAGTCGCGCCCAGCATATCGTTGTCGATCACGATGCCTTCAAAAGACTGGCCCATCAGGCTCCCCACAGCACCCGGGTAGGTGGCCACCATATTCCCCCCAGCGAGCACGGCACTCAAAGTCGTCAGCGCCTTCTCGTAGCCCGCCTGGGCGTCCATTGTCTTTGAATCCGTCATACCACTGGGCACGCTCGAAATCAGGCCATAGTGATTGACCAACTGAACAGTCGCGGCAGTAATCAGCGCTTCCTCCCCGCTCCCTCCGCTGAATGCCCCCGTGCGCAGATCGGAGATGAAAGGCCACATCCCGAAATTCATCGGGCAGTTCGGGTTGATGAGATGCACCACCGTGAGGCAGGCCAGGGTTTCGGCGAAGGTTTGAACCAGGGCTCCCGCAAGGGATGCAGGTGCCGTCGCGCCGGCCTGGGCCGCAATGGCGACGTCCACCACAAGGCCGAGCTGCGCCAACTTCACGAGCACCTGCGCATTTTCCTCGGCGAAGCGCAGGGGCGAAACAATGGGACAGCCCCCAAAGCAGCAGAATGGCCGTTCGAGGAAAGCGCCCTCGCGCCCGAGGTAGAGATCAAACAAACCGATCAGGGGTTCGATATGCCCCACGGTGGCAACGCCCAGCGAAAAAGTCTTGCGGGTTCCGGCGAGTGCCGCGTACGCGGTATTCATATCGTGGACGTAAAGGTCATGACTCCACTCCGGCGCGATGAAAGGCTGGCCGAAATAATGGATATGCTCCATTCGGTCCACCAATCGGGCGGCATCGTAGATGTCCAAGAGAGTTGGATCCCGAAAGGTCTGGGACGCGTAGTCGAGAATCTTCACCGGCTCGCCGGAGGTAGTGAGAATAACCTCCTGCTCTTTCACCTCCATATCCAGGGCCGGGTCGGGGGCGTGAAGGATGTAGCTCTTGGGTGTCGCGGCAATCGCGTCCTCAACCAGAGCGCGAGGGAAACGCAGCCGGCCATCTTCGCCAAGCAAACAGCCCTTGGGGACTACCGCATCCAGAATTTCCGGGATGGGATCGCCGATGCCAATATTTTCGAGCACTTCGAGAGCAGCGGAATGAATCCGTTCGATATCCCGCAAACTCAGCGGTTTGTACGCGCCCCCCGACATCCCGGGTCGCACCGCGTGGCCGCCTTCGTCGGCGGCGCGAGCAGCTCGCCGGGCGTCACGCCCGCCGGCCCGTCGAGCGCGACGGGAAGAAGAGGCACTCGGCCGTGGCTCATGCTCGCTCATCATGCCTCCCTGTAGTCTGAGTCCACAAGACGCTATCGCCGCCGATTGCGCCTTCGGCCCTTCCTCCCCTGACTTCGATCGATTGGGCCCAACGCCCGCTCGATGCTCGCGTCGTCGGGAGGCTCACCGGGCGAGTAGCCTTCGAGGCTCTCGACGATAGCGGCCAGGTGATCGGGCGAAGTCCCGCAGCAACCGCCAATAATCCGCGCTCCGGCATCCCGCGCCAAGCGGGCATAGCTCGCCATGATTCCCTCGTCACCGCGGAAAACAACTTCGTCGCCCACCAGTTCGGGGATTCCGCAGTTCCCCTTGGCAATGATCACATCCCCGTCCTTGGAACCCCGCCCGAGACCCATAACAGCGTCCACGAGCGTGGCTGGACCCACACCGCAGTTGGCCCCGTAGGCGACCAGGGGTGTGGGAAGGGTTTGAATGAAACCGGCGGCCTCCTCGGGAGAGTCGCCCATCATGGTTCGTCCATTGGTGTCGAAAGTCATGGTCGACGCGACCGGAAGGCCGGTCCGTGCCGCGGCCGCTACCGCCGCCCGCAGCTCTTCAAAGGCATAAACGGTTTCGATCCAGAGCACATCCACGCCCCCCCGAACCAGCGCCTCGGCCTGTTCGGTAAAGACTTCCTCGGCGCGTTCGGGGGTAAGGGGGCCCAGGGGTTCCATGATTTCCCCGGTGGGTCCCATGGATCCGGCCACCACAACCGGCCGACTCGACCCCTCCTTGGCAGCCCGGGCCAGCTGTGCGCCGGCTTCGTTGACCTCCGAGGTGCGATCCTCGGCCTTCTCCATTCCGAGGCGGCAGCGATTCGCACCAAAAGTATTGGTCAAGATGATATCGGCGCCCACTTCCAGAAAGCTCTGGTGCAGACGAGTCACGTTTTGGGGTTCGTCGAGATTCCAGAGATCCGGGGCCTGACCCGGGGGCAAGCCCATGCCCATCAAGTTGGTGCCCGTTGCGCCATCGGCCACCAGATACTCGCGCTCGGCGAGAAGCCTTTCAAGCAATCCACTCATCGACCCACCACCCATTCAGTTCCGTTCGCCCCGATGCCTGCCCAATGGCCAATATCCTCCACTCGGCCATCAATATGGTCTACCACCTGCCGTTGCCCGGCCGCATATCCTCGGGCGAGAGTACGATAGGAAACTTCTCACGAATCTTGCGATCGACATCCGGATCGATGTACTCGGGATAGTGGGAGGACAGAATTTCGTTCGCTCGCACCCCGGCCCGTTGGCGCATGTTGAGCGAACCCGCTTCCTCCCACTCTGAGGGCGTTCCCCGGTCGGCCACCTCGGGATAGGCATACTCTGAACGCATGAGGGCGAGGGTCTGGGGTTGGCGGAGAAAGTGACCTTCGCCGTGCACCACTTCGTCGATGATTGCGTAGGAAAGCGTCTCTTCCGTCACTTCGATGCCACGAACCGTCCTCAGGACATTGCCCAGCATATCGTTGTCCGCCACGATGGCTTCATAGGAGCAACCCATCAGGCTGCCCACCATACCCGCAGACTCCGAAACGTTGTTGCAACCCGCAAGCGCCGCCAAAGCTACGGTGATCCCTTTCTCATAGCCCGACTGATTGTCCGGTGACTTGGAGTCCGTCATCCCGGCACCCACCGAGCTCACAAGTCCGTAGTGGTTGATCATCTGTGCCGCCGCCGCGCTCACCACAGCCTCCTCGCCGCTCCCGCCGCTGAAAGATCCGGTTCGCAAGTCCGAAACAAAGGGCCAGGGACCCATGATCACGGGGTAACCGGGATGCACCAGATCAACCATCAGCAACGCGGCCAGAGCCTCGGCGATTACCTGGACCAGAGTACCCGCCAAAGCGGCCGGCGCAGTCGCCCCCGCCTGGGGAGCCGTGACGATCCAGACCGGCGACCCAAACTTGGTCGCCTCGATACACACTTCACTGTTGTGTACCCCGTAACGCAGGGGCGAGATGATCGGGCAGCCTCCACCATGACAGAAGGGACGATCCTTGAAGCGCTTCTCGCCACCGGCCACCATGTAGAGCATCTCGAGGGTCGGTTCCACATGCTCTGCGTAGGAAAATGTCAGCGCCGTGTGCTTCTGGGTTCCCGCCACACTCGCATAAGCGGTGTTGATGTCGCAGACCTTGAGATCCTCCAGCTCCGTGGCCACCACCAGGCGTGAGAACGCGTGGATATTGTCCATTCGATCCACCAGTCGGGCGAAGTCGTAGACATCTTTGATCGTCGACGGCCGGTATTCACTCGCTCCTGGGTCCAGGGCATTCACCGCCTCCCCACCCCCGTAAGTGTGTACCCGGGTTCCACTCAGATCCAAGTCATAGCGCTCATCCTGACCAAACCACCGGATCGCCTTGCCTGCGTTGGCGATCACGTCCTCCACCAGGGCGCGGGGAAAACAGAGACGATCGTGCTCGTTGATCTTGCACCCTTTTGCCAGGGCGTTTTCTTTGAGAATCGGGATGGGATCCGCCATTCCGATGTTCTCGAGTACATCCAGAACCGTGGTGTGGATCTGTTGCATCTCGTGGTCGCTCAACGGCTTGAAGCGCCCCCCCAGCATGCCGGGCCCGATTGCCGTAGCGGGCGGCGGGTTGTCCAGACGAGATTGCCTACCTCTTCTCATGTTTTCCTCCTGGGATAGACTCACTCAATTCGGGCTTCACTCCCGTGTCCGATCGGCTCTTTGCGTTCCGAGGTCGGCCTGACCACCAATCCTCTAAAAGAATTTCGCATTCTAACAGCTTGGAGGCCGGGGAAGCGACCGGACCCTAAGGGCGAATTTGGCTCAGGTACCACGCAATGAAAGCCTGCGTGCGATCTTCCATCGGACCGTAAGGACCAGGAACATAGTACCGTGAGTTCACACCCTCCTGGTTTCGCTCGATGATTCGCTTGTCCGCGATACTGGTCACATCCCAAAGCCAACTCAGTTCTTCAACCGAGTAATCGGTTCCCGCTTCGGCCTTGCTGTCCACCAGCCAAAGCACCTCCATATCGGTCCGCTGGGCGGTACGCGGAATGAATAGATAGACAAGCCCATGATCCGGATAGGCGAGGAAGAAGCTGGCAGGACCTGTCTCTACATAGGTAAAGAAGCCGCCGCAATAGTCTTTGAAGTCGCCCATGAGCGGAGCGAGGGGATTTCCATCCCGACTGCCCGTCACCGAACCCGCGTACATCGCGTCGTTCGAGACGGCGATACCCTGGCTCCCGGCGGCATCGCCGAAAGGCCAGTTGTCGAATTCCTCAATCTCGATCCCCTGGGCGATGGCCAGACCGGATGCGCTTCGACGTAGATCCACGTTTGCCTCGTCGGGTTTCGCGGTCGCGTGAAATCGTGAGAATTCAGGATGGGCGGGGCGACAGTGATAACACTCCTGGTAATTTTCGGTGACCAACTTCCAGTTGGCCGCCACCGTATAGGATGCGCGATGGGCCACTTTGGCGTCCGCCCAACCGAAGCGACCAACAGATCGCTCAAAAACTCCCGCAGCATGATCAAAATCGGGCGCTTCATCGGCGAAGCAAACAAAGATCAGTCCCCCTGCGACTCGGCAATGAATACTGGCCAGAGAGTGCGCCCCGAGATCAAGGTCTCCCATATTTCGCGCCGAGCGCAGCCGCCCCTCGAGATCGTAGGTCCAACCGTGGTAGGGGCAAATCAAGCGGTTTGAATGCCCGGCCTGCTCGGCACACACCACGGAACCCCGATGACGGCAGACATTCAAAAGAGCGCGCAGCTCACCGTCGCTCCCCCGGACGATAATCAACGGCTCCGCGGCCATGTCGAATCGAAACCAATCGCCCGTTTCCGGTGCTTGACTGACATGGCCCGCGCAGAGCCACTGCTGCATGTGAATGCGGGCGACGTCGTGCTCGAAAATTTGGGCGTCGTTGTAGAAAGGTTGCAACAACGCCGAAGCATCGGGCTGAACTTCCAGAAGTGCCTCGAGCCGGGAAGCCAGTTCGGGATCGATTTCGCTCTGCATCGCGATGACTCCTCGTTGAATCGCCGGCCTTGATCCCCTCTACAACCTCGCGAATAATTTGAACCGCGAGAGCGAAGGCCGGGGAGGAGGAGGGGGAGGGGGTACCCCGCTTCGGTCAGTCCGACCCTAAAAGCGCCCACTGCCAAGCGAGCCATCTCATCGCGCCGAAACCACCAACGCGGCACATACTAGCCCAGCACCAATACGAAGTGCGAGCTAAGCAACTCGGGCTCCGCACACCGGCGATCTCCCATTCAGTCTTCCCCTCTAAATCTCCCATGCGGCCCAGTGCACATTGTTTCTACTGCGATCAAGCGAGAGGTCGGCCCGAGCACCACGAGAAACTCCCTGGCTGGCACGATTTGGCTGAGGGATTAGCTTTCGGCACACCCATGAACCCTGAATTGACTCATATTTCGCTAGAAAATGCCTTCTACACCTCCAGCGAATGCTTCGCCGACGAGTGCGATACTTACTTCACACAGAACTGGGTGAGTGTTGGGCTGGCCAGCACCTTGGCACCCAATTCGATCTCCCCAACCCGGATCGCAAACATTCCGATCCTGCTAACCCGAACCTCCCGCGGTGAACTGCACGCCTTTCACAACGCTTGCCGACACCGGGGCATCAAGCTCGTCCACGACTCGTGCGCAGACGTTGAGCGCGTGACATGCCCATACCATGCGTGGACTTATGACCTCTCGGGTAAATTTCTAGGCGCTCCGTATTTTTCGGGCAAGCCAGGATCGAACGTTCCCGGAGAGTTGAAGGACGCGCTCGGACTCCGTCCTATCCGCCATCACGTTTGGTTCGACATGATCTTCGTCGACCTCTCGGGAACAGCGCCCCCCTTTGAGGACTGGATCGCACCTTTGGCTGAATACTGGCGACCCTTCGATGAATCGAGGATTCGCCTGCTCTCGCTCACCGGCTACGAAGTCGATGCCAACTGGAAACTCGTCTGCGAAAATTTCCTGGACAACTATCACGTGCCTTTCGTCCACCGCCAAGCCGGAGGTCCACGGACCGCGGTGAACTACGAGAACATTACCCTGAGCCCAGACATCTTCGGCTTCACGTTGCCCAAAGGCGAATTGGATAAGCCGAAAGCCGATTGGCTTCCGACCCTCGATCTGGATGAAGACCTGCGAGACGCGCAGTTTTTCTTCTGCCTTTTTCCCAATACGTTGATCGCCATCACGGCAAGCTGGTTTCAGGTCATTAGCGTTCAGGCCAACGCCGCCAATCGATCGTCCGAGTTCCTGGGCCTCTACGCCATGGCGGAAATTCCCGATGAGGGTCGAGCGGATGCCGACCGATTTTCTGAGGTGATGAACCGAATCAACCAGCAGGATATTGAGCTCCTGGCTTCGCTCCAAGAGGGGAGAGGGTCTCCGGCGAGCGAAGAGGGGGTTCTGGCGCCCTATTGGGATGAGTGCGTTCGCCGCTTCCACGATCGGATTCGAGCCACCCCATAGAAGTCGTCCGTTCGATCCGGGCCAATCCCTTGGTCGCCTATTGAGTTTCGTTCTTCACGGTGCGAGCATCGGCGCACAATGCCCGACTCACCCGAACGCCCGCAACCCCTCGGCGGCAACGAGATGCCTCGTTTTGCTGGGCCCGCAACGATGATGCGACTTCCGTCGCGGGACAGCGCCGCCGATCTGGACGCCTGCTTCCTCGGCGTGCCCCTGGACATCGGAACTTCCAACCGACCCGGAGCCCGCTACGGCCCCAGGGAAATCCGCAGCGAGTCGGTGCTTCTGCGGCCCTACAACATGGCGACCCGTGCGGCCCCCTTTGATTCGCTCCACGTGGCCGATCTCGGGGACGTTCCCATCAACACTTTCAATCTCGCCGATTCGGTTCGAATCATCGAGGAGGCCTACCGGGCTTTGTTGCTCCACGATTGCGTGCCTTTGACCCTGGGCGGTGATCACACCATCGCACTCCCTATTCTTCGTGCGATGCGCGAGAAGCATGGTCCAATAGGAATGGTCCACGTAGATGCCCATACGGATACAAGCGAGGCCATGTTCGGCGAAGCGGTGACCCACGGGACCCCCTTTCGCCGTGCCGTTGAGGAGGGTCTGCTCGATCCGGCACGTGTGGTTCAAATCGGGCTGCGAGGGACCGGCTACCACACCGATGATTTCGACTGGCCGCGCACCCAGGGCTTCCGAGTGGTTCCTGCCGAAGAATGCTGGCACATCTCGCTTGCCCCGCTCATGGGCGAAGTCCGCGAACAGCTCGGGTCGGGTCCGGTCTACATCAGCTTCGACATCGACGGGATTGATCCCGCCTATGCGGGAGGAACCGGAACGCCCGAGTTCGGCGGGCTGACCACGATTCAGGCCCTGGAAATTATTCGCGGCTGCCGGGGCCTCAACGTCATCGGCGGCGATCTCGTGGAAGTGGCCCCGGTCTATGACACATCTGGAAATACCGCGCTCCTCGCTGCCAACCTGCTATTCGAGATGCTCTGTATTCTGCCCGGCGTGGAGTACCGCTGATTTCCTTCTCTTTCTATTTTCCTTCTCTTTTTGTACAGAGGGCGAACCGAATGTAGAGGGCGAGAAAATTCAGGGGCGGGTGATCTGACCGCCGTCGACGTTAATGATCTGCCCGGTGAGCCACGCGGCTCCATCCGAGAGAAGGAAGAGACAGGTATCCACCAGATCCGCAGGCTCGCCGAGTCGCTGCAAGGCGAGTTGGGGAATCATGTGCTTAACATAGTCACCCGCAGTCTTTGCCAGGGCCTCGGTCTGGGTCGGCCCCGGCGCAATGGCGTTGACGCGAATGCCCTGGGGACCGAGCTCCTTGGCCAAACAATGGGTCACACCGTTGATGCCGAGCTTGGCGAGGCCATAGAACCCTACGCCCATCCACGCGGCGGTAGACGATTGATTCACCACCGCTCCGCCCCCCCGCGCCTTCATGGACCGAAAGCAGGCTCGAGTGCAGAGAAGCGCACCGTTCATGTTCACGTTCATGAAGCGTTGGTAGTACTCCCAATCGACATTCAGAAGCGAATCAAGCTTCATGTCGCCAAAGATGGCGGCATTGTTGACGAGCAAATCAATCCCCCCGTAGATCTCGGTGACCTGCTCCGCCATGCTGGCCGTCGACTCCGGACTGCCCACATCCACTGCGACAAAAGAAGCCTCGCCGCCCTCGCCGCGAATCGATTCGGCCACCCGTTCTCCGTTTTCTTTATGGATCTCGGCAATGATCACCTTGGCCCCGTGGGAGGCGAGCCCTCTCGCATAGGCTTCGCCAATCCCCCCGCCAGCCCCGGTCACAATGGCGACCTTTCCTTCGATTCCATCGTATTGCATGACAGCACTCCTTCCAATCATCACTCGGCGGAATGCCTCATGAGGCTTGCTTCGAAAACTACGGGGGCCTAGCGCTTCCGCCTATTCGGAGACATTCGGGCGTTTGCACACGCTACCACCCCACGATGGCTCGTCCATCCTGGGTCGTCGCCAATCGATCGCCCAGACTGGACAACCGAAAGTCGGTAGTCCATAGCCGGCAGTCCATGGCCGGGCTTCCGTCTGCCGAATGGGATCGGC
>DUCH01000447.1 GCA_012959865.1 Myxococcales bacterium | reverse complement strand
CGTGATTCCAAGCATCTTGGCATATTCCTCGATCGAACTCGGAATTCTGTTCCCCAAGAACTACACACAGCCGCGTATTATGACCGATATTCCAAATCTCACTGGAGAAATCGAATGAGTAAAAAAGTTGCGAGGTACTTTGTGGGCATTCTACTTAGTCTCCTGCTGCTGCACGCCGGGCCGGCATTTTCCTTAGAAAATGATCACAATGCACAGAGTGAAGTACCTGTACTTCTTGACGCCTCGATGCTAAGACCGCTGGGGCTGGTCTCCGTAGTTGTAAGCTTCTTGACATTTGTCGCAAAGGCACCGATTGTGGCCATCACTCGACCCACGGATTTTGGCACATTCTGGCACAGTTCAATGGATTACTCCGTTCGCTTCACGTTCGTTGATCCTCTCGGAAGCCATCCAGAGTAGATTTCAAGTTCAATATTCGATTCCGGGTTTCTCGCCGGAGACCACGCTGACCCCAGGCCACCTATGGGCCCCGACCTGCCATCGAGACCCCCTGCTTCCGCTCTTGGCTCGTGTCTTGTCTGGCCACGTGTATGGATGCAAAGGCTCTTCGAAATCCCTATTGGGCAAGTAGCGGATCGACTGCGTCGCGGAGCAGGCCAGGCCAGGAATTTCCGGGCCACTGTTCGGGCTGCACTGGCACGGAAGTCAGAAAATTGAGACAGCGTGCACCGTAGGCGATCGTGTAGACGGCCATTCCAAAGATCGCCGATCTCTCGTCGCTGGTGAACACGTTGCCCCGCGTGAGCGCGTAATCAGCAGCGGAGTCGAAAATCGCTTGCACGGTCGGGATGCCCCGAGTGAAATCGCGCTCCAGTCCGCCGTATACGAAGAAGCCGTGATCCCGACGGCTTGCGATCACCTCCCGCGACAGGGCTCCCCTAGGGATTTAACATAACGCCCATACTCGGACATTGTGCTGGAAGGCAGCTTGTATGTCCTATCCCCTCTCGATGTCTTTGGGAGCGGAGGCTCGCGGCGAGACAGGAAAATGGTATCAGAGGGACGCCGTAGCGACTCTGAATGGGACGTGGTCTTTTCGGCCAGTACTACCCGCGACTTATCGCCGTGTGCCTGCCCACAAGGGTGGTAACGCAACGTTCATGGCGAACGAGGGAACCAAGGAACAGCGGATGTGCAACTTCAAAGACTTCAACACGTCCGCGCTCTCACAGACAAAATGGAGAGATATCACGAAAGGTCACGATTGGACGGAGTTCTCTAAGGGTATGCTTGCTATGCAAAAGCAGAAAATTGCCAAGGACTTCGACTCCCTGTCCAAAGTAATTCGCCAAAGAGTCAATAACGGCCGACTCCTGAACGCCAACGTCGAAATCTACAAGGAGCGCCTTTACTACGAGTTGAGATACGAGTACACGGAGAGATTCGAGGAAAATTCTTTTCCAGTAACAGCGATGGAGACGCAGATTTTCTTCAAAGAAGGTGTTCTCCAGGTGACTTGCAATGCTTTTTCATCCGCGTTCGACTGGCGCGTGGATCGCGAGTTTCAGAGCATTTTCCGGAAAACTTCGATTCGGAATTGATGCAGCCCATCGAGGCAGCCCGCGACCAGTAGCCTACGCGTCCCTGCGGATCTTCGTCCTTCAGGTCTACGCCGAAGCAACGGATGGGCTGGACGGGTAGTTAACTGCGGGCTACTCGCACCAGTCGTTCCCTCTGGCTGTCGATATCCACTCGATGCGAAGGCTGTCGTACCCGACGTTGCCTTTGCAATACTGAGAAGTTTTCTTCTCCTCTTCCGTTTCCTGCGCGCACTGGTCCGCGAGCCACTCTCTCGCCATCTGCTCGCACTCTGATTCCATCGGGTTCCACCATTGCGCCGAGGCTATGCCGATGCCCATGAGCAGGCTTGCCGCGATGACGCCGAGTAGGAGCTTGATGATTCGATCCATGGGGTAGCCCTCCGGTTTGGGTTTCAGCCCCGAAGCAAGGGGCCGTTTAGGTTTTTTCCGGCTGGACGGTATCCATATTGGGCCGCTCTACTTCCAGAATCCAATGATTCAGGCGCATGTCGCCATCAGGAGGATAAAAGAAAACCATGTCCTTCCGAAGCCTCTCGACTTTTAGATACCTCTCGTCCCTCCCACCGAAGTAAATCCAAACGGTCGCATCCCAAGCCCCGCCCTCGCTTTCGTGGCCGAGCCTAGTAATAAAAGACTCATGGGGGATAGGACATACAAGCTGGGTTTTGGCAT
>DUCH01000446.1 GCA_012959865.1 Myxococcales bacterium | reverse complement strand
TCGCCCTCGAGGGTCGGCTCGAACCATCCGGTGATCACGCGTCCCGGAATCGCGTCCTGCTTGAGCCGAAAAATGGGTATCGAGAAGTCGTGGAGTACGTCGACGGACTCCAGCTTGTAGTGGTAGGTGACGCCCTTCTGCAGATGAAGTTCGTTGACCTTGTAGATGTCGTCAGCTGTATCGAGAAGACCGTCCGGCCCCGGGTGCACGAAAGTCCAAGTCCACTGCTGGCCGATTACCCGCACCGTCTGCTGGGGCTCGGGCAGGAACTGCTTGATGTCGTACCAAACCTTGACGGCGCCGCCGAGAATAAAAACGTCGCAAACGAGCACCAATATATGGGGAATGGTGATCCATCGCTTGAGGTGCTTCTCATCGCCCGTGATGTGCTCTGCCCGCTGGCCGTCCTTGGCGCGAAATTTCCAGATCAACCAGAAGAAGACGCCCTCGCAAGCAAGGAACCAGAACCCCACCAATACGAACATAAAGGTAAAGAGGTTATCGATCTCCCATGCATAGGAGGATCCAGCGGGTACTAAACTTTCGATCATTTTATCAAGCCTCTAGAGAATGAAGAGGAAGACCACGGCGATAAAGGCACCAACGCCTGCCATGCTCAGGTAAAAGATTGCCCGAACTAGGTCGGCGCTGTCATGGGTTTTAGCCATCTTGAACCTCGATGCCTCTCGCTGTGGAGCGGTGCTCAGTTGAACAGATCTTCCGCTGAGTTCTGCTCGGAATCCTTTCCCGAGGCAGCCCGGCGAATTACTTCAGCGTGCTGATATACGCGACGACATCCTTGATCGCCTGATCGGTGGTGAGCATGTTGGACATTCCTCGCATCAGCACGGCGTTGGTATTGGCCGGGTTGCCCCCGCGAATCCCCTCCTTGAATTTCTGAAGAGTGGAAACGAGATACCAATCGCTCATATGGCTCAAGGGCGGAGAATTCATGCTCTTATTGCCCTCGCCCGCCTGGCCATGGCAGGCCGAGCATGTGGCGTAGAGGGTCTTTCCATCGGCTGCGTTCCCACCGTGGACAACCGTCGGAGGATTGACTTTCGGCAGGCTGGCCACGTAGCTCGCAATGGCCTGGACGTCATCGTCGGTCTTTAGCCAGAGAGACATGGGGTGCATGCGCATCCCGCCCACGTCCTGATAGTTGAGCCCGCGCGCTCCGCTCTTGAAGACGTTGAGCTGGGAAATCACATACCACTCGTCGAGGCCTGCGATTGCCGGCGCCAAGTAAAGTTCCGTGCCCTGGGCCGCTGAGCCGTGGCACTGGGCGCACAGGTCGAAAAGTGCGCGCCCCCGGGCGTTTTCGTCGGCCAGTGACAGACCCGTCACCATCAAGCTCGCTGCATAGAGCGCGGCGGTGGTTGCGATGAGTTTCCGAATCAAAACCATCCTCGATTCTTGATGCTGGTCGCCTCCGGTGGGAGACGGAATTGGAGTTTCAGGGCTTGGATTTGCGGCCCAGAGAGTACAGGGCCTTCGCCCGTACGCCTGCGGGCGAGGGTGCAACCGATGGATGCAGCGGCGCCCCGGCCGGGCATGGCCGGAGCCTCAGAGGCCGTCGGCGCCCGGGCGGCGGACTCCCGGCACGGCCCGCGCGCGATTGTGGAGCTAGAGAACCCGGCGGGCCACGGCTTTACTCGAAATCAGCTGGCTTCGGACCGACCCGGGCGACGATGGGCGCCAGTTTGTCGGCGTCGAATCCGTACCATTCCAGCGCATTCTGGCCGAGCATCTTTTTGATTTCGTCCTGGGGCAATTGACGAAAGGTCTCCTTCATATTCTCCACGGTATGGGGCCAAGTGCCCTCGGGATGGGGGTAGTCGCTTCCCCATGCAATGCTGTCCACACCGATCTGGTGTCGCATTTCGGCCTCCCGCCGGGGCATGCACGAGGCGCCGCGCAAAGTACTCGCTGGGCTTGAGCGAAAGGTGGCTGGTGTAATCGCCAAGTTTTGCGCTGTACGGCGTGTCCTCATAGCGAAAATCCAGCAATTGCAAGTACTCGGGCACCCAGACCGATGTGCCTTCGGTCATCGCCACCCGAAGCTGGGGAAAGCGTTCGAACACCCCGCCCCAAATCATGAACGTGAGCGGCCGCACCAACCACCAGACGACCTCGCTGATGTAAATGCCCACCATGCCTTGCCCCTCGCCGTAATCCTCCATGGGGGCGGGCCCGGAGTGAAAATTCACCACCAGCTCCATTTCCTGGCAAGCGGC
>DUCH01000445.1 GCA_012959865.1 Myxococcales bacterium | reverse complement strand
CCACGGTTTGCGATGGCGCCGGCACCACCGCCCGCATCGTTCTCGCCGACGTGAATCGGCGAAGCGCCACGGGCATCGTGCAGGAACGCACCGCTCACCCGCCGCCGGCGCACCGGGTCCACTTGGCCAGCGCCCTGCCCAAGGGCGATCGACTGGCCACCCTGCTCTCCATGGCGACCCAACTGGGCATGACGGATTTCACGCCTTTGTTGGCCCGCCGAAGCGTCGTCCTCGCCGGGGCGGAGACGCCCGAGCGCTGGTCGCGAGTTCTGCGCGAGGCCTGCAAACAGAGCCGTCGGCCCTGGCAGCCGGTGATCCACCCCCCGGCCACGCCCCTCGCGAGCCTCGAGGCCTCACCGCCCGGAACCCTGGCCCTGCTGATGGATGCGTCGGGCGAACCGGCCCATGCACTGCTCACCCCACCCCCTGGCCACCGCCTGATCCTGATCGGTCCCGAGGGCGGCTTCAGCTCGGATGAGTGCGCGGAACTGGTCGCGGCCGGGGCCCAGCGCATGGCATTGACGACCGCCACGCTCCGCATCGAAACAGCGGCCGCCGCCGCCCTGGCCATCTTGGAACTCGCGCCACTCGGTGAAATCACCGAGTAACCAAGCACGCGGTGTCTCCGTCTTTGGCCCGCGGGTTCAGGAGAGCGCGAGCATCCGCTCGATGGGCACCCGGGCACGCTCGGCGATGACCGGATCGACGCTGACCTCGGGCCCGAGATCCCGCAGGCTCAGGTAGAGCTTCTCCAGGGTATTCAGCCGCATATAGGGACACTGGCTGCACGAGCAGCTTTCGTCGGCCCCGGGAGCCGGGATCAGCACTTTGCCCGGCGCCTGCTGGCGAATCGAATGAAAGACCCCTTCCTCGGTAGCCACGATGGAGGGGCGCTCGGGGAATTCCACTGCGCGCTGAATGATCCCGGTGGTGGAGGCCACGAAATCCGCTTGGTCGAGCACCCCCTGATCGCACTCGGGGTGGGCAAGCACGTCGGCCTCGGGGTTCCGCACCTTGAGTCGGGCCAGTTCGCGCGCGCTGAACTGCTCGTGCACGACGCACGCGCCGGGCCAGACGATGAGATCGTCCCGGCCGGTCTGCTTGGAAACCCAACGCGCGAGGTGGCGGTCCGGGGCGAAGATCAACGGGGCGCCGCCCATGGATTCCACCATCTTCACCGCATTGGACGAGGTGCAGATCAGATCGCTCATCGCCTTCACTTCGGCCGATGCGTTGATGTAGGTCAGAACTTGGGCCCCGGGATGCTGGCCCACGAACTCGCCGAACGCGCCCGCCGGGCAGCCGTCGGCCAGGGAGCAGCCGGCTTCGAGGTCCGGCACCACCACCGGACGTCCAGGGTTGAGAATCGCCGCGGTCTCGGCCATGAAATGCACGCCGCAGAAGACGATTAGATCGCAGTCTGCGGTCTGGGCGGCCCGGGCCAGGGCCAGGGAGTCACCCACCACATCCGCCAGGTCCTGAATGGGATCCTCTTGGTAGTAGTGGGCCAGAACCAGCGCGTTGCGTTCGCGCTTCAGGTCGAGGATCGCCGCTTCGAGATCGACGGGAAGATCTGAGCTGAGCACCATGGGGAATACCCGCTGTCCAAGATTCAGCCACGCGGAATTGGCCCGGTGGGGGCGGAAGAGTAGCGTACGGTCTGCGTTCCGAGATCCCCAGCGCGATGCGCGTGCGTCGGGCTGACCGCCTGAGCCCGACGGCCGACAGGCCTTCCCGGTGGCATCGGGACGGGCCTGGGCGTCCTGCGCCCTGACCGTGCGCGACGACGCTTCCGGGGTTTGTTCAAAGATTCGACTTTCGTTAGTTTTCTCAGACACTTAGACTCGGGTGGCGGGACTTCGCGCGCCCGACCTCGCCGCCGGACCCGGAGACCTCATGCCCAAAGCGCCGAACCTCGAACAACCCGACCGTCCCTGGTTGATTCGCACTTATTCGGGCCACTCCTCGGCCCAGGCGAGCAACGCGCTCTATCGCAACAATCTCGCCAGTGGGCAGACGGGTCTCTCGGTGGCCTTCGACTTGCCGACCCAAACCGGGTACGACTCGGATCATCCTCTGGCCCGGGGCGAAGTGGGCAAGGTGGGCGTGCCGATTTGCCATATCGACGACATGGCCACGCTCTTCGACCAGATTCCTCTGGACCGAATGAACACCTCCATGACGATCAACGCCACCGCGGCGTGGTTGCTCGCGCTCTATGTTGCCGCCGCCGAACGCCAGGGCGTCTCCCCGAACACCCTTCAGGGCACGACCCAGAATGACATCATCAAGGAGTATCTCTCCCGGGGTACTTACGTCTTTCCCCCCGAAGCCTCGATTCGCATGACCAGTGACATCGTCGCCTACACGGTGGAAGAAATCCCCAAGTGGAATCCCATCAACATCTGCTCGTACCACCTGCAGGAAGCCGGAGCGACTCCCGTGCAGGAGATCGCCTTCGCGATGGCCAATGCGGTGGCGGTGCTCGACGCCGTGCGCGGTCGGGAGGACGTACCCGAAGAGACCTTGGGCCGGGTGTTCGGGCGCATCTCGTTCTTCCTCAATGCCGGGATCCGTTTTGTCGAGGAAACCTGCAAATGCCGGGCGATGACGGCGCTCTGGTCCGAACTGGGCCGGGAGCGCTACGGCATCCAGGACGAGCGCATGCTTCGCTTTCGCTACGGAGTCCAGGTCAACAGCCTCGGCCTCTCGGAAGCCCAGCCCGAGAACAATATCGTGCGCATCGCCCTCGAGGCTTTGGGCGTCACCCTTTCCCGAGACGCGCGAACGCGCTCGCTGCAACTGCCGGCGTGGAATGAGGCCCTGGGCTTGCCTCGTCCCTGGGATCAGCAACTCTCGCTCCGTACCCAACAGATCCTCGCTTACGAGACCGATCTGCTCGAGTACCCGGACCTGTTCGAGGGGTCCCACGTCGTCGAAGCGCGAACCCAGTCGTTGCTCGAGGACGCCCGCGCCGAGTTGCAAAAAGTGCTCGAAATGGGCGGCGCGGTGAGCGCCGTCGAGAACGCCTACATGAAGCAGGCCCTGGTGGAGAGCCACACCCTGCGCATCCGCGCCATCGAGCGCGGCGAGCAAACCGTGGTCGGTGTCAACCGCTTCGAAGAGACCACCGATTCGCCCCTCACCGCCGCAGGCGAGGGCTCGATTCTCAAAGTGGATGACTCCGCCGAGCGCGACCAGGTGGAACGCCTTCTCGGTTTTCGCGCGGCACGGAATGAGGCCGACGCCCAGTCGGCGCTCCAAGGGATCGCCGACGGCTTGAAAAATGGTGACAACATCATGGGCCCATCGATCCGGGCCGCTCATGCGGGGGTCACCACCGGTGAATGGGCCGACACCCTGCGCAGACTCTTTGGCGAATACCGGGCGCCCACCGGGGTGGGCGCCGCTCGGGGGGTTGTCTCGGGCGAAGACACCGATGCACTGCGCGCCCGGGTGAACACACTCTCGGAATCCCTGGGCCGACGGCCCAAAATCCTGGTGGGAAAACCCGGCCTCGATGGGCACAGCAACGGGGCCGAGCAGATCGCCGTCAAAGCCCGAGATGTGGGGATGGAAGTCGTCTACGACGGAATCCGTCTGACCCCCGAAGAGATCGTCCAGTCGGCCCGGGACGAGGGGGTCCACGTGATCGGACTCTCGATCCTCTCGGGCTCCCACGGCGTCCTGGTCCGGGATGTTCTCGAACGCTTGGAGAAGGAAGGACTCCAGGGCTTGCCCGTGATCGTGGGCGGAATCATTCCCGAAGACGATGCCGCCGGGCTGCGGGCGGCTGGAGTCAAGCGCATCTATACGCCCAAGGATTTCGATCTGACTCGGATCATGGGAGACATCGTGGACATCGTGAGCGAAGCGGGCGCGTGAGCCAATCCAACCGGGCACGGGTTGCCGAACTGCTTGCGGGTCTGGCGGCCGGAGATCGCACCGCCATCTCCGAAGCGCTGAATCTGGTGGATGATCGCCGTCCCGAGCAACGCGAAGCCGCCTTGGAATTGCTCGACGAACTCGCCGTGCGGGCCGCCTCCCCTGGGCCCTCCACCCGCCAGGGCTCCCATAGTCCCTATCGCGTGGGCATCACCGGCGCGCCCGGCGCGGGCAAGTCCTCACTCCTCAACGCGATGGTGGAACAATTGCGGGAATCGGCGGGGGGCATCGGAATCATCGCCGTGGATCCCTCGAGTCAGCGCTCCGGGGGCGCCCTGCTCGGCGATCGCATGCGGCTTTCCGGGGGCGCGCGGGAGAGCGGTGTTTTCCTTCGTTCCATGGCGGCCCGGGACCGGCTCGGAGGTCTCGCCGACGCCACCCAGGCCGGGGCCGCGGTGCTCTCTTCGGTCTTCGAGTGGGTCTTCATCGAGACCGTCGGCATTGGCCAATCCGAGTGCGAGGTGGCGCAACTGGTGGACACCCTGATCTTCGTCGCCCAACCCGGAGCGGGCGATACGCTTCAGTTCATGAAGGCCGGGATTCTCGAATTGCCCGACCTCTTCGTGGTCAACAAATCCGATACCGGCCCGGTGGCCGAGCGCACGCGCAGCGAACTCGAGGCCACCCTGGGCCTGGCGGGAAGCGTCGACGACGCGGCATGGCAGCCCCCGGTTCTGCTGGCGTCGGCCCAGGATCGGCAAGGCATCACGGGACTCATCGAGGGGATCAACGCGCACCGGGCACACGGCCGCCAGAGCGGCCAGTTCGAAGAGCGGCGACGAATCGGCCGAATCAACTTTGCCGTGGAATCCCTGACACGCCGCTATGGGGAATACGGAATCGAGCGAATTGGCGGCGCCCAGGCGGTCTCCCAGCGGCTTAGGGCGCCCAGCCAGCGATCCATTTTCGCCGCGGTGCTCGCCCTGGGGCACGAAATCGAAGAAGCGATCACCGGGCGCTAAGCGCCCGCGTGTCGGGGCCGACCGCCGCTCACCCCCCCCGCCGAGTCCATTCGATATCGGCGAGACCCGCACGCGCGTTTTCCAACCGCGCCCAGACAAAGCAGGTGTCCGAAAGGCGATTGAGGTAGCGGAGGTTCGAAGCTTCCACCTCTTCGCTCCGATTCAGCGCCACCGCCCGGCGCTCGGCCCGGCGGCAGACGGTTCGTGCAGCGTGAAAGGCCGCCGCCGCCCGGGTTCCGCCGGGCAGAACAAACGCCCGAAGCGGCGCGAGTTCGGCGTCCGCCGCGTCGATGGCAGCCTCCAGAGACGCAACATCCGCTTCCGAGGCGCCGGCACCGGAAAGCGCCGGAGAAGACGCCGAAGAAGAGGCCTCGGGGTTCGTCGCCAGCGCGGCCCCAATTTCGAAGAGCGTCCTCTGCACGGCTTCCAGCGCCGGACGCAGATCCTCGACGCAATCGAGGAGCGCCAGGCCCACGAAGCTGTTCAGTTCGTCGACCGCCCCGTAGGCTTCCACGCGCAGATCGTCCTTGGCCACCCGCCCGCCACCGGCTAGGTCGGTCTCTCCGCCATCCCCACGTTTGGTATAGACCTTCACGGCGCGCAGTATAACGCCCGTCGCCCGGTCATCACCGGACCCGGCTTTCAGCGCTCGGCGGCCGCAATTTCCTCGTCCACCAGGCGGGCGATTTCGGCGTCCGCCCCCTGGGCCGCCCGTTCGGTCGGCGGACTCGCAGAGGGGGGGGAAGACTCTGCCGAGGATGCGCGCGCCGGCTTCGCCACCATGCCTCGGAGCACCCTCACCACCGCGAGAGCCCCGACCAGCAATACCGCACCCGGCAGAAGCCAGGCGGCAAGCCCCCAGCCCTCGGGCTCGGGACTCGACCGGATCACATCCCCAAAGCGCTGCTCTAGAATGGCGAACACTTCCTCTTGGCTCGCCCCCGCGGCTTCCTGGATCAGAATCCATTGACGGAGTTCGGCGGCCTGGTCGCTGGTGCACGCCGCCAGGGTGCGACCCGGGCAATACGGACTCATTAATTCGTGGGCCAGCGCGTAGCCCCAGGTCACCTCTTCCGCGCTCGCGGGGGGCGTAGACGAACCGATCCATCCCACCACGAAGAGCGCGAGAACCGCTCCCAGCCAATACGATCCGTGCGCTGGGCGAGGAGGCCGCTTTCTCGGCCCCTCTACGGTTCCCTGCCCCATAGCCGACCTAATCTTCCCAGGGCAGTTGAAAAGGAAGGGTCGGAGCCCGCTCGTCTCGGCTCACTACGTCCTGGCTCACCACGTCCTGGCTCACCACATTGTGGGGCGGATCGATCAGCACGTGGGATCCGGGCGGCACCGATTCGGTGAGCCAGACGTTCCCCCCCACCACGCTGCCCGCACCGATCACGGTCTCGCCTCCAAGAATCTTGGCTCCGGCGTAGATGGTGACATCGTTCTCCACGGTGGGGTGACGCTTGACCCCGCGCAGGCTCGCGCTCTCCTTGATCGAGCGAGCGCCCAGGGTCACCCCTTGATAGATGCGCACGTGGTCGCCAATCACAGTGGTTTCGCCGATCACCACCCCGGTCCCGTGATCGATGAAAAAGTGACGGCCGATGCGCGCGCCCGGATGGATATCGATACCCGTCCGGTCATGGGCGTACTCGCTCATGATCCGGGGGATCAGCGGCACCTGTCGGAGATAGAGTTCGTGGGCGATGCGGTGGACCGAAAGGGCCCGGATGGCCGGGTAGGCGACGGCGATTTCATCATAGCCCGTGGCAGCTGGGTCTCCCGCGAAGGCGGCCGCCACATCCTCGGCGATCAATTCCCGCAGCCCGACCAAGGACCCGACGAAAGCCGACGTGATCGACTCCGGGGTGCTCGAGGTGGGCAGATCGACCGCGCCAAGCAGCGCGTGGAGGCGCTCGGCCACCACCGGAATCTCCGAACGCAATTCCGAGCGATCGAATTGAAATCGCAGCAGGCGCTCGGTGCGATTCGCCCAATCGACCACTTTCTGGGGATCCACGATGCCCCGGCAAACCGCCTGGGAGAGCGCGTTTTCGCTGCAGCCCGATAGCCCGCGCACGGCCTCTTCGATAACGTCGGGCGAGCACCCTTCCCCGCTGGGCCGAACGCCCGCCAAACGCGCCCGGGCGCCGTCCTCGCCAGCACGGCTTCGCGCAGAATCTTTCTTTTCGCTTCGTGTGGCCATGGTGCGTCTCCACCGGGAAATCGACAGACCCGAAAGAGTAGCCCACCCGGAGGCGCCCGCCGCCGAAAGGGATTCGGTCGTGCCCCGGGAGGACTCACCCCCTATGCTGGCCACCAGACCCCCTTCCCGGGAGACCGATGTCCGAGATCTACAGCCACTCCAGGCTCTCCACTTTCGAAAACTGCCGAAAGAAATTTGAGTTCCGCTACGTGCTGAAACTGCCCGAAGACAGCGAGGGCATCGAGGCTTTTGTGGGCAAACGCGTCCACGAGGTGCTCGAGCGACTCTACGAATTCGTAGGACGGGGGCAGACTCCGAAACTCGAGCGGGTCATCGATCGCTACAACGCGAATTTCGACGCCCACTACGATGCCGAGCGCATTCGCATCGTCAAGGCGGGGCTCGACAAGGCTTTCTATCGGGCTTTGGGCGTGCGCTGTCTGAACAATTTCTACCGTCGCCACTATCCCTTCGATGGCGACGAAACCCTGGGACTGGAGCAGCGCGTGCGCTTCGACCTCGACCCGGCCGGCGAGTACGCGATGCAGGGCATCGTGGACCGCATCGTCCGAGCCCGGGACGGTGCCATCGAGATCCAGGACTACAAGACCGGCAGCTGGATTCCGAACCAGAACAAACTGGACGAAGACCGACAACTCGCCCTCTACCAGATCGGCGTCGCGGAGGAGTACGGCAGCGGAGAACCGATTCGCCTCGTGTGGCATTACCTCGCGAAAGATCGAACCTGCAGTTCGACCCGGAGCGCGGAAGAGCTCGAAACCCTCAAGGCCGATGTGATCGCCCTGATCGATAAAATTCGAGCGACCCGCGAATTTCCCGCGACAAAAAATGCCCTCTGCGATTGGTGTGGCTACAAAAGTTTCTGCCCGGCCTTCGGGGGCGACATCCCGCGCGCCCACGCTCAGGGAACTTCGGCGCAGACCCCGCCGCGTGTGTCCACCTAAGGCCCTATCTCAACCCCTTCCAGTCCTGCCGCAACCCCATCTACCCCTACCCCTTCCAACCCCACCCACCGAGCTAGGATAATGCCATGACCTTGACGATCGAACGTATCCCCACCCTGAGCGACAACTACACCTATCTTGTCATCTGCGACCGCAGCCAGGAAGCCGCCATCATCGATGCTCCCGAAGCCGAACCGGTGGTTGCGCGCGTGGAAGCCAGCGGGGCCCGGGTCACGAAAATTCTCTCCACCCATCACCACCCCGACCACTCGGCGGCCAACGCCGAATTGGCCGAGCGCTATGGGGTACCCGTCATCGCGCACGTTTCGGACAAGGCGCGCGTCCCGGGCTTCAGCCAGGGTGTGGACGAGGGCGATACCGTCGAGGTGGGCGAGCACACCGCGCGGGTTCTCTTCATCCCCTCGCACACCATGGGGCACGTCGCATACGTATTCGATGAGGCCGATGCCGTTTTCTCGGGCGATATGCTCTTTGCTGCGGGCTGCGGACGGCTCTTCGAGGGCGATGCCCAGATGATGTACACCGCGCTGTGCGAGAAACTCGCCGCCCTGCCCGATTCGACCCGAGTTTTCTGCGGCCATGAATACACGGAATCGAATCTTCGTTTCGCCGTCAGCGTCGAACCCGACAACGCGGCCATGCAGGCCAAGCTCGAACGCGTCGTCGCGCTTCGGGCCCACGCGGCTGCCGACTGGCACGATGCTCGCCCCGAGGAGATGACGATTCCCTCGACCATTGGCGAAGAGCGCGAGACCAATCCCTTTATGCGCGCCTCGGACGGCGAAGCCCTGGGAATCCTTCGGAAAGCGAAGGACAACTTCTGAGTCCTCACCGCTTCCCGCCCGAAGCCGCCCTGTCCCGGGTGGAGCATCGCGTCGGTTTCTACGAGACCGACGCCATGGGCGTGGTGCACCACTCCAACTATCTGCGCTTTTTCGAACGAGCCCGGGCGGTCTGGCTCCGCGAACACGACCGCCCCTATACCCACTACATGGAGTTAGGCCTTCACTTCGCGGTCACGCGCTCCGAAGTCGATCACCACGGCAGCGCCCGCTTCGACGACCTGCTCGTGATTACCACCGGGGCGGAGTGGGTGCGCGGGGCCTCGCTCCGTATGGCCTACCGGGTCGACTGTGGGGAACAGTCCATCGCTTCAGGGGCCACCGAACACGCGGCGGTGAGCCGCGAGAACGGACGGGTCCGACGTATCCCCGCCGATGCCCGCGCGCGGTTGAGGGCCCTGGTTTCTTCCGGCTGAAAGCGTCGACCCGCGTCGCCCACTAGCGCCGACACAGGCCTCCCCAGAGCGCGCGCACCCCGCCCACCACGTGCTCTTCCACCCAGGCCGTCACCCGCTCGATCGCCTCCAGTGCATCGCCTTGTCCCGACCAGTGGGCGCGAACCACGTCGGGATGAACTTTGTTCACGATCCCCGAAAGGCAGGCCGCCACGACCATCAGGTCGTCCACCAGGCCCACGGGGCCCAGCAGCAGCGCGGGCATGAGATCCAGGGGCGAGAGCACATAGGCCACACCCGCCACCGCCACTGCCTTGCGGGCCAAGGGCACCCGCTGATCGCGCAGCAGCCGCAGTAGCAAAACCGTCAGATCGGGCAGCAGGAGCAGTAAATCGGCCACGCCCGATGGGTCTGCGGCGGCACGGGGAGCGGTCATTCGGCCGCGTACCCGATCCCAGAACCGCCGAGCGGAGGGATTCAGTTCGATGGTGATGGGCTGAGACGGGGCGTTCACGAAGATTCCTCAAATGCGTGTGGGGCGACACTATAGGGCCGTTGAGCCCACTCGGTTCGCCCCCAATCCCCATTCGAGACCCGCGCGCGTGGTGCATTCCCAGAGGCCATGTGATAACCACCCCCCAAACAAAGAGGTGGACGTGAACGAAACAGCAAAATTCAAGGAGGTCCGGATCGAGCTCCCCGAGCCTTTGGAAGGGTGTGACTCGCTTTCCGCGGTCATTGGCTTCCCCGAGTGGTGGCCCACGGGAGCGCGAATCGCCGTTGTGATTGCCCATGGCGCAGGCAACCTCGACGACCCTCTCGTGACCCGTCTCCACGAGGATTTGGCCCAGGATCGATTTCTGACGCTGCGCTTCAACTTCCCGTTCGCGGAAGCGGGCAAAAAGCCCAAGAACCCCGATCCGGCGGTCCTCGACAAGGCTTTTCGTGCCGCCCTGAGCCTGCTTTCCCGGGACAAGAGTTCCGCCCCCAGCCACCTCTTCCTGGGAGGCCTCGGGCTGGGCGCCCTGTCGGCGGCACGCCTGGCGACTTCGCGCATTCATGCCGACGGCCTCTTCTTTCTCGGGTTTCCCCTACACCCGAAAGCGGCGCCCGATAAGCCCGACATCGAAGCCCTCTACCAGCTCACCTCCTCGATGCTCTTCCTCCAGGGCAGCAAAGACCCCCGCTGCGACCTCGATGTCTTGCGTCGCTCGCTCTCCCGGGTTGGGGCACCCACGATTTTGCGCATCTTCAAGGGCGCCGACGGATCTCTCCTTCGATCCGGGCAATCCGAGGCCGAACGCGCGGGCACCTATCGCGCCGCCGCACGGACCGTGGCCGAATGGCTCGATGGCATTCTCGACGATGGCTAAACCGAGGCCCTAGGCGAAGGAATCGGATCCGCGCGGGAATTCGGAGCGACGCCGCGCCCCGAGGATCCAGCCCGCCAAACGGCGGCGTGAGGCCCTCAGGGCACCTCCCCCGCCCCCCCTCCCCCGGCCGGTCCCACTTCCGCGGCGTCTCACGCCGGGCGGCGTTGAAATTGCACTCCCGCTCCGTTAGTTTTGGCGCGCTTTTCTAGGCCCCGATGCCAATGTGTCGGGGCCTTTCCCATCTACAACCGATCCACAACCTATTCACATCCAAGCGGAGGCTCACCCCCATGAAAGTCATGGTGTGCCTGAAGCAGGTGCCCCACCAAGATGCGCGACTCGATGTTCGCGCCGACGGCAGCTGGATTCAGGAAGACAATATCAAGTTCGAAATCAACAGTTATGACACCTATGCCCTCGAGGAGGCGCTCCGCATCAAGGACGCCGGAGGCGCCGACGTTGAGGTGGTCGTCGTCACCATCGGGCCCGATCGCGCCACCCAGGCGCTGCGCACGGCCCTCGGCATGGGGGCTGACCGAGCCGTCCACGTCAACGACGATGCCACCGAGGGCTCCGACGCCTTGGGGATCGCCAAACTTTTGGCCGCGGTTGCGGCCGACGAGAGCCCCGACGTTATTTTCTGCGGGTTCATGGCCGAAGACGGAAATTTCGCCGCCGTTCCGCAAATGCTCGCCGAACTCGTCGACATGCCCTCGGCCACCGGTGCCCTTTCCGTCACCCAAAACGGGGCCATGCGGGTCGAACGCGAACTCGAGGGCGGAGCTATCGAGGTCGTGGACCTTCCCAGGCCCTGCTTGGTCACGGTCCAAAGCGGCGCCAATCAGGTCCGCTATGCCTCGCTCAAGGGCATCATGCAGGCCAAGAAGAAGCCCGTGGATACCAAAACAGCAGCCGACCTGGGCGTCGCCGATCAAGTGGGCGCCGCCCACGCGAAGGTCACCGTCAACAAGGTCTACGTGCCTCCGAAATCGGATACCGCAGAAATCATTGAAGGCGGAACCGACGAAATCGTGGGTCAACTGATCGGCAAAATTCGCGAACTGGGTCTTCTCTAAGCCCGGAAACCCCCAGCACGACAGCGGCGGACTCGGCGAAAAACCGGCCTGAGCGGAGTCCGCAACCCATTCATGGGCCGGTTCAGACAACTAACGATCCCGGGGCGATTCACCCATCGCCCCAGGGATCATCGGGAGCACATATCGATGGGCAATATCCTCATCGTCGCAGAACTGACCCAGGACGGCGCAATTCGCGACTCAAGCTTCGAAGTAGTCACCCTGGCCCGCAGGCTCGCGGAGTCCACCGGACGCGGCACCCGGGGGCTCGTACTGGGCAGCGGCGTCGGAGACGTCGCTAGCCAGTTCGCCAGCAAGGGAGCCGGAGAAACCCTCGTGGCCGACGACCCGGCCCTCGCCCATTACAACGTCGAGGCGTTCAACAAAGCGATCCGGGCCGCCGCCGCCGCCGCCGATGCCGATGTCATCCTGTTTGCCAACACCCCCACCGGTTGGGACGTGGCTCCGCGCGTGGCTGCGGGTCTGGATGCGGCCTTCGTCAGTGATTGCTTCAAAATCGAAGGGAGCGAGACCGGATTGACCCTGCTCCGCCGAATTTTCAACGGCAAACTGGACGCGGAGCTATCGGTCTCGGGGACGCTCGTTGCGACGATTCAGCCGGGCGCCAATGACGCCTTCGAGGGATCCACCGAAGGCGGCACCCAGCCATTGGCCGTCGCGCTCGACGGCCTGCGTGCGCAGTTCGTCGAAATCAAACAAGCCGAAGCCACGGGGATCGACCTGAGCAAGGCCGATATCATCGTATCCGGCGGCCGAGGCGTGGGTGCACCCGAGAAATTCGGCGAAGTCATCCAGCCCTTGGCCGATGCACTCGGCGGCGCCATGGGGGCTTCGCGGCCCGTTGTGGATGCCGGCTGGCTCGATCACCCCTACCAAGTGGGCTCATCGGGGCAGATCGTCTCCCCCAAGCTCTACGTGGCCTGCGGAATCTCGGGAGCCATCCAGCATCTGGTCGGCATGAAGGGCAGCAATTACGTGATTGCCATCAACAAAGACCCCGATGCACCCATTTTCGAAGTCGCGGATATCGGCGTCGTGGCCGATCTCTTCGACATCGTCCCTGCCCTAACCGAAGCCGTCGGTGCCGCGAAGGGCTGACCCGCATCGAGGCTCTTTCTTTTCTTCTTTATTTTTTTTGGGGAGGGGTGAGGTGAGAAATGGAAGAGGGGTCGCGGCTGGCCAAGCCAAGGACTCCTTTCCGACAGCGGCCTGCCCTCGGGAACGTCCCAAACGCTATTCAGCCAGGGCCCCTGGAATCTCGGCATTTCAGGGGCCCTTTTTCTGCCCTGGAGGCCCCTCGCTCCGCTTCGGAAATAGGAACCCACTCTTTTTTTTCGAGCCTTCAAGCTCCAGATCGGTCGCACCGACTTACAATACCCAAGGGATTCTCTCTCTCTGAGGTCCAAAGTGCCGACAACACAAGGGAAAACATGGCAGTAGACACCTCTCAGTTCCGCAATGGCCTAAAACTCGAAATCGATAATCAACCCTTCACCATCACGTACTTCCAGCACGTGAAGCCGGGCAAGGGCGGCGCTTTC
>DUCH01000444.1:8895-13402 GCA_012959865.1 Myxococcales bacterium | reverse complement strand
GGGTATGGGGGCTGTGTCAGGTTCCCGCGACGGGACAGAATGCCCATACCCCGGACGACTAGGTAGGACCGGAATGTCCTATCCTGCCGTTTTGCTATGTCGGAGGCGAGGATGTCTGTTTCCTGCATCGCTCTTCTAGGAATTCTGGGTGCCGGTCTAGTCGCCGTATCTGGCCTGCTGGTGTGGAGGAAGTTGCTTCAGCGTCGGCTGCTGGCCCTGACGCCCATCGATCCGGAGCAGGGCGTCCAGGATCTTCATCACGTCGAGATCGGCGGGATCACCCAGGCCATATCGGTGCGTGGGCACGATCGGGACGCGCCGCTCTTGCTCTACTTGCACGGGGGGCCGGGCGAGCCGTTCCTGGCGAGTGTTCGAGTTTATCTCCCCGAACTAGAGCACGTCTATACCGTGGCCTACTGGGCGCAGCGTGGAACGGCGGGCTCGTTTCGGCGCCCCTTCCCGAGCGAAACGATGACGGTCGAGCAGATGTTTGCCGACACCCACGCCGTCGTCGAGTGGCTCTGCGAACACTATGGCCGCGAGAAGTTGGTCCTGATGGCCGGGTCGTGGGGGACGGTGCTCGGAGCCGTTACCGCAGCGCGCTACCCCGAGCGGTTCCTGGCGTACATCGCGCGCTCTCAGTGTGTGGACCTCGGCGAGGCGGATGCGTTTGCGGGGCGCTGGGCGCTGGAACGCGCCACCGAAAACGGGGATGATGCGGTGGTGCGGCGAATTCAGCGCGTTGCGGCCTCCGGCCAGCCGACGGCGCTGCAGGGCTTCCGCATTGCCGCCGACATCGCGCGCTATGGCGGCTACGCCGAGAAGGGGGCGCGCGCGAACGGTCCCAATCTTCCGGTTTCGATCCTCGGTCAGCTTTGGGGCTGCCCGGAACTCAGCCTGGCCGATCTTCTTCACGCCCTGACGAATCCCCTCTTCTCGGCGATTCACTTGTGGGGGCCGACCCAGGGATTCAAAGTCGATGAACTGGCCCCGAAGATCGAAGTTCCCGTGTATCTACTCCAGGGGCGCAACGATATCGTGGCTCCGACGTTTCTGGTCGAGCGTTATTTCGAGGCCCTGGAAGCGCCGGCCGGGAAACGGCTCGTGATCTTTGAAAATTCTCAGCACCTGGCTCACCTGACCGAGCGCGAAGCGTACCTCTCGTGGCTGCTCGAACGAATTCCGAATGAACTCGGCTTCGAGCCCGTCAGCGGCTCCCCATAGGGATTTGGCATAACGCCGATACCCGGAGGTTGTGTCAGAGGACAGCTTGTATGCCCTATCCTCCGCATGCCGGGCCGGGGACGTGTCGTTCGCTTCCCCCGAGAAACGCCGGGCCGGTTCTCCAAAACTCGGGGAGAACGCGGGGAGTGGTTCCAAGGGCGGTTTTGGTGCTCAAAGTATCGCCAGGGCCTGAATTCAGGGCGATTCCCTGAGGGCAGTGCCGGGTTCGATTCTCGCCGCCTCCGCCATTTCATATTACAAAGCAGATACTTGCAAGCGATATTGCGATCCTGGAAAAACCCGCGGCCGGTAGTCGAATCCTCGACGATGTCGGCTGGAGAGCGGCGCAACGAGGGGCCGCGGGACAACTCGAGGGGAGATTCGCTGCACTCGCTGATAGTATCCATCGCGCACACAACCGACGCCGAAGGAGAAACCCGTATGAGCGCCGAAGAAGTTCCGTTTCACCTGAAGGGCAACTTTGCTCCCGTCGAGAAGGAAGTCACCGGTACCGATCTGCGTGTCGAGGGCGCGCTGCCGCCGGAGCTCAGTGGAATGTACGTGCGCCAGAGCGCGAATCCGGTCACGGGAACGTCCGGGCACTGGTTCATGGGCGAGGGCATGGTGCACGGGATCCGCGTCGAGAACGGCAAGGCGCTCTGGTACAAGAACCGCTACGTCCAGACGCCCTACGTCGACAACCCCGACGTGCAACGCATCTCGGACCAGGGCGTGATCGACTTCAAGGTATCCAAGGCCAATACCTCCATCCTGAAGCACAACGGTCAGATCCTGGCCCTCGAGGAAGGCTCGTTTCCCTATGTGCTGACCGACGAACTCGACACGGTGGGGCCGACGGACTTCGATGGTGGTCTCAAGTGCGCCTTCGCAGCCCACACCAAGGTTTGCCCTGTCACGGGTGAGATGATTTCGATCGGTTACGGCCAGCTGCCGCCGTACCTGACCTATGTGCGCGTGTCTCCGGAGGGGAAGGTCGCGCAGAGCACCGAGATCGACATTCCGGCTCCCGTCATGATGCACGACATGGCCATGAGCGAGAATCATGTTCTGTTCCTCGATCTGCCGATCCGCTTCAGCCTGGAAGATGCGCTCGGGGGCACCATGCCCTTTGCCTGGAGCGACGAGCACGACGCCCGCATCGGCGTCATGCCTCGCACCGGCGGCAATGCCGATGTGAAGTGGTTCAGCATCGAACCCTGCTTCATGTTCCACACGCTGAACGCCTACGACGAGGGCGACACGGTGGTGCTTGACACCTGCCGTTCCACGGCGATCTGGCGCAAGGCCGGAGAGATGGCGGGCGACTCCGAACTCTCTTTCTATCGCTACACCTGCAACATGAAGACGGGTGCCGTGAAGGAAGAGAAGCTGTTCGACCGCCGCGTGGAGTTCCCGCGGGTTGCGGACGAACGGTCGGGCCAGAAGCAGCGCTTCGGCTTCTGTCTCGATCTCGGCGACAACTCGGACATGGAACAGCCCGACTTCAGAGGCAACTTGAAGATCAATTTCGAGACCGGAGAGACGCAGATCCACGAAACCGGCCCCGGCCGGAATTCGACGGAGGCAGTCTTCGTGCCGGCCGAGGGCGCGGACCCCGACAGCGACGAGGGTTACGTCATGAGCTACGTGCACGACGAGAACACGGGCAAGACCGATTTCGTCGTGCTTGACGCCACCGACATGACGAAGGATCCGATCGCCAAGGTCACGCTGCCGCAGCGCGTCCCCTACGGCTTTCACGGGAACTTCATCGCGGACTGACCCGTCTCGTCGAGACGCTGGCCCGATATTGGCAGCTCCGCGGGTCTCGTCAGAGTGCCCACGGTGGATTGTTCACCGGGTCCTTGATCAGGCGGCGTGCCACGACCATGCGGTGAACCTCGTCCGGGGCATCGTAGATGCGCGCGTAGCGAGCCTCGCGATACATCTGGGGATAGGACATACAAGCTGCCTTGTTGGGCGGTAGACGCCATCCGCAAGTGCGCTGCGACCGCTTCGGTTTCGCCAAACGCACGCAGCAGATTCTCCCCAAGGATCTTGCGGATGTCTTCTGCGGAATGACCTCGTTCCAGAAGGCCGGCAGTGATTGCCGGGAATCCGGCTACATCGCGGGCTTCATCCGGGAGGAACAGCGTTCCGTCGAAGTCAGATCCCAAGCCGACGGAATCGACGCCGGCGACGTGAACCACATGGTCGATGTGGTCGAGCAACGCGCTGAGAGGCGTCGATGAGGGGCCCAGGTGAAGCAGCGCATCCCAGAGCATGTTCCAGGTTCCGGCCTTGCGTGGGTCGATGAACGCACCGCCGAAGTTCACCATGACTACGCCGCCACTGGCCGCAACTGCGCGGAGCATCTCGTCGCTCATGTTGCGAGGGACGTCCACGAGCGCTCGCGCCGATGAGTGAGAAGCAATGATAGGGGCCCCGGTCGTCGCAACCACGTCCCAGAAGGTGTCATCGGACGCATGCGAAACGTCGACGATCATGCCGAGCCGGTTCATTTCCCGGATGACCTCTCGGCCGAACTGCGTGAGACCACCATGCCGCTGCTCGTCCGTCGAGGAATCAGCCCAGTCGTTCGTGTTGCTCCAGGTCAGCGTCATGTAGCGGACACCGAGGTCGTAGAAGAGGTCCAGGGTCGCGAGATCGTTCGCAATGGCGTGACCACCCTCGAGTCCCATCAGGATGGCGATCCGTCCACGAGCGGAAGCCTCCCGAATCTCGTCGGGACCAAGGGCGAGTTCCAGCCGATCGGCGTGTAGCTCCACTTGTCGCCTGACGGCCTCGATCATGTCGAGTGCCCTGCCCTTGGCTTCTTCGGCCCCCGAGAAGCGACGCGGATCCGAGAAGATCGAGAGAAACTGCGCGTCGAGGCCTCCCGCTATCATGCGACGAAGGTCGGTGTGGGTTCGGAGTTCGTCGCCGGCCGGCGTCGGAAGGAAGCGGCCGAGAATCCACCAGAGCTCCGCGTTCTTCTTCCGAGGATCGGCTCCGTCCATCCCCAGATCGAATCCGCAATCGACGATCCATGTGGTGACGTCGTTGTGGCCGTCGATAACGATCGAATCCTGGTGCAGCTGCCGCGCCTGAGGAGAGATGGATTTCTCGGCAGCGGCCAGGGCCGTGCATGCGAGCAGGAAGCTCAACAACAAGCGATTGCGGCTTGCGTTGAACACGAATGGCCCCTTCCCGCCGCCGAGCGGATCGGCGTTCATCGGCCTCATCACGGGGCTCCCCGTAGGGATTTAACATAACGCCCAGG
>DUCH01000444.1:648-8765 GCA_012959865.1 Myxococcales bacterium | reverse complement strand
GAGGGCTGAAAAAAGCTCGTCAATCCAAAAGGTCCCGGGATGTGGGGAATAGGACCATGACGCCGAAGAAGAGTTCGACCTACAAAAAGTGGGCGCTGATGCTCATCGTCTTAATGGCCTCTCTGGTGATCGCCGAGATTCTCCTGCGCACTTTCGCACCCATCTATCTGGTGGGTAGGCTCGACTGGTACCAATACGACGAAGAGCTTGGAATTCGGCTAAAACCAGGGCTGCACGACCTTCACCTGAGTGACCATCAGTCCGAAGTGAAAACCAGCGCCCTGGGTACAGTCAACTTCCAGGAGAATTTTGACGACTACGAGACCGTTATTTTTACAGCTGGAGATTCCTATACCCAGGGCACTGGCTTGCCCGCGGACGCGACCTATCCATTTCAGATGGATATTTTATTGAATACCCGCAGTGGCGAATATCGGAAGGATTTCGCTGTGGTTAATCTCGGTCTGGCCGCCTATGGGGCCGACCAGGCAATCATCGCCATTGACCGATGGGCGGAGCTCGTTGCTTCTCCCGATTACATTCTCTACTTCGGCTGTCCGAATGATTTTTTCGACGATTTTCTCTTCCAACAGGGATACCGCCACCAACACCTCGTTGACGGAAGCCCCCTTTGGGGAAATTTTGTCGACTTCCTCCAGTGGATTTTGGATGATCTCCAAGTCTTCAAGCGAGTAAAGATCGCCGCTGGCCGGGCACGCGACAGGCTCCGATTCGGCTCCGAGTCGGAGGGCTCGGGTCTGTTTGAGAAGAAGAATGCCGACGAACGCGGATTGCGCAATGTAGCCCTCCGACAGGAACCCAAATTCGAAGCGCTCAAAGAGGTGGCAGACCGTATGGGGGCAACGCTGATTGTTGGCTGGACCAGCTTGCCCGGCGAGGATCACGGTTCCTATGAATGGCTGCGGGCCTGGGCGGAGAAGAACGACGTAGGCTTTGCAGACTGGCATCCGACGGTGACCTCCGTCCGAAATGCGATTCCAGAAATTCCAGTTGCGAACCCCCACTCCAGCGGCCACTACAGGACTTGGATCAATTCGGTTATCGCAAGGGTATATGCCGAACAGGTTGAGAACCGCCCGCGTCCAGATCGTTGATCGGAGAACCGCGGTGATCCGCAAGGGAGTTTCTTGCGGATGATTTCGGAAAAAAGAGAAAGTCGAGTGGAACTCCGGAGCAAAGAGCGGGTGTAGTGGTAGCGGGCGATGCCGCGGTCCGTCGTGAACAGCTTCATGGGGGACTCCTTCTTTCGGGTGACTATCCGGTGTCAGTGTCAGTGTTAGTGGATGGGAAACGCTTCCGGTTTAGGCGGAGGTCCCTCGAGCGGCCTCTTGAGTTCCGCCTCGGGCACGCCCTCGTGAAACCGCCGGATCAGAATCTCGGGGTCGAAGTGAACGCCGATCGGGTTCTTCGCAAAGTGGCCACTTTTCAGAAATGCGTCGATTTCCTCGGGGCTGTCGAAGACCTCGATCTGGAGCTCGACTTGATTGCGATCTGGATCGAGGAAGTACATCGAAACCGTTGCGCCGTGGTGGATGCAGATCGAGGGCTCGATGTCATTCGCTTTCAAGCGCTCGTAAGTATGCACAAGGTCCTTCAGGCTCGAATAGGTGAATGCCACGTGGTGGACGCCGATGGTGTTGACCACGCGGTCGCCAAGGCCAGGCTGTCCGACAATCGCCAGCCGATGATGCTCTTCGTCGTAGGTGAGGAACTGCAAAAACGGGTTGCCAAAGACCACCTCGGCCTCGAGGACCGTGCAATACCACGCGGCCATCTCGGCCACTCGCTCGAGTTTCGTGCGCACGACGATGTGGGCGAGCCGTTCGGGGGCAACCTTGCCGCGGGCGGCAGCAGTTCGGGCGAGGCTGGATTCTGTCATGGACTCAACTCCTGCGATTCGGGTCAATTGGGTAAGACGTGAGCAAGCGCATCTTGGTCACTCTTCGTCCGCGAGGGGTACACCGGGCAACAAGAGACGCAGCACGAGATCTGCACGGGCATCCACCACTTCTGCAGAGCGCACGTCTCGGCCGACAAGCAGCTCAAACTCGGCTGCCTGAGAGAACATGGCTGTGGAGCCGATCAGCAAGTAGACAATCTGAAAGGGATCTCCCGTCGGCATGAGTTCGCGGGCCTGGGCCTCTTCGATGCGTGACTCGAGGGTCTTGTAGATGGGCCGAACGTGCCGCTCGACCAGCCACTCGAGACGCGGTCCTTTGCTCGCGCCCTCGTGCATCATGAAGCGAGCGAACTCCGGGTGCTCAGCGCTGAAGACCAGAAACTCTTTTATGAGCAGCCGCATGCGCTCGGGGAGGCTGACGCCTTCGAGCTCGCGGGCGCGACCGACGAACGCGGCGCGGAGCTCTCCAAAGGTGTGATCCACCACTGCCTTCCAGAGCCCGAGCTTCGTCTCGAAGTGGTGGGTAATGAGCTGCTGGCTGACATCGGCGCGCGCGCCGATCTCTCGAAGGCTCGCCGCGCCAAAGCCCATCTCGGAAAACGCGGCGAGCCCTGCCCTGACAATGCGATCGCGAGTTTCGGCCGCGTTCTCGTTGGAGCGCCTGCCTTTGGCAGTGCGGACCGGCTTGGATGAGCTTTGGGGCACGGAAGACTCCTTGACAGATCACAAGCATTGAATCATTTTACTAGTGGATCATCAAGTAATTGGGAGCGCGGGGTCGCCTAGCGCGGCCAGAAGCTCCGGCGAGAACCGCCAGGGGCGAAGAATGAAGGCAGATCAGGCAGACCATTTCCCGGTATTGATCGTCGGCGGTGGAGCCTCGGGGCTCTTACTCTCAGCGCTGCTCTCTCGTCAAGGAGTGCGCTCGTTGCTAGTCGAACGCAATTCAACCACCTGTGACCACCCCCAAGCGCACGTTGTGAATACGCGGTCGATGGAGATCTTCCGGTCGCTTGGGCTCGACAGCGAGATCCGTCGGCATGCGCTTCCAATGGGCACATCCCATGTTCGATGGGTGACGGACCTTGCCGGGCGACAACTTGCTGCACTTAATCTTGCACCCCCTCCCAAGGAGATCGTTTTGCGGATGGCCCAGAGCCCCGCGCCTCAGGCTTCGTGCGCACAGGACCGGATTGAGCCGTTGCTCGCCAATCTCGCAGCCAAGGGACCCGGCCGCGTCGAGTTTTCGACCGAGATGGTGGACCTTGAGACGGCGCCGGACGGAGTCACCGTGAAACTTCGGCATGGCGGAAAAGAAAGGGTCGTTCACGCCGACTGGGTCGTGGCCTGCGACGGCGCCGCAAGCCCAACCCGGAGCCTCCTCGGAATTGCGATGGAGGGCCCCGAAGCCTTGGCCCACGTGGTGGGGATCTACTTTCACGCGGACTTGTCCGAGTTCGCTTCAGCACGGCCCGCGATTTTGTACTGGACAATCGATACCGAAGCGCCGGGAACCCTGATTGCCATCGACGGCAAGGAACGCTGGGTATTCCATGCGGCATGGGACGTGGAACGCCTGTCGCTCGAGTCGTACACCAAAGAGCAGTGCAAGAGGATCCTTCGTCGCGCGATTGGAGCCGACGTCGATTTCGATATCCGCTCCGTGCGTCCCTGGACAATGGCGGCGCAGGTGGCAGAACGCTATCGCGCGGGTCGCGTCCTGCTCGCCGGAGACGCGGCGCACCGCTTCCCGCCCACCGGCGGCTTTGGCATGAATACCGGCCTTCAGGACGTACACAACCTCGCGTGGAAACTGGCGGCCGTGATCGAGGGCAAGGCGGGCTCCGTACTGCTCGATAGTTACGAGTCCGAACGCCTCCCCGTCGGTCGCGGCAACTGCGACTGGAGTGCTCGCAATGCGGCGGGGCTCGACAAAGTCATCGGGCCCGGCGCCGCACACGAAGCGCAGCGACTGGCAGATGGCGCGGTGAGCTTTGAAGTGCTGTCGGCCCAGATCCAAGAGATCGCCGACCGCGAAGTCGGGCACTTCAGCGCCTTGGGGCGCGACCTCGGATTCAGCTATGAGACAGGTGCCCTGGTGCCAGACAGTTCGCAGCCGCCAGAACGCGAAGACCCCGACCGGGACTACATACCGAATGCGAGACCCGGAGCACGAGCACCGCATCACGGATTCGTGAAGGAAGGCAAGATCCTCTCGACCCTCGACCTCTTCGATGGCCAATGGACGCTCCTCGCTGGGGCCGCTGAAACAGAACACTGGCGCTCTGCGGCTGCGGCACAGGGCCTCCCCATCGCATTCGTGGGAGTTGGCGTGGATGTTGAAGACCCAAGCGGAGGGTTTGCTTCTCTCTACGGGATCGACGCGGGGGCAGTCCTCGTTCGACCGGATGGTCACGTGGCCTGGCGGTGTCGCGACGGGGTCGATGACCCGGGCGCTACACTCCGGCATGCGCTCGCGAAGATCCTTGGCAATCCATAGCTCGAAACCGTCTCGAAGGAAGCGGATGTTCGACTCGAAGAATCGACGCGCTGTCATCCGACACGGGGCTCTCCATAGGGATTTAACCTAACGCCCATACCCGGACGTTGTGCCAGCTTGGGGGGGCGAGCCCTATCCCCCGACAACGAGCGTCGAATGAAGCCGCTGACGCGGAAGAGGGGCAGGCTGACCGCCGGGATACTGAGACGGGAGCTAGCACCAGCACACAAGGCATTGTCCGAACATAGAACCCTATTCACTCCGCAGAATTCGCCAGGATTGTGGGACAACTCGCCCGCGCTCGGCACGCGCGGCGGCCGTGACTTTCGCAACTGCCTCGGGCATGCTCAACGCTTATGGAAGAACCCGGAGAACCCTCAAAGGGGCGGATTCCCTTCGAGCCCGCCCTCGAGGGACTGCGAGGTTTTGCGCTCATCGGGATGCTCTGCTTTCACTCCCAGTTCTCCTGGGCCAGTGGCGGTTTCCTCCCCATCGCAACCTTCTTTACGCTCTCCGGCTACCTCATTACCTCGCTCTTCCTGGTCGAGCACGAGCGGAATGGTCGCATAAGACTCGGGGCCTTCTGGGCACGGCGCTTTCGACGTCTGATGCCCGCATCTCTACTCACACTTGTCGGAATGACACTATTCGGAGTATCGATCGCGACCCCGGGTCAGCTGGAACGCCTGCAGGACGATGTGCTGTGGGCGCTCTTCTATTGCGCTAACTGGCATTTTCTCTTCTCGGACGCGTCCTACTCACTGCTCTTCTCGGCACCGTCACCCGTACAGCACTTCTGGTCGCTGGCGATCGAAGAACAGTTCTACCTCGCCTTCCCGTTGGTCGCGGTCGCGGGCCTTCGATCCGGAACCCACTCACGAATCGTTTTCGGCGGAGTACTTGCGACACTCACCCTCGGCTCGGTGGGCATCTCGGTGTGGCTGACCGTCAATGGCGCGTCCGCGGACCGGATCTACTACGGATCCGACACGCGTGCAGCCGAACTCCTCATGGGCGCACTACTCGCGGTATGGTTCTGCGGTCGAAGGATCCGACCTGCGGTGCAACGCGTCGTGGAGATCTCGGGCGGAGTTGCGATGCTGGTTATGGTGGGACTCTGGGCCACCGTCGATCTGCAATCGCAGTGGCTCTACCTGGGCGGCTTTGCGGCCTATACGCTTATTTCGGTCGCGGTGATCGCCGCGGCGGTCCAGCCTGCTGGGCCGGTACGGGCCTTCCTCTCGGGTCGTGCGATCCGCTGGATCGGGCGAGTCTCCTACGGCGCCTACCTCTTTCACTGGCCGGTGTACCTGTGGCTCTCGCCGGAGCGAACGAACCTCGAGGACGGCACACTCTTCGGCCTCCGCGCCCTGGTGACCTTCACTCTGGCGGGCATCTCCTATTCGTTCCTCGAGTCGCCCATCCGGACCCGGCGGGCGCTGACGGGCTGGCGCCCCTTCGTCGCAACTCCTGTCGCTTTCGCGGCCGTTCTACTCGGGGCCTCGCTGGCGGTCGGCGAGTTGAACCGCGGCGAGCAGGATGCTGAGATGAGGGCGGACCTCGAGGCTCTCGAAGCCTACATGGAGCAAGTCCGAGCTCGAAAGCCGGATCCAAGCGAACCTCCGCCGGGCCGCGACCCCGACTCGGCCCGTATCGCCTTCTACGGGGACTCGACTGCGATTCCCATGGCGGTCGGGCTCGGCTATTGGCTTCACAAGCACGAGAACATGCGATTACGCGAGGGCAGCGCGGAACTCGGCTGTGGGATCGCTCGCGAGGGTCGCTATCGCTTCGCCGGCGCCGAGTATGGCAGGGCTCCACACTGCAAGGATCGCGACAAGTCGTGGCTGGAGTCCGTCGCAAATGATCGACCCGACATCGCGGTCGTCTTCGCGGCTCCCTGGGACGTCTGCGACCGCAAGCTCCCCGGTGACACGGTCTGGCGAAGGCCCGGCGATCCCCTGCTCGATGCATACCTGCGGAAGGAAATGTTGTCGGCTGTCGACCTGCTCTTGGCGGACGGGTCACTCGTCATTTGGCTCACCCATCCCTCGATCGAGGTTCGCAAGGATGGAAAGGCTCCGAAGACCCCGTTCCCGGAGTCGGATCCGGCACGCATGGCGCGACTCAACGAGCTGATCTTCGAACTCGAAGACCAGCGCCCCGGAAGGCTGAGGGTGATCGATCTCGCGCGCCACATGCGCACGCTTCCGGGTGGCGATCTCGACCCGAACTACCGACCCGATGGGACCCACCTCATCTTCGAAGGAGCTCTGCGGCTCGCCAGGGACTGGCTCGGGGAAGAAGTCCTGCGGACCTATCGCGAAGCGCAGCGCTCGAAGTCGCGATGAACCTCCAGAGCGAGCGCAACCGAGGGTGCGAAGAATGCTAGCGGCGCCCGAACGAAGTCGAACTCTACTCGCTGATTCGGCTGAGGTAAGCCACCTTACAATAGCACTAGAGAAACCAGGGCAGCCATTGAAAGCAACATGCTCGATGGCTCGGGCACTGCAGTCGCGATCATGGCGGCTAGCTCTTCGTGTCCTTTAGCATTCAAGTGGATTACATCAATTTCAGCGATGTACTCCGGCCCATTCGGGAGCCTGGGCAATAGTTCTCCGCACTGAACATCGTGGTAAGAATCGAGCAGGGCGGCTGGTTCTGATCCCATGGCGTTGTGCGGGGCCAGGCCAACCCCGTCACGGGCTCCCCTAGGGATTTAACATAACGCCCTTACTCGGACGTTGTGCCAGAAGACAGCTTGAATGTCCTATTCCCCTTCATCCCCAGTACCTCTTCTCTGGTTGGGGTGTATTCGGCAGCGACCGCCTGGTTCTCAGCTTCGGCTTCGGCCCAATTCTAGTGCGCCGCCGGCTAGGGCGCTGCTCTGGTCCCATCTGGCGGGCTACCCGGGCCGAACGATAACTCTTTGGCAGCAAATGATTAACGGAAAAATTGGGCGTGTCTGATCATACCGCCCAAGGACATGATCCACAGATACTTTAAAGGAGCACGACATGAAGCGAACAGCAACGATAAAAGCCGGCATGATACTCGGAGCGATGGTAGCCACAACGGCTCAGGCCAACCCGGTCCTTGACCAAGAGCTTGCTAGAGAAGCAGGTACAGACACATGAGTATTATGACAATAGAAGATAGCAAGCCGATGAGAAGCCTCATCAAACGTACGCTTAAACAAGCGGGGTTTGGGGACCACGAGATTTCAGAGGCAGGTGACGGTGAAGAGGGCCTTGCCATGATCAAGGATTCTAAGCCCGATCTGGTGCTTAGTGACTGGAACATGCCCAAGATGAACGGCATCGAACTTCTCAAAACGCTTAAGCGTGATGGTATCGATGTGAAATTTGGTTTCGTCACCTCGGAGCAATCCCAGAAATTTCGTGACGATGCCGATTCAGAGGGAGCTCTATTTTTAATAGGCAAACCTTTCACAGCTGAGAACTTCAACAGGCAACTGACGGCTGTCTTTGGTAGGGGATAGGACATTCAAGCTGGCTTCTGGCACAACGCCGGGTATGGGCGTTATGTTGAATCGCTAGAGGGAGCCCGTGACGGGCTTGCTCGCTGAGCCAGGGCTGACCCACCCGGACTATGCGCCCGGCCCCGCCCCTCCGATTTATTTACACCGATCAGATAAATCGAACCGGCATCCTGGCCCCCAACTCCCTGAAACAC
>DUCH01000444.1:0-632 GCA_012959865.1 Myxococcales bacterium | reverse complement strand
TCTCGCCTCAGCAGCCCCACAGGGCGAGAATCAGCCAAATAATCTTTGCCACAAACGCTCCCGAGCAACCACTCACCCCACAGCACATATTCTGCGCGTTTTTTGCCACCTAAACTGAAAAGCGCCCACCTCCCTTTCAGACGTTTTGCTCTGGGAGGGCGGGGATATGCGGCGGTTGGGGCTCTTGGCTGTTGGCCTTTGTTTGGGGCTTGGGTGGAGTTCGGGGGCACTGGCAACCCCCGTCACGGGCTCCCCTAGGGATTTAACATAACGCCCATACTCGGACGTTGTGCCAGAAGACAGCTTGTATTTCCTATCCCCCGGCGTCTCGGGGCTGACGGTGACCAGCGCGACCCATTCGAGCAACGGGGACGTCCTGGCGGCGTGGACCCCGGTGGAAAGCGCCACCTCCGCGAACGGTTTCGGTGCCTTTGATTTCGCACTGACCGGCGGCGTCGGGGCGGGCAACCCCAACCTGATCCAGCCGGGCGAGTCCATCGTCTTCCTGATGACCATCACCGGCTCGTGTACGACGACCACCTGTACCGCAGCAAATTTCGTGTTGGGGAATGGCTCCGGCTACCAGGCCGCCGCCAAGTTCGTCAACGGCCCGGATGACCCCGAGAGCCCGG
>DUCH01000443.1:1357-13441 GCA_012959865.1 Myxococcales bacterium | reverse complement strand
TTCTTTCCGCGCCCTCCGTACGCCTCGGGGTAGTCGCACCCGATCAGGCCGGCCTCGTAGCAGCGACCCTGCCAGGCTTGCAGGTAGTCCCGCTGGCCCACGGTCATGACCTCGATGGGGCTGAGAGGTAGCCGCTCGGGCGGCGGGGGCGGCGCGTTCTCGCTCAGCCAACGTCGGGCGTAGTCCTGGAATTCCAATTGTTCTTGGTTCAGTTGTGAACTGCTCACCGGACGCACTCCTGGGTTAAGGCTGAGGAGATTATGCCACGGCGAATGTCACAATCCAGGCGTGCGGAGATGCCGGTCGCAAGGGGAGCTCGCGAACAGCCTGGCGGAGATTCGGTCCCGAGTGTTTCTATCGGGTCCGGCAGCGTTCTGCGGGCACGCGTAGCTCGCGAAGCATATATCGCTTGAAGTCCTCGGCGTAGGGTTGGGCGGCCAATGCCTTCTCCATGCAGAGGAGCCAGGCATCGCGCTCCGCGGTTCCGATGGCGAGGTGGGTGTGGGCGCGCGGGATATGGATCGGACCATATTTTTCGACGTACGTATCGGGCCCGTTGAGCCACCCGGAAAGGAAGCGGGCAAGTTTGTCCCGGGCAGTTTCGAGGTTCGCGGGATGCATCGCACGAACGGTTTTCGCTTCGGGGAGGCGATCCATCAAGTCGTAAAAAAGGTCAACGAGTTTGCGCAAGCCTTCGCCTTCTCCCGCAGCTCTGAAGGAAGTGTCTCCCACCCCGTAGGGGGGCGAACTCGTGGAGGGGGTTCTCTCGTCCATCGCGAAGCTCCATTCGATCAGTTGCGCCCTTGTTGCAATAAAGTTTGCGGGAACATTGTGGTCGCGGCCAGAGGCCTTCGCCACCGGGCGCGACCCATTTTTTCACGATTATGAAAATTTAAGTTCTGCTTCTGGGGAGCTGGAGGGTATGCTGGTCCGATGCGAAGAATGAGCGGGAAAATGCTAGGAAGAAGTCTCTCGATTCTGGGGTCGATGGTTTTTCTGGCCTCAAGCGTGGCTGCGGGCATACCGACTCTCTTTCACAGCGTCGCGGACGATGGCATCGAGCCGGGCGCAACGCCGGTACTGGCTGGATCTCCGAGCGAGAACCTGTATCTCTATTTGGATGGGGGTTCGATCGCCTCGGGGGTGGGGCTGCCGTGCGTGGATGGCGACGGCGATGAAATTTGCGCATGGGAATTCGATCTGCTGGTTTCGGGTGCGGCCAGCGTGCAGACCTTCATTCCGGATTTTGGGCGAGACGTTGTCTGGCGGGCGGGAAGCCTGACCCTCAATGCGACGGGGGGCGATGCAATCGTCGGCGAACTCGGGCCCGTTCGCATCGGCGAAGTGGTGCTCGACGTTTCGGGGAGTGGCTGGAGCGTAGAGGTAGCGGGGGGGACCGCGGTGGACGCCGGCTTCGCTCTGACGGCGATTCCCGGCGCCGTTCTCGCTGTTCCCGAGCCGATGCCGGGTTCGCTCTGGGCTGCTGGCCTGTTCCTGCTTGCGGGACTTGTTCGTGGTCGCCGAAGGGCGAGCTCGGGCATCCGCATTGGACAAGAGGCTCTTGTGTTGGCTCTCGTTGGTGGTCTCTTCCTGGCGAGTCCATCCACCGCGCAAGACGCCGATTCGGATGGAGTCCTCGACGCGAGTGACAACTGTGTCTTCGTCGCGAACCCCGGCCAGGAGGATGTCGGCGGCCTGCTCGGCTCCGGGGGCGATGGGATCGGGGACGTTTGTCAGTGCGGCGACCTCAACGCCGATGGCCGGGTCGACTTGCTGGACGCCGCCGTTTACCAGCGCGACCTCGCCGGGTTGACCCCCCAAGCCAGCAATCTCGACCTGTGCAGCGTGGCGGGCGGACGCCTGGACTGCGAGGTCAACGACGAGTGGGCACTGCGTGAAGGTCTGGTGGGTATCGTGCCCGGGGTCTCCCAGGTGTGCCAGGCGGCTGTGGGTGCGCCGCCGGTTCCCAGTTTCATGGCCGCTTCGGGCGACAGCATTACCCAAGCGTTCTCCGCGGACTGCACTTGCAATGCGGGCTTTTTCGGGCTCATCTGCCTGCTCTGCCCGGCGGGAGGGGATCAGCCCCATCACTCGTGGTTTGACGGGGGCTCTTTGGGGGGGAGTTACGTCGAGCAATACGGTCCGGGTTCGGGAATCGGTTCGGCTCGCGTTTCGGTGAGCGGCGCCGAGATGCGGGGAGGCGTCAGTACTTTTTCGAGCCAGGTCGACAGTATTCTCGCTTTGGCTCCGCTTCCCGAATTGGTGGTGGTCGAATTGGGCGGCAACGATATTTGCAATCGCGACTGCGTGGACCCCGCCCACTGCGCGAATGCGCTCTATACCGACGCGGAATGGGAGTCGGCCCTTACTGCCGGCCTCGACAAGCTGGTGGGTTTCAATCATCCCAGCTCTCTGGATCCCGGCGCCACCGTTTATCTGCTCGGAGTCCCTCGAATACAGGATCTCCGTCCGGCGGGAATCGTCCTGCAGCAGAGTTCGGGCAGTGTCAATTGCACGAGCTTCTGGAGCAGCTTTGGGGTTTGCGAGGTGGCCACCCGCGGCTCCACATTGAACGGCGAGACCCTCGCCACTCGACTCGCGGCCATCACCAGCAGGGTGAAGCGCTACAACGAAATTCTGCGCGATCAGGCTTTCGCCTATGCGACCAACGAGAACGGGCGCAATGCTCTGGGGATCGAAGTGGTGGCCGACTACGTGAATGAAGTGACCCCATCGGTGGGCACCACGAGCTTCAGCGCATCCGAACTCAATGGAGGCGATTGTTTTCACCCCAATCTTCAGGGGCAGAGCCTATTGGCCACCGGAGCGTGGAGCGGAAGTCCGCGGAAATAGCTCCGCGATTGAACGCTCACCGAAATCGATAGCGGTAGCGGTGCGGGCGACCCCGGCGCATCACGAGCAGGGTGATTTCGCTCTGGTTCTGAAGGGCGTCCCAAAGTGGATTCGCTTCGTCGGTAATCCATTGGTCATCCACGAGCATCAGGACGTCATTGTTTCGCAGGCCCAGACGGTCGTAGAGATCGCCCGGCTGGATTTCCGTGAGTTTGAGGAGCCGTCGGCCAGAGAAGACACCGGGGCTGGTTTGCAGGTTGGCTTCCAGCCTCGGTCGCTCCTCGAGAGCCTGGTCCACGGCGTCTCGGGCGAGGTCGAGGACCGCTTCGGGCTCGACGAGTCGATCCAGGGGAACCTCGGGAAGGGGTGGCAACAAATGTTCGCCGGAGCCCACGGCATCGGCAGGTTCGCGATATTCGGTGCTTTCGGGGTCGAACTGCGGATCGTGTAAGCCATTGCCACCCGGCCGCTGTTTCGGCCCAGCCTGTTCGCTTGGCTCTAGGGCGCCATTCTTCCTCTCGGCCGCGACGGGCGAATTTCTCAGGTCCCCGGTCTCTGCTTCGATTGCCCGGACCAGGCCTTCGTAGGTGAAAGGGGGCGGTAGGTAGCGGCCGTTGACGAAGAGACTCGGCGCCCGGGAAATTCCGAGAAGAGCCGCCAGGGATCCGTCCGCGCGGACCAACGCGGCCTGTTTATCCTCATTCAGGCAGCGATCGAAGACCGCGGGCTCGAGGTCGAGGCGAAGGGCGTAACGCCGGAGATCTTCGGACTCGAGGCCGGGTTGCTCCATGAGGAGCATTTCGTGGTAGGGCCAGTAGGCATTCTGGTCTCCCGCGCAGCGCGCGGCCTCGGCGGATTTTTGCGCGTAGCGGTGGAAGGGGAGCGCCAGGTCGCGCACCGCAAGGCGGACCGTGTCCGGGTACTCTTCGAGGACTCGCTCGAGCACCGGCTGCAGGCTGCGGCTTGGCCCCGCTTGGAAATCGATGAACTCGGTCAGGGTGACCCGTGCATTCTCGGGGCCCCGAATACGCGACCCCATCAGGGGGATTTCAATGCGTGGGGCCTCCGGGGGAGCCCAAAGAATTTCGACCCGCTCGTGGGCCAGGTCTGCGGGGACATCGTTGTTCAGCCGAAGTCGCCGGGCGATGACAGTGTCGAGCGAACTCGCGCGCAACCGGTACCCCGCCAATGCGAGATCGTAGAGCTTGAGGGCTAGGCGCGCGTCGACTTCTTTGGCGCGCACGGCTCGGCCGTCGACCCGGGCCATAATTTCTTGCCCGTTGCGGGTCGGACCCGCACTCGCTTTAGAGCTTGTGGCGGTCGACGGAGGAACGCGGCCGGGAGAGGCCGGTTCCGAAGCGCCGCACCCCAAGAGCCCAAGGGGGCTCACCGATGAGAAAAGTCCAAGGACCAGGCTACATCCAGCGAGGACCGTCGCCCCGGAATTTCGGATCGACTGAAGGGTTGGCGGGAGGGCTGACACGCCCGGAGGCTAGCCCGGTTTTCTCGTGGGGTCGCTTCGGTTTCCCGCGGCGTGCTGTATGTTGGCGTGGCTTTGGATCGGGGACGGCGAACCGTGGGTACATGGGATCGGACGCGCGGAAAAGTTTCGGCGGCGACGCGGGGGGCTGCCGCCTGGGGCCCGTTTCGTGATCGAGTCCGCGTTGACTGAGTCGTCGCATGCAATCGCTGAATCCCATTGGGCGCACGAACCCGTGGCGTGCATCGGGATGGGGGTAATCGGATGCGGTTGGGCGTGTTATTTCGCAAGTCGCGGAATCAATGTGCGCGCATGGGATCCCGATCCCCAGGCCGCGGGATTGTTCCAGCGCACCGTCGCTCAGGCCTGGCCCGCCATGGAAGCGATGGGCCTCGCGCCCGGGGCCTCGCCCGATCGGGTCGTCTTTTTTGACAGCGCGACCGAAGCCGTGGAGGGCGCGAGTCTTGTCCAGGAGAGTGCGCCCGAGCGCCTGGAATTGAAACAGGACCTGTTGGCGGATCTCGACCGTGGCTCGGATCCGGGTGCAGTGATCGCCTCCTCGACCTCGGGTTATCTCATCAGCGAATTGACGACGCGGTGCACTTTGGCCCCCGAGCGGGTACTGGTCGCCCACCCGTTCAATCCGGTTTATCTCCTGCCGCTGGTCGAACTGGTGGCGGGTCCGGGCACGTCCCGATCGGTCATGGACCGGGCTGCGGCCTTCTACTCGATGGCGGGGAAAACCGTGTTGCGCCTCGATCGCGAGGTGGATGGCTTTGTGGCCGATCGACTCCAGGAAGCCATGTGGCGGGAGGCGCTCCATATGCTCGCCAACGGCGAGGCCACCGTAGAGCAAATCGATTTGTCGATTACCGCGGGGCCGGGTCTGCGATGGGCGCTGATGGGCCCGATGCTCACCTTTTATCTTGCCGGAGGCGAAGGCGGCATGGCGCATATGCTGGATCATTTTGGCCCTTCGCTGAGCGCGCCGTGGACTCGCCTTGAGGCCCCGGAGTTGACTCCGGCTCTGCGCGACGCCGCTGTGGCCGGCTGCGAAGAGGAGGCCGCGGGTCGGAGCGTCGCCGATCTGGTCCGCGAGCGGGACCGCGGTTTGGTGGCGATCCTTCAGGCTTTGCAGAAAACCAAGGTGGGCACGCCACGCAACGGCTGAAAGTTCCCCCGATGAGCACGCGATCTGGGCCGAGGGGCTGGGCCGAGGAGCAGGGCCAGCGGATCCATCAAGCCAACGGACGCCAAGCCTGTGGGGACTTGAATCGTCCTTGGCCACGCCGGGTCTTCATCGCACCAAAGTGCCCCCATCGCAGCTGATGACTTCGCCCACGGTGAACGCGCTGGCACGGGAGCTGAGAAAGATGGCCAAGCCGGCGATGTCTTCGGGCGTGCCCACCCGCCCGCGCGGGTTGACCTTTCCCACGGCATCCCAATCGGTGGCCTCGACGTCACCCCCACCCCCGACTCCTGTGGAGAGCATCCAGGTGGGGAAGGGGCCGGGCGCGATGGCGTTGACGAGGATGTTGCGTTGGACGAGATGGGAGGCCAGTTGCCGGGTGAGCGCGTGAACTGCCGCCTTGGAGGGTCCGTAGGAAAAATTGTCGAAGACCGGCGTCTTGATCCCGTCGATGGAGCCGATGTTGATCACCCGAGCGGGTTCGTCGGGGGTGGCTCCGGCTTCGAGTAGGGGGAGCAGCCGCTGGGTGAGAAAGAAAACGCCCTTCACGTTGGTATCCATAACTTTGTCCCAGCCGAGTTCGGGGAAGGCCTCCAGTTCGGCCCCCCAGGAGACGCCGGCGTTGTTGACCAGGATGTCGACGCGGTTCTCGCGGCTCTTCAGTTCCGCCGTGAGCGCATCGACCCCCGACAGGTCCGCGAGGTTGGCAGGAATCGCGATGCACTCGCCTCCATATTGTTCAACCAAGCGCTTCGCGGTGGCATGGCAGGCCTCGGCTTTGCGCGAACTGATATAGACCTTGGCCCCATTTGCAAGGAAGCCGGCCGCGATCATTTCACCGATTCCCCGGGAGCCACCGGTCACGACAGCCACCTTGCCTTGAATGGAGAACAGATTCTCGAGATTCATGTCTTTCCTCTATGGGTCTAGCTATGGGTATATAGGCATGGGCATAGGTATAGGTATAGGTATAGGTATGGGTATAGGTATAGGTATAGGTTCGGGCTGGGTCTTGTCGGTGCGGCTGGACTGTAGGTCAGTTCCATGCATTTGGGTTTCCATCCGCGATTGAACCCGAGTGCGTCATCGCTACCTTGGGACCGGCAGTTCCCGGCGTAAGCCGGCCCGTGGAGGGAGCGGGGCGATCCGGACTCGCGCTCCATTCTCGCATCCGTTCTCCACAGACAGAGCCCCCGTGAAGGAAAACTATCCAGAGATTCCAGCGGTTGAAGAAGGGAGAGGAAATCGATGATTGTCGCGTTGTTTCGATCCAGGCTTCGGTCGGGGCAGAATGAGGAATACCGCGCGGTGGCCACGCGTATGCTCGATCTTGCCCGCGCCATGCCCGGCTTTGTGAACTTCAAGTCTTTTTCGGCCGAGGACGGTGAGCGCGTGTCCCTGGTGGAGTTCGAGAGCATCGCGACTCTGGAGGCCTGGCGCGATCATCCAGAGCATTTGGAAGCCCAGCGCGCTGGGCGCGAACGCTTCTATTCCGAGTACCGGCTTCAGGTTTGCGAGCTCGTGCGCGACTACGGGTTCGATGGCCAGACTCGGAGCGTTTCGACGCCAGGCGAGTCGACCGGCCCGTGATTGACGGATACTGGGAGCACGGCTGCAGCCGCGCCCGGGCGCCCGGCAATCGGTCTGCCAGCAATCGGTCTGCCGGCAATGAGGCCGGGTGGACCGGCGCCGTGAAGCGCTAGAGTTGCCGTATGTTACGGCTGAGGTTGTGCGGGACACCGATGAAATCTGGACCATGGTCGCTGCGATGATCGACCGCTTCGAGGCGCCGGATTCGAGTTGGGATTACAACGGGCTGCCGGAGCCGTTTCGAGCCGCCATGTTGGAGGCGATCGTTGGCGTGCGCCTGCATGTTCGGGCGGGCCAGGCCAAAGCAAAGCTGTCGCGAAACCGCTCCGAGCCCGAGCGCCGCAGGGTCGCCGAGGAACTGCGCGAACGGGGTACGGGCGCTCTCGCGGACAGGATGCTCGCGATGCTTGGGGATCACTATGAGGAGGATGGACAGTGAAGTGCTTGGATTGGTTTATCGATGCGGATACGCACATCACCGAGCCGGGCGATGTCTGGACGGCGCGCCTCCCTCAAAAATTTCAGGCGGAAGCTCCGCGCATGATCCGCAACGACGAAGGCGTCGATCTCTGGCAGTTTGGCACCCGGAGCCGTCTGATTCCCGTGGGCGCAACCGCGATGGCCGGCTGGCACGAACCTTTTCCGTCGATCCCCAAGAATCTCGACGAGTGCCCGCCCGCCGCCTACGACGCCGCGGCCCGGCTTGAATACATGGACTCGATTGGAGCCTGGGCCATGGCTCTGTATCCCAACATCGGGGGTTTCGGGAGCGAGACCTTCTTGGGCTTGGACAATCCCGAATTAATGCTGGCTTGCGTTCGGGCCTACAATGACTGGCTGATCGAGTGGATCGCACCCGATCCCCGGCGTTTTATTCCCGTGATGGCAACGCCGTTTTGGGATGTCGAGGCCACCGTGGCCGAGATCGCGCGCTGCCGCGCGCTGGGCCACAAGGCGATTCTTTTTACCAGCGCGCCCCAGGATTTCGGGATGCCATTTATTGGCGACCCCCATTGGAATCCGGTTTGGGCCGCGGCCCAGGATCTGGATCTCCCCATCAGCCTGCATATCGGGAGCGGAGATTTTCAGGACCAGTTGATGAATCCCGCGCGCTTCGCCGCGCACGGGATCGGCCCCACGACGGTCTCGGCCTCCATGTCCATCCTGCTCACCAACGCGATCCAGTTGATGGACGTTGTGATGTCAGGAATCCTGCCCAGAAACCCCGGGCTCAAGCTTGTTTCGGTGGAGAGCGGAATTGGCTGGATGCCCTTTGTGAAAGAAGCCCTGAATCACGGCTTCGAGTACGCGCGGGTGCGAACCGAAAAGCCCGAGTTCACTCGTCGCCCGGGCGAATACATGCGCGACCAAGTGTGGGCGTGCACTTTCTTCGAGGAGATCGGACCGCAGAGCGTGCTCGAGGAGGTGGGGGCCGATCGGATCCTGTTTGAGACCGACTACCCGCACCCGGTCTGTCTCTACGGCGATGAGGTGCGCCAGAAGATCGATGCGGCTTTCGGGGATATGCCCGCCGAGGTTCGCGAAAAGGTGCTCTTTGCCAACGCGGCGGAACTCTACGGCGTCGAAGCCCCCGATCATGCTTGGAGCGGCCCTTCCTCGCCTGTCGCTGACTAGAGTCCCGTCGGTTGCGTGCCGATGATGCCCTCGGCTTCGAGGTCGGCGATTTCGCCTAGAGACAAACCGAGGATGCTCCCCAAAACGTCGGCATTGTGTTGGCCGAGGGTCGGCGCTGGGCTTCGCAACCAGCGACCGATGCTCTTGTAGCGGAAGGGAAGCGAGGGGAGGGGCAGGCGGCCCACGGTGGGGTGATGGGGCCTTTCGAAGTAGCCCCGGGCCCGGAATTGCGGGTTGGATTCGTAGAGGCGACAGGGATTGGCGACTTCGGATGCGGGAATGCCCAGGGCACGCAGGTCGATCAGCAAGGAATCCCGTTCGTGCCCGAGGGTCCATCGGCGCAATTCTTCGTCCACGGTGTCGTGGGCCCGTCTGCGTCCTTCGAGGGACTCGAGGGCCGGGGCGAGGGACCAGTTGGGTTCACCCAGCAGGCCTCGCAAGGCCACCCACTGGCGATCCGACGCGACTGACAGGGCCAGCCAATTCTCCGAGCCGGGTTGGCTTCCCGCGCACGGGTAGAGTCCTTGAGGAGCGGCGAGGGCCGAACGATTGCCCTCCCGCTCCATGAGTTCATGGTTGGCGCTCCAGCGAACGATCTGTTCGGCCGCCACGTTGAGCGCGCTCTCCACCATGGTGCTTTCCACGTGGTGGGCCATGGCGCCCGAATCGTCCTCGTGAGCCCGAGCCACGAGGAATGCGAAAGCCGCGTGCATCCCGGCAATGGGATCGCAGGGGCCGCGCGGAATGCGGGGCTGGTCGCGCACATGGCCCGTGAGCCAGGCCAGGCCCGAGAGTTGTTCCATGGTCTGGGCGAACCCCGTATTGTCTCGCCAAGGTCCCGAGAGCCCGAAAGCCGGCATGCGCATCAGCGTGGCCTTGGGGTTGAGGGTCTGGATACGCTCCCAGGTGAGGCCGAATTGTTCGAGTACTCGCGGCGTGAAGTTCTCGACCACAGCGTCGCTCTTTCGGATCAACTCCTCGAGCAGTCCGTGGCCCTTTTCGGTGTTGAGATCGAGGGTCAGGCCCAGCTTGTTGGAGTTGGCCTGGAGGAAGTGCGGGCTCGCCTCCCACCATTGCGGGTAATGGCCCGCCATCATGCCTCCCACCATGCGCATTCCGTCGGGTCGTGAGGCCGCCTCGATGTGGATGACCTGGGCGCCGAAGGTGGCCAGGATGTGCGACGCCGAAGGACCGGCCCACCACGCGGTCAGGTCCAATATCCGAAGCCCCGCCAGGGGGAGGGACTCGTCCTCCGTTTCCTTTTCTCCCCGGGTGGTCGACACGCCGGACCCCCGGGTTCGGGGGGTGAATGCGGCCGAACCGGTGTGTTCCCCCAACTCCGGGGCGCGGCGTGGGGCGGGGGGGTCGGTGTGATCGATCCGATAAGGCCGGCGCGGTTGCATGAAGTCGCCGCGTGCATCCGGGATGAAGGCTCCGCGTTCGGCCAGATGCTCGTGAGCCAGAACGGTCTGGCCGTTGCAGATCGGTGCAACCGGAATTCTCAAGAGCGAAGCCTTTTCGATTACTTCCTGCGTGGTCCGTGTTTCGAGCCAGGCTCGGGTAATCGCGTTCCACTCCTCGAAGCGCATCAAGCGACCGGCGAATTGGGCAAGCTGTTCGTCTTCCTGAAGATCGACCCGATCGATCATGAGCAGGAAATCTGAAAACTGTTGCCGCGAGTTCGTGCAAAACCCCACATACCCGTCGGCGGTGGGTTCGATGGAAGGGGTCTCCACAGACTGGCCGAGAAACGCATGGGGGGGGTCTTCGGCTCCGGCATTCATCAGTCGGTTCATTGATTCGGAAAAGTTGGTGAAGATCAGGTTGGCGGTTTCGAGCATGGACAAGTCGATGTGTTCGCCGCGCCCCGACCGGCGAGCCCGAAGAGTCGCGGCCAGTGCGGCGACGGCGCCGTAGCTGCCCGCGGCCCACTCGGTGATCCGGCCCCCGGCCTGGAAGGGCTCGCCGCCCATGAGTCCGCGCAGCGCGATAGAACCGGACTCGGCTTGGAGAGTGAATTCCGTGGCCTTTCGCCGGGCCCAGGGGCCCATCAACCCGTAGGGTGTGATGGAAAGGACGACCAAGGAGGGATGGGCATCGAGGAGGGTCGGCACGTCGAGTTCTTGTCCCCCGTCGGACTCGAGACCGTGTGCCTCGATGACCAAGTCCGCCTGGGCGATGAGCGATTGGACCCGGGCATCCGTGGGGAACCCGACCAGCGACTGCTTGCCCGCGTTGAGGAAACGGAAGAGGGGAGAACTTTCTCGGATAGACTCTTCGTTGGGTTGGGGCCGGTCGCGGAGGGAATCGCCGTCGGGCGACTCGACCTTGATGACCTCGGCTCCGCCGTCGGCCAGCAGCTTGGAGCAATAGGGCCCGGCGAGCTGGTCCGAAAAATCGAGCACTCGGATTCCGTCAAGGCTCATCTTTTGGCCCCTTGAGTTTGAAAAGTTTCCAGACGGCCGCGGCCCTCAAGCCCGGTGAGCATCGCACAGAATCGTCGCCTCGCTGCATCCCACCCCGCCGGCGGACAAAGGCCAGTAGGCCGCGCTCGCGCCAGAAAGGCTCGAGCGCGGCCAATGTCCCTACCGATCGCTCCGCCGAAGGCGCTGAATCGGGCGCTTCATCGAGTATGCCGGGCCGGCTTCGATCCCTTACACTCGCGGCCTTTCGATCTCTGACGGGGAAGAGAGCCGGTTTGTCCACAGGTGAAGTTGATACGGTGCGGGATAATCTCGAGCGATTCATCGGGAAGCCGATGGGTCCACCGACCACCGCTCCGGAAGCGGTGAATGTGCCGATGATTCGGCACTGGGTGGATGCGCTGGACGATCGCAACCCGGTTTATCTCGATGACGAGGTGGCCTCGGCAACACGATTCGGTGGGGTCGTTGCGCCTCCCGCAATGCTGCAAGCTTGGTCGATGCCTCGGCCAAGGATCGAGGGAATCGCCGAACGTGGCGGCGCTCCGGATGAAATGAAATCCGAAAATGTTGTGACTGCTCTAGATGAAGCCGGATACGTGGGCACGTTGGCGACGAACTCCGAACTCGAGTTTTTCCGCTATCTCCGGCCGGGCGATCTGCTGCACACGACGAACTCCCTGGAGTCGATTTCTGCGCGCAAGAAGACGGGCTTGGGCCTGGGCTATTTCGTGACCTGGATCACAACGTTCAGAACTGCCGACGATGAAGATGTGGGCCGACAGCTCTTTCGCATTTTTAAATTCGATCCCTCGACCATGGGCGCGGGTACAGGGGGTCAAGCGCCCAAAGATGAAGCTTCGCCGGAAGGGACTTCATGAGTGATTCCGACGAACAGGCTTCGAGCGACCGCG
>DUCH01000443.1:0-1263 GCA_012959865.1 Myxococcales bacterium | reverse complement strand
CACCACGACACGGCCTACGCCCAGGCCCAGGGAGCGCCCGATATGTTCATGAATATTCTCACGACGAACGGCTATGTGTCTCGTTTTATTACGGATTGGGCCGGCCCGGAAGCCATGATCCGAAAGATCGCCATTCGCCTGGGGGGGCCGGCAATTCCTGGGCTGCCCCTGCGTTTTTCCGGCGAGGTCGCTCGGGCGAGCGACGAGGGAGAAGAGCGGATCATTGAAGTCGCCATTCGGGCTGCGAATGATCTCGGCGATCACGCGACGGGCACGGTGGTCGTTTCTTTACCCCGTGTGTCGTAATGGTTCGCCCAGCCCTTTATTTTTCCAGGCCTACCGACGTCCCCTTGCGAGGTTCTTCCATGCACGATGAACGCCCCGGGCGCCCGGGTTTCCGAAAGAGCGGCCCGTGAATCCGTCGGCGGCGCATATCGTGGGGGTGGGCGAGTCCGCGTACACCCGATGGGGAAAAATCGGGGATGTCACCGAGCACGCCTTGGCCTGCCAGGCGATCGCTCGGGCGGTGGACGACGCCGGACTCTCCATGGACGACGTCGATGGGTTGGCGTCTTTCGCCGAGGATCGCAACGAGGCGATTTTTCTCGCCGCCGAACTCGGTTTGCCGACGCTCCGTTTTGGCAACATGGTCTGGATGCCGGGAGGCGGGGGCGGGTGTGCTGCGGTTTCCAATGCCGCGATGGCGGTGGAAACAGGGCAGGCCGAAGTCGTGGTGGTTTACCGATCCCTTTGTCAAGGGCAGTTTTTTCGATTTGGCAGCGGGGGCGTCAGTGTCGATGCGGAGGCCGAACCTCCGGTGCCCAGTCTGCAGCAAGCGAATTCCTTGCTGCTGGCCTCTATGGGGTTTGCCATGCCGTATGGTTTATTGATGGCAGCGGCCGCGTACGCTCTGCCCACGCGCCGGCATATGCACCTCTACGGAACGACGAGCGAGCAGCTCGGTCTTTTGGCGGTGACCTTCCGTGAGCATGCGAGTCGAAACCCGCGCGCCGTAATGGGCGGGCGTCCGCTGACCCTGGAGGATCACCAAGCCTCGCCCATGATCGCCGATCCCCATCGGCTCTTTGACTGCTGCCTTGAAAGCGATGGGGCGTGTGCGGTGGTGGTGACCACCCGAGAACGGGCGCGCGACCTCGCCAAGCCGGCGGTGGAAATCCTGGCCAGTGAGCAGGGTACGCCCAAGGGCTATGGCTTCGGTCCGTTTACCAATGCGAATATCGCCGACGAACTCTACGCCACGGG
>DUCH01000442.1 GCA_012959865.1 Myxococcales bacterium | reverse complement strand
TACTCGGGTTTTGGCAATGAATTCGTACTGGCCCAGAATCTTGGCCGCAACTCGTCGGAGAAAGCGGACTAACACGTGTTGAAAATCCATCAACTCGGGCTAGAAGCAAGTTTTAAGAGCCTCAAAATAACGGACGAGAAACCGGGTCTCTTTGTTTGCGCAGCGGTCCGAGTCGATATCCCAATGGTTTCGCTTTTCCACCCATCGAGCAACTGCGGTGCGCTTGGTACGAAAGCTTAGAATCGGTCCTGGTGAATTGGCTCGGCAGAACCATGGGCACAGGCAGATGATACTCTGTGCTACAGAACAGAGGGTTTTAGGAACTGTTGGTCTTGCGACGGTCACAGACAAGGGAGGCAAATTATGACGGCATCGAACGCAGAGCAGGCTCAAGGTGGAGTAGTCCAAAAGGACAGCTCTGAGAACTCGATAAGTCGGAGGGCCCTGTTGGCGGGAACTGCTGCTCTTGCCGTCGGAGCTTCGGCGACTCTGGCGAAGGCGGCCAGTCACGAAGGCCATGGTGATCACGCCCACGGTCACGCCCATGATCACGCCGCGAATGGGGGCAATCAGGCGTTGGTTCGTGCGGCTGGTGACTGTCGGATCGCTGGAGAGATCTGCCAGGCGCACTGTCAGAAGATGCTCGCAACCGGTGATGCAAGTCTGGCGGCTTGTTCTGCTTCTGTAAGTGACATGATGGCCAGTTGTTCAAGTCTGATGCAACTGGCTGCCTCTGATTCGAAGCATTTGCCCGGCATGGCGAAGATCTGCAGCCAGATTCTCGAAGACTGCAAGGCCGAATGTGAGAAACACGGGGAGCATGAGGAATGCAAAGCATGCGCAAAGGCGTGCGAGGGTTGCCTCAAAGAGTGCAAGAAGGTTATGGCTTAATTTAGCTTTTGGCGGTATCTCCGCGTTCCTGGCAATTGAAAACGGCAATTAAAAACCCCCGCCGCGGCTAGCCGCGACGGGGGTTTTTGGGATCCGGGCATCGATTCTTCGCGGTTTCTGGGCCGTCGCACCTAAAGGCCTGCGCTTGGAAATCGAAGCTGGAGATGCTTCTACATCATCCCAGGCATTCCGCCCATTCCGCCCATTCCGGGAGGAGCTCCGCCCCCAGAGTTTTCCTCGGGCTTTTCGGCGATCATTGCCTCAGTAGTGAGGAGCAGGCTCGCCACACTGGCTGCGTTCTGAAGGGCTGTGCGGACCACCTTGGTCGGGTCGATAACCCCGGCCTTGATGAGATCCTCATACTCCTCGGAAGCGGCATTGAAACCGTTAGGGCCTTTCAGGGACTTCACTTTGTCGACAACAATGGAACCTTCGACACCCGCGTTCTCCGAGATAAATCGGAGAGGCGCCTCGATGGCCCGGGAGATGATGTTCACCCCCGCCTGTTGATCCTCGGGAAGGTCAAGCTTGGCAAGAGCCTTTTGCGATCGAATGAGGGCTACACCGCCACCAGGGACGATACCTTCCTCGACAGCTGCTCGGGTCGCGTGGAGAGCGTCCTCAACCCGTGCCTTCTTCTCCTTCATTTCGGTTTCCGTCGCGGCTCCAACCTTAACGACCGCAACACCGCCAACGAGCTTGGCAAGCCGCTCTTGCAGTTTTTCGCGATCGTAGTCTGAACTCGTAGACTCGATCTGGCTGCGGATTTCGTTGACTCGACCCTCGATCTCCTTTTTCGTGCCTGCACCATCGATGATAATTGTATTGTCCTTATCGATGCTGACGCGTTTGGCCTTTCCGAGGTCCTTGACCGTGACGTTCTCCAGCTTGAGGCCGAGTTCTTCGGCAATAACCTGGCCGCCGGAGAGAATCGCCATATCCTGAAGCATGGCCTTGCGGCGATCACCAAAACCTGGTGCCTTGACTGCCGCTACGTTGATCGTACCGCGGATCTTGTTCACGACGAGGGTCGCAAGGGCTTCGCCCTCGATATCCTCGGCAATGATCAAGAGGGGACGTCCCTGGCGTGCGACCTGCTCAAGGAGGGGAAGCAGATCCTTCATGTTGCTGATCTTCTTCTCGTTCATGAGAATCAGGGGCTCTTCAAGGACGCACTCCATGGACTCCGGATCGGTTACGAAGTAGGGCGAGAGATAGCCACGATCGAACTGCATGCCTTCGACCACATCCAGTTCGGTCTGGAGGCTCTTGCCTTCCTCGACCGTGATAACGCCTTCCTTGCCGACCTTATCCATGGCCTCTGCGATGATACCGCCGATGGTCGGATCGCTATTGGCCGAGATGGTCCCGACCTGAGCGATTTCTTCGGCACTTCGAGTAGGCTTGGAAAGGCTCCCAAGTTCAGAACTGATGCACTCAACCGCAGCGTCGATGCCGCGCTTCAGATCCATCGGATTGATTCCCGCTACGACGAGCTTGCTCCCCTCACGAAAAATTGATTGAGCGAGAACTGTTGCGGTTGTTGTCCCATCACCAGCGACGTCTGAAGTCTTGCTCGCGACTTCCTTGACCATCTGGGCGCCCATGTTCTCGAAGCGATCCTCGAACTCGACTTCCTTGGCGACCGTGACTCCGTCCTTGGTAACTGTGGGTGAGCCGAAGCTTTTTTCGATGATGACGTTACGACCCTTAGGGCCGAGGGTTACGCGGACCGCGTTGGCGAGTCCGTCAACACCCGCAAGAATCTTTGCGCGGGCATCTTGATCGAAGAGAATTTCCTTGGACATTTTTCTGCTTGCTCCTGACTACTCGAGGATTCCGAGGACGTCTTCCTCGCGAATGATGAGGTGTTCCTCGCTCTCAATGTTGACTTCAGTCCCTGCGTATTTACTGAAGAGCACTCGATCGCCCTTTTTGACTTCCAAGGGGACGAGATTTCCATCATCGCCGGGCTTACCATTGCCAGTAGCGATGACTTTCCCTTCCTGGGGCTTCTCTTTGGCGGTGTCGGGGATGATGATCCCCCCTGCCGTCGTTGCTTCTTCGTCGACTCGCTTGACCAGGATTCGATCCTGGAGCGGACGGATCTTCATGACGCCATAACCTCGTGTGTGGACCGATATTCACCGGTCGTTGTTTGCGGGCGGCCTGCGCGCGGATCGCGTGGCCGGGTAGGACTCTTGGCAGTCCGTCTCTCCGACTGCCAAGCGGTCGGCAATCTAGATCGGGGGGGCAGGAGGTCAACCTCCGATTCGAAATAAATCTTTGATTTTCGAAAAAATTCTGGCACGCGAACCGACCCGCAAGCTTGACTTTCGCTTTGATTTCGCGAAGCTAGGCTGCCATAAGGCGAAATTGCGACGAAAATTTGCTCGTTTGGTCGAGAGAAATCGATCGGATACCCCCGGGTGCCTGCGAACGGCATTGGCAGCCCCCCGGACACAGCGAAACCAAGGAGGTCGAGCATCATGGCCCTGACCCGCCGCCAGCGCGAAGTTTACGACTACATTTGCGAGTTCGTCGAAGAAAACGGCTATTCGCCAAGTCTCGAGGAAATCGGGGCACGCTTCGAACTGGCCTCGGTGGCCACCGTTCACAAGCATATTCAGCACCTTGTGAGCAAGGGGTTCCTCCGGAAGGCCTGGAATCGCTCTCGTTCGCTTGAACCGGTCCTGGAGGACGTTTCGGATCTGCCCACGATTCCCCTGCTGGGAACGGTGGCGGCGGGATATCCCATCGAGGCGATCGAGGAGCGAGGCGAGCATATTCGCGTTCCCGCCCAACTGATGGGTCGACCACAGGACACCTATGCGCTCAGGGTCCGGGGCGACTCGATGATCGAAGACCAGATCTGTGACGGCGATCTCGTGATCGTTGAGAGCCGTTCGGAAGCCCGCAATGGTGAGACAGTCGTGGCTCTGGTGGGTGGCGATGAAGCGACCCTCAAGCGTTTCTATCGCGCTGGTTCCCGGGTCAAATTGGTTCCGGCGAATTCCACGATGCAACCCATCGAGGTGGCGGCTTCGGATGTTCAGATCCGGGGTGTGGTTCGCGGCTTGATTCGCAGCTACTGAGCAAATTTTGCTACGGTGCCCAGCGATGGCGAGAGCTTGGGCGTTTGCCCGGAAGTCCTCATTGCACGGGCCCTGAGCGGCTAGCATTCTCGGTGACGCGTATCATGTATTTTGAAGCCTGCCCTTCAGGCCGAGCCGATCCGAAAGAAATTGGATATTTCCCGAGCGACTCTTCGACGGCCGGCGCTTCGACCGCCAGAGATTCGGAATGGAATCCTGGTGTAGGTGGGGTAGATATGGGCGGAGCACAGGCGGTGAAGAGTTCCCAGGAGTTTTCAGCATGCTTCGCGTAACTCGCAGTATTCATTTCTCCACTTCACTGCGCTACTGGCTAGGTGATTTGAGCGAGCAGGAGAATCGCAAGCGATTCGGTCAGGATGCCGATCGTCATGGCCACAACTACCGGCTCGAAATTACCGTGCAGGGCGAGCCTGATGCGCTTACTGGGATGGTGATCAACTTGGCGCAGATCAAGGAGGTCGCCGAACGCGAAATCATGGGCCGCTTCGACCACAAGGACTTGAACCACGACACGGAATATTTCGTGACAATTCCTCCGACCCCAGAGAATTTTGCAAGCCTTATCTTTCGTCTTTTGGACGAAGCGTTGCCCGAGGGGTTGCTGAACAGGGTCCGACTTCACCAATCCTCGGACCTCTATGTCGATGTCATTCGGCCAGACTCGTGATCTATCTGACTCGCCGCTACAGCCTGGCCGCTGCCCATGTCCTGTCGCAGCCTGCTTTCAGCCCGGCGGAGAACGAGCGAATTTTTGGGAAGTGCGCGAATCCGGCAGGCCACGGCCATGACTATGGTTTCGAGGTGTCGGTTACGGGACCGGTGGACGCTGAGACCGGACAGATCATGGCTCCGGGACTGCTCGATGAAATATTTGAAGAGGCCGTTGCCCGCCGTTTCAGTCACCGTCTCTTGAACGAGGAAGCGCCCTTTGGTTCCTTGGTACCCACTGCGGAGAATATCGCGCGGGTATGTCATGAGGCGCTGGCGGAATCGGTCAAGAACCGAAGTACCGCCCGTCTTGCTCAGTTGCGCGTTACCGAGACGCCGAGAAATTTTGTGGAGAAAGGGGACCTGTCATGAATGATCCGATCGAGGGACTGGTGTCGACGCTATTGAAGGAACTCGGCGAGGATCCTGATCGCGAAGGGCTGGAAAAAACTCCGGCGAGGGTAGCGGTGGCCATACGCCGGTTCACCGAAGGCTACAGTAAGGATCCTGTCGAGATTCTAAACGATGCCCTGTTCAAGGTTGACTATGATGAAATGGTGCTCGTCCGTGATATCGACTTTTTCAGTCTTTGTGAGCACCATATGGTCCCGTTCTTTGGGCGCGTTCACGTGGGTTATATCCCCAATGGCAAAGTAGTCGGGCTTTCAAAAATCCCGAGACTTGTGGAAATGTTTGCCCGCCGTCTGCAAGTTCAGGAACGGTTGACAACTCAGATTGCCGAAACCCTCGAAGAAGTACTGAACCCGAGGGGAGTTGGGGTCGTGATCGAGTCGAAACATCTGTGCATGATGATGCGGGGCGTCGAGAAACAGAATTCCTATGCGATCACCAGTTCCCTGCGCGGGGAATTCGAACGGGATCACAAGACGCGGCAGGAGTTCATGGGGTTCCTGCGTCAGAGTCGGGAGTCTTTCGTCTAGCAATGTGTGCAGCGAGCGAGGTCAGTTCAGAGGGAATGCTTCGCCCACCCACTGTTCGCTGAGCGTCCAAAGGCGGCGTGCCGACTCGGGATTCAGGGCGTGGGGAGAGATCCCTTTGGTCGAAATTTCTTCGTCCTTCTCCTCGGCGATGTTGCAGTCTTCGCAGTAGAACCCCCCCTGACCTTCGAGCTCGCTCGCCGAGGCAGCCCAGGTCGAGGTGGCTGCACCTTGTTCCACGCTCTTGAAAGCAGGGGCGCCGCTGTTGGGGTCTGCTCGACTCATGAGATCCTGAACATCTTCGGGAGTCAGGTGCCGGCCGAGTTCGGTCATAATCATCCCGGGATGTACGGCGACGGACCGAATGCCTGAGGGCGCTAGCCGGCGATCGAGTTCAAGGGTGAATAGGATATTTGCAGTTTTTGACTGCCCATAGGCGACCCACTTGTCGTAGGCACGGCTTTCGAAGTGGGGATCTTCGAAGTCCACGTCGCCCAGCCTATGTCCGGCAGAACTCAGATTGACGATCCGTGCAGGTGCAGCGGACCGTAGGGCCGGTACGAGCAGACAGGTCAAAAGGAAATGGCCGATGTGGTTGGTTGCGAGCTGAAGTTCCCAACCGTTTGAAGTTCTGGCCAGCTCACACCCCATCAGCCCGGCATTATTAATCAGAACATCGAGTTTCCCATTCTCGGCCAAGAAACGCTTCGCACAATCGCGGACACTCTCAAGAGAGGTCAGCTCCAATGCGGTGACATCCACCTGGCGGCCGCTTCCCTCCGAGCGAATTGTCTCCGCCACGGATTCGGCTTTGGCGATATCCCGGGCAGCGAGCGTCACCCGCGCTCCGACGCTTGCCAGGGCCCGGGCGGTTTCGGCCCCCAGGCCCCCCGATGCCCCGGTAATTAGAATGTGTCGCCCCGACAGGTCTGTGCCCCGGATGACCTCATCGGTGGTGGTTTCGAGACCGAAGGCGTTCGGCATATAGATTTCACTTCCTAGAGATCAACCGAGTAAGTTTTGGGGGTCTATCATGAGCCGGAGAGGACGAGTTGGGAGTTCACGACGAGCTCTCCCTTCTTCTCGAATTCGTCCCTCTGGCGGTCGACCCACTCCTGCACCAGCCGGTTGCGTTTGGCGTTCAGCAGGTTCGTTCGAACGGCTTCTACGGCCGCTTGGATCTCCTCTTCCTGGGGCACGGTGCGCTCGAGGAGTTGAATGAACACACGGTTGGAGCCCGCCTCAAACACCCTCTGCGCAGTCGGCGCGTCGAGAGCCAGCGCGAAAGCGGTGTTGAGCAGTTCGGGTGCGCCGCCCAGTCCGGGGACGAACCCATCCGCGCGCCGGCCTAGGGGGCCCGCAGTGCTGGTCGTGAGGTCCTGGCTCGCGGCGGCTTCCTTGAGGCTCATGCCAGATCCGATTTCCTCGGAAATTGCTTCGGAGAGGCGTGCCGCTCGGTCCGCGGCCGCCTGGGCGGTGGCATCTTCCCGGGCCAATTCACTGGCGACTTCCTCGAAGGGACGGGTGCGTGCGGGGAGCCGTTCGCTCACCTGGACGATATGAAATCCAAAGCCGCTCTGGACTATCTGTGAAACTCCTCCCACTTCAAGTGAGAAAGCCGCGTTATCGATCTCGGGCACGTTGACGCCCCGAGCAAAGACGCCGAGATCCCCGCCTTCTTCCCGAGAGCCGGGGTCCTCTGAGACTTCGGCTGCAACGACGGCAAAGTCTTCACCGGCCAAGATGCGTTCACGGGCCGCCTCGGCTCTGGAGCGGGCCTCTTCGGTCGTCGATTCATTGGCCTCCGGTCCCACTTGGACCAGAATGTGCGCGGCGTGCACCCGCTCGCTCTCACTGTAGTTCGCGATGTCCGTCTGATAGCGAACCTTTAGAGTGTCCTCGTTGGCAGCAAGGTAGGCCTGAAGCGCATCATCGCCGAGTTCTTCTCCGGGAGGAAGCGATGCGGTGTCCAGGGCCAGGTACGCGAAGCGGATCTCTTCAAGGTCGTAGAGCGCGGAGTCTCGGAGTTCGGCCTCGCTCAGGGTCGCCTGATCGTAAAGTAGGGTCACCATCTTCTGGGAGAGCAGGTCCCGCCTGACGGTTGCCAGAAAATTCCGCTGACTTCCGAACTCGTATTCGGCGTAGTTGTTGAAAGCCTCGACACTGAAATTGCCCGTTTCATCGCGAAAGGAAGAGCTCTGCTTGACGAGGTTCTGGATTTCTTCGCGGCTGACCCCGAGTCCCAGGTCGTGAGCCGATTGGGCCAAGACCACGGAGTCGATCAGGCTACGTAGGGTCTGGGAGTCGAGGAACGGTGCCAGCGCTTGGGCATCGAAGCTGTCGCCCGCCTGTTCTCGATAGACCTGCTCCTGGCGCGCGCGGAGGCGCTGGTATTCCCCCGTGTCGAGATTGAAGTCCCCCAATTGGATGACCATCTTTCCCGTGGGGGATCCGCTCCCGGATTGTCCACCGGTTCCCATAAAGAAAACGAAAACTGCGCCGACGAAGGCCACAAGAAGCAGGGTCAGCCAGCGTTGGCCCCTGCGGATCGACTCAAGCATGGAGCTACCCCTTCTCTCAGTGTTCAGGTCTATCTGATTAGAATTTGAGTGCGCCGGCCGATTGAGGTCAGCTACGCGGCCCAAAAGATCCGGGCTTTGGCAGGCCGGATCTTAAACAGAGCGGGTCTAAGGGGCAAGCGACCCCGTGTTTTACGGCGTGGGATTCTGGACGCAGCGGCCCCTCTCGAATTCCCTGAATCCCGTGGTTGAACAGAGTGGCCTCGACTGTTATTTTCCGCTTCACTCAAAGATTCGAAAATATCTTTCAATCCAGTAACTTAGGGAGAATCTTGACAGTAGGTGATTCAAATTTGCTTGCGGGGGTGATCCCGGAGGTCCTCGTCGTCGAGGGTTCCGGACTCATGGGCAAGTATGACCGAAGGGAGATTCCGGCGTGATATTCGATTCGATACTCGGCTGGTTTTCTAGTGACCTTGCTATCGATCTGGGAACGGCGAACACACTTGTCTACGTGAAGGGTCGTGGCATCGTCGTCTCCGAGCCAAGCGTGGTGGCGGTTTCCAAGGATGGCCGAGGCCCCGACAAAGTGAGGGCGGTCGGCAAAGCGGCGAAGGAGATGCTGGGCCGAACTCCGGGCCATATCGTGGCGATCCGTCCGATGAAGGATGGAGTCATCGCAGACTTCGAGATCACCGAGGCGATGCTGCGTTACTTCATCACGCGCGTCCATGATCGGAAGCGCATGGTAAGGCCTCGGATTGTCATCGCTGTACCCTCGGGCATTACCGAAGTCGAGAAACGTGCGGTCCGAGAGAGTGCAATGCTCGCAGGTGCGCGCGAGGTCTACCTGATCGAAGAGCCAATGGCGGCGGCGATTGGTGCTGGATTGCCCATCACGGAACCTTCGGGAAATATGATCATCGATATCGGGGGCGGCACGACTGAGGTCGCGGTGATTTCGCTCTCGGGCATTGTCTATTCGAACTCGACGCGAGTCGGCGGCGACAAAATGGACGAAGCCATCATCAATTATGTCAAGCGCAAATACAATTTGCTGATTGGCGAACGCACCGCCGAACTTATCAAAATTAAAATCGGAACCGCTTACCCGACCGAAACCCAGGTGCACATGGAGATCAAGGGGCGCGACCTCGTGGCAGGCGTGCCCAAAACACTTGATATCAAGTCGGAAGAAGTGCGGGAAGCCCTGGCTGAACCGATAAACGCGATCGTTGAGAGTGTCAAAATGGCGCTGGAGCGTACCCCACCCGAGCTTTCTGCCGATATCGTCGACAAGGGAATTGTGATTGTTGGGGGAGGGGCGATGCTCAAGAATTTGGATATTCTGCTCCGAGAAACCACGGGGCTTCCAGTAATGCTGGCTGAGGACCCACTGACCGCGGTAGCGATCGGTACGGGACGCTGCCTGGACGAGCTGGCGCTTCTCAAAGAAGTGACTATCCGCTCCTAGCAAGGTCTCTGGCAATGCCGATCGGGCGGTTCCCAGTCGAGTCGAAGCCCCCTCAATCGGTGAACGGGGAGTCATGTTCGGATTCCTGAAGAGAATGAGCGCACCCATCGTTCTCGGTATTCTGATCATTCTGGCACTCGCCGCGATCGTTGATGATCGAGCGGGGAGGAATCGAGGAGACTTGCCTTGGTGGCAAGGCATTCTTCTTGAAATCACAGTGCCATTCCAGGAAGCCGTGGCGATTCCTGCCAACCTCCTTGGCCGCACGTGGCGTTCCTATTTAGATCTAGTCGACTTGCGCGCAGAGAACGAGAGCCTCCGGGTCAGCCTGTTGGAACTGAAGGAAACGAATCTTCAACTTAGCGAAGCGCTTGTCTCCAGCGGGCACCTCGATCAGATCGTCGAGATGAGAGATCACTTTGAAGTTCCGATGCTGCCGTCCACCGTCGTCGGTCTGGATGTCAGTCCATTCTTTCACTCGATTCTCGTAGATCGGGGAAGGGATCACGGTGTATTGGCAGGCAACCCTGTGATCACCCATGAAGGTGTAGTGGGGGTTGTCACGCGGACTTCTTCGCATGCTGCAAAAACAATGATAGTCCTCGACCGTCAAAGTGCGGTGGACGCGATTGTTCAGCGAAGCCGGACTCGTGGCATCTTGCAAGGGCGCGGAACCGGGCAGCCCGAATTCAAATTTGAAGCCCGGAGCGGAGATGTTCGGATAGGCGATCTGGTGTTGACCTCCGGGCTTGGGGGGGTCTATCCAAAGGGATTGAAATTGGGGGAGGTGACGGATCTGTCCGAAGCCGGCGGGGGCTTGCTCCGGCTCGCCACAGTCCGAGCTGCTGTGGACTTTGGGCGCTTGGAGCAAGTTTTTGTGATGTTACGCCGGGGTCCCGGCATGGATCTGCTCTACGAGACCGGTGAGTTCGTCGACCCCACTCCCCAATCCGCCGAAGTGCAACCGACCGGGCCGGATGAAGACGTTTCGGGCAAGGAGAGCTGATCGATCGTGAAGGTTTTCCTCGTACTCTTTCTGGCCGCATTGCTCGCCGTCATGCTGGAAGGCGTACTGGCCACCATTATTATGCCCCCCTGGGCCCCCGATTTGGGCTTACTCGCGATCATTTCCATCGGTCTGCGCTGGCGAGGATTGGCACTTGGGCTCGTACTCGCCTACTTGCTGGGCTCTTCGGTAGACGTTCTCTCGGGCTCCTTGATGGGCCTACACGCGCTGCTCTTCCTTTTGACCTTTATGAGCGCAGTATTTGCGGGTCGCCAGCTGAACCTAAAAGGAACCGTTTCCCTGGTGGGTTTTTACACGGCGGTCAGCTTCTCGTACGGACTGTCTCTCTATCTGGTTTCGACATTCTTTCTCAGCGGTGTCGAGATCGGCTTGCGATGGTTCGTCGAGAATTTGATTCATTCCGTGGTCAATGGCTTGCTGGCGCCGGGCGCTGTCGCCCTCTTTTCCCGGATCGCGGTCTGGGCCGGGGCCGACGATAGCTCCGAGAGGGCTCTCTACATAGAAACGCCGGTCCGACCGGCATGATTGGGAATGTGGAGGGCGAGAGCCGACTTCCGGGCGCCGATGAAGCGCCGAGCGAGCTTCGTATTGGGCTGATCGCCGTAATCATGCTGGCCGCGTTCGCGATCTTTGTTGTTCGACTCTTCCAGTTGCAGATCGTGGAAGGCGCCGATCTCGCGAGTCGTTCGGAACGAAATTCGGTTCGTACTCTTCGTCTCGAGGCTCCTCGGGGCGATATCGTCGACCGAGAGGGCAGGGTGCTGGCCACTACACGGCCGGCCTTCCGAGTTCGAGTAATCCCCAGCGAACTGAGGAGTCCCGAACGCGCCTACCGGGTTCTGGGTGAGTTGATCGGTCGCGACAAGGGGGAACTCGCGGAACGCGTGGGAGATCCTCGTGGGCGCCGCCGCTTTCAGCCCGTTTCACTCGAGACGGACCTTTCGCACTTGCAGCGCGCCCGTGTCGAGAGTCATCGATATGCACTGCCGGGTGTTGTTACAGATATGACTCCCCGTCGCCATTATGTCGGGGTTCGAAGTGCTGCCCACCTGCTCGGCTCCATCGGGGAAATCGATGCCGAGGAGCTTGGTCGAGGCGCATTGCCCCGATACCACCCTGGGGATGTGGTGGGAAAGTCAGGGGTTGAACATCGTCAAGAGGCTCATCTTCGGGGCAAACTGGGTGGGCGAAATATCGTCGTCGACGTGGCTGGCCAAGAAATAGAGATCATCGACGAGGTGCAACCGGTGCCTGGTGGACGAATCTTCTTGACCATCGACCTTGATCTCCAGAACGCGGCCGAGGCCGCCTTCCGATCGGAGGATCCCGCGACCCCCGGTCATCGGGGTGCGCTCGTGGCCATAGATCCGCGCAACGGTGAAGTACTCGCCATGGTCTCTGAGCCAGCCTATGACCCCAACTCCTTTGCGGGTGGAATTGATACGAAGACCTGGAATGATCTAATTTCCGACGACAGTCGGCCGTTGCAAAACCGTGCGGTCTCAGGGCAATACCCGCCCGGTTCTACTTACAAGGCTGTCGTTGCGGTGGCGGGAATTTCCGAAGGGATTTTGGATCCAGATGAAAAGGTATTTTGCCCGGGTGAGTACCGGCTCGGTCGGCATACCTACCGCTGCTGGAAGCGTGAAGGTCATGGCGAGGTAAACCTTGATCAGGCAGTGCTCGGCAGTTGCGACGTCTACTTCTATAAATTGGGCGTCGAACTGGGAGTGGATAAAATTGCTCATTACGCGAAAAAGTTTGGCCTTGGTGCGCCAACCGGGATTGAATTGCAGGGTGAAATGCCCGGTCTGGTCCCCACCCGGGAGTGGAAGGAGAGAGCGCGAGGTGAGCGCTGGCTAAAGGGCGAAACCGTTTCCGCCTCAATCGGTCAAGGTTTCAATCTAACGACTCCGCTTCAGCTTGCCCAAGCGTTTGCGACATTTGCGAATGGGGGCAGGCTTTATCGACCGCATTTGATCAAGCACATCGAAGCTTGGGATGGAAGCGCCAGAGAATACCCCGAACGCCATCTGCCCGTGGATACCGGGATTGATCCCCGGGCAATCGAGAGAGTGCGTCAGAGCCTGGTGGCCACCGTGAACGACCCTCAGGGAACAGGGCGACGAGCGCGTGTAGACGGAGTCGTCGTAGCCGGGAAGACGGGTACGAGCCAAGTGGTTCGGCTGGAACAGACCGAGGGTCTCAAAGATGACGAAATTCCGATCCGCTATCGCGATCATGCTCTCTTTGTTGCCTTTGCGCCCGCGGAAGCGCCGGAAATCGCGTTGGCGGTTGTGGTCGAGCATGCGGGTAAGGGAGGCGGTGCTATTGCGGCTCCCATCGCCCAGAAAGTTTTGGCGGCCTATTTCCAGAAGCATTCCGTGAAGCCCGAATCGGAATTGACGGTGAACGTTGGAGTTGGATCTTCCCCAGAAGTGGTTGCGCAGAGGGAGGTCGATCAGGAGTGAGCGAATTCGACCGCCGATCGGTGCAGAATTTTGATTGGGTCTTTTTTCTTCTGATCGCGATTTTGCTGACCTTTGGATTGATCAACTTGATGTCCGCAGCAGCGGCGGGTGTCGAAGGTGGAACTTCAAACGTCGTTCGCCGTCACATGTTGGTGATGGGGGCGGCGGTAGTGGTCATGCTGCTTACCGCTTCCATCGACTATCGGCATGCTGAACGCTTCGCACCCTTGATCTTTATCGGTTCGCTCTTGCTACTGGGTTTGACCCTGATCCTTGGTGAAGTGACGCGCGGAGCTCAGGCCTGGCTCTTGTCAGGGGGCTCCTTTCAACCTTCTGAATTTTCGAAGGTGGCGCTTGTCAT
>DUCH01000441.1 GCA_012959865.1 Myxococcales bacterium | reverse complement strand
TCAAACAGAACCCGGGCTGCGCTGGTCATGAGCTTGTCCTGACTCCCGATCTATTCGACGACCAAGGATAGAAGAATGTGGAGGATAGGACATTCAAGCTGGCTTCTGGCACAACGTCCGAGCCTGGGCGTTGTGTTAAATCCCTACCGGGGTCCCATCACGGGCGCTGGGCTTCCCATCACCGCTCTGCAATTCAGCGCACGGGGTGATATTCTCCCCCGATGGCCAGTGCTGAGAAGCCCCGCAAGCCGCATGCTCGCAGCAAGGTGCGCCAGCCCCAGGAACACTACGATCGCATCAAGCAGAAGTTCGCCGAGGAGCGCGATCTGCGGCTCGACTACCGGCCCAAGGGCACTGACCAGTTCACCTCGGACCTGACCGGTGACCTCGCAAAGTACGCCATCGACCCCTACGCCCAGGAGCCGGCCCCGCGCGAATCGCTGAATGACACCGTCGAGTGTCTTTTTATCGGTGGCGGATTTTCGGCCCTGCTCACCTCTGCGCGGCTCCGAGAAAAGGGCGTCGAGAGCATCCGCATCGTCGAGCGTGGCGCCGATGTCGGGGGCACCTGGTACTGGAACCGCTACCCGGGCGTGGCGTGCGACGTGGTCGCCTACGACTATCTGCCCCTGCTCGACGAGATGGGTTACGTGCCCAAGAACCATTATGCGAAGGGCGACGAGATCCTCGCGCATTGCCGCGCGATCGCGAACAAGTACGGCCTCTACGATTTGGCCGTTTTCGAGACCACCGTCACGTCCACCGTGTGGGACGAAGACGAGGGGATGTGGAATATCGAGACCAACCGGGGCGACCACATGAAGGCCCGCTTCGTCGTCTGTGCGAACGGCACCCTCTCGAAGCCCAAGCTCGCGAGAATCGACGGAATGGAATTCTTCGCGGGCCACTCGTTCCACACTTCGCGCTGGGACTACGCGTACACGGGCGACGATCTATCCAAGCTCGGCGACAAGGTGGTCGGCATCATCGGCACCGGGGCGTCGGCCGTCCAGGCGATTCCGCGCCTGGGCGCGGCCGCCAAGGACCTCTACGTCTTCCAGCGCACGCCCTCTTCGGTCGACATCAAGAAGGACTGGCCCACGGATCCCTCCTGGGCGGCGAAGCTCGAGCCGGACTGGCAGGCAAAGCGGCGCGCACGCGCGCTCGCCCAACCCGAACTCTCCCCCGAGCAGCAGGCCAAGCTCGCTGCCATCTCGCCCGAGGAAAAAGTCCGCCGGCAGGAAAACGGAAACATCGATGCGATGATGCGCATCCATCAGCAGATCGAAAAAATCGTCGAAGACCCGCAGACCGCCGAGGCGCTCAAGCCCTGGTACATGTTCATGTGCAAGCGCCCCTGCTTCGACAACGACTACCTCCCGGCCTACAACCGGGCGAGCGTTCACCTGGTGGACACCCAGGGCAAGGGCATCACGCAAATCGACGAGGCCGGTCCCCGCTTCGAGGGCAAGTCCTACCCCCTCGACCTCCTCATCTACGCCACCGGCTTCGAGGTGCAGAAGACGGGGATCTACAACCAGATTCGCGGCAAGGGCGGCCTCGACCTGCAGGACAAGTACCGCGATGGCATCCGCACCGTCTTGGGGATCCACAGCGCGGGCTATCCCAACCTCTTCATCATGGGCGGCTACCAGGCCTCGTTCCGCTTCAACCTGACCGATGTGCTGCAGACCCAGGGCGACCACATCGCCAATTGCATCCACTACGCGCGCAGCCACGGCCACCACGCCATAGACGTCACTGCCGAGGCCGAGGAGTGGTGGGTGCAGGAGGTGATCGCGAACCGCGGCAAGACCTCGCGCAGCAAGGACTGCACGCCCGGCTACTACAACTTCGAGGGCGAGTTCCAGCGCCGCCAGGATGGCAATTACAACGGCAGCTACCCCCAGTACATCGCCCACACCAAGTCTGTTTTTGAACGAATCGAGGAGCACTTCGCGCTGGGACCGGAACGCGCTGGTTCGCGATAGGTCAGTCGCCCGCGCAGCGAGCAGAGGCTCGGAGGCCGGGATTCGCCGCGCAGACACGCTGGCGATTTCTTAGGGTTCGTTTCCATCCAGGGCATCCTTTGGTGTAAAGGATGTGCCCGGACTTTTGTAAACTATCACCCCGACCGTTCACCCTAATAAGGGCCCGTGGCGGGGTCACGAATGCACCCGAAAGATAAGCCAGTACGGCCGAGCGCTGACAGCGATCAGCACGACGATCAGGCTCACCGCAACCGAAATCTCGGAGCCCGTAAGACCGAACCGAGCCCAAAGGTAATGCG
>DUCH01000440.1 GCA_012959865.1 Myxococcales bacterium | reverse complement strand
CTCCCGCCTCCCCTCCCACTCCCACTCCCACTCCCACTCCCACTCCCACCCCCACCTCTCCCACCTCCACCCCTGTTGGGTCGGCTTTGAATTCGGATTCCCAGGAAGATGTTTCACATGGCGCTCAGGCGTCGCCGGTTGCCGGGCCTGCGGTCTGGATCGCTACTGTGGGGGGCGTCGGATTCGGGCCCTGGGCACCGGGCACCTATGGGGCCCTGGTGGCGGTGGTCGTTTTTGGCCTCGGGGCTCATCGCCTGGGGGGGCCGCTCTATGGGCTTGTTTTGGTGGGGCTATCGGGGCTCGGAGTTTGGGCTTCAAGCGCCGCGGAGGCCTACTTCGGGCGTCATGACGACGGGCGCATCGTTGTCGATGAGTTCGTCGGTCAGTTGATCGCTCTGTTTCCCCTAGTTCTCCTCCAAGGGATTTCGCTGGGTGGACTGGAGATTCCTGGCCTGGAATCGACAAGATTCGAAAGAATTGATTTCTGGTGGTTGCTGGTTGTGACCGGATTTGTCGCATTCAGGTGGTTTGATATCCGCAAGCCGGGGCCGGTGAAGTGGGCGGAAGACCGATTTGAACGCGGGGCAGGTGTAATGGCAGACGATATCGTGGCGGGATTTTTGGCTGCCATCGTGGTGATTCTGCCCGCGTATGTACTTGTCGCAATAAAACTCCAAACCGCTCAGGCGGTCATCGAACAAACCGGTTCCGTCGTAGACGAACTCATTCGGTCTACCCTGCCTACCTTGCTTCCAGTCGCCGAACAGGCAGTCCAAGTTCTCAGCCTGCTCCAGATGGGTGACCTTGGGCCAGAGGCATTGGGTGGCTTCATTGCATGACGGCTGAAGGAAGGTCGAAGGCTCAGGCAAGAAGGCCAAAATTGAATGCTGACAAAATTGAATGCTGAGACAAAATTGAAGGCTGAAGCGGCCAAAAATGAAGGCTGAAATGTATGTATGAAGGCTGAAAAGGCTGAAATAAATGAAGGCTGAAATTTTGACGATCGGCGACGAAGTCCTTCGCGGTGAAATTGTCGATTCCAATAAGGCCCTGATTGCATCTCGGCTGTTGCAACTCGATGTCGAGTGCCATTACCAGAGTTCCGTGCGTGACGATCCGAAAGATATGAGGGATGCGTTTAATCGCGGCATCTCGCGAAGCGATCTGCTTCTCGTTTCGGGCGGGCTCGGCCCGACCCGGGATGACCTCACAACCGAGGTGTTGGCCGACGCGTTCGGCCGGGACCTGGAATTTGACGAGCCCTCTTTCGAAACTATTCGGTCTTTTTTCGATCGACTTGGCCGGCAAATGAACGAAACGAATCGCAAGCAGGCTTTTTTTCCGGCTGGGGCCGAAGTGCTCGCAAACCCGGTGGGAACCGCACCGGGCTTTTGGCTTGAGGAACAAGGAACCGCCGTGATCTGTATGCCGGGGGTTCCACGGGAACTCTCTCTCATGATGGATGAGCAGGTGCTGCCCCGAGTGGCCGATCGGCTCAAGGGGAGCCAGGGGGTATCCCGGGTCAGGGCGCGGTTGCTTCGTACCTTTGGCATGGGGGAGTCGAGCCTGGAAGCAGAGCTTGCTGATATTGCGCAGGACGGCCAAACGGAGCTCGCCTTCCGCACGAGTTTTCCCGACAATTTTCTCCGGGTTGTGGCGCGTGGGGATTCGACTGCCGAAGCGGATGCCCGCATCAGCGCGGTCATAAAAACGATTCGGGAGCGAATTGGAAATCTCATATACGGCGAAGGTGAACAAACCCTAGAAGCGGTGGTGGGCGAACTTCTGACCGATCAAGGGCGGACAATCGCTGTGGCCGAATCGTGCACCGGTGGCGTGATTTCCGGGAAGTTGACCGATATTCCGGGCTCTTCCAATTATTACTTGGGAGCGGTCGTCGCCTATGCGAACAGCGCCAAGCACGCGCTCCTGGGGGTCCCCGAGTCATTGCTCGCGGAGCACGGCGCGGTATCCGAACCCGTCGCGCGGGCAATGGCAGATGGGGTGCGGAAACGCTTCGGTGCAAGCATCGGAATCGCAACGACGGGTATTTCCGGGCCCGGGGGTGGCTCGGACGAAAAGCCAGTCGGACTGGTCTACCTCGCAATTGCGTGGGGGTCCGAACGAGAAGGCTCGACCTGGGAAGGTTCAGCGGCGGAGCGCTTCGTATTTACCGTAGATCGAGTGCGGCATCGCGAATTGACCGCGCAAGTGGCTCTCGATTGGACCCGACGCCTGTTGCTTGGCATCGAATTGGCAATCCCCAGCCTGATGCGCCGCGGCGGAGGCTCGATGCCGGGTTCCCCAATGGACAAAAAATCCGTAAAAACTTTCACCCCTCGTATTGGCTCGGTCGATCCCGATCGCGCCCAAGAACCTTCAGGAGGAAATTGAAACCATGGCGAGTACAAAATCGGGTACGAAAACTGAATCGAAGGCTGTCGGGAAGGCCGGGACCAAAGCCTATGCCCGGGGAAAGGATCAGGATGCGGCAAAGCGCAATGCCATCGAGTTGGCTGTCTCGAGCATTGAAAAGCAGTTCGGCAAAGGGTCGATCCAAACGATGGATAACGATGGCGCGAACAACACCGTGCCCTGTTTTTCGAGCGGAGGGCCCAGCATCGACATTGCTCTTGGCATAGGGGGCTACCCCCGTGGGCGAGTCATCGAAATCTACGGACCGGAATCCAGCGGCAAGACGACTCTGACATTGCACGCAATTGCGGAGATTCAGCGGGCGGGGGGCGTCGCTGCATTTATCGACGCAGAGCACGCTCTGGACGTCAACTATGCGCGGCGGTTGGGCATCAATGTGGAAGAGTTGCTGGTCTCGCAACCCGATACAGGCGAAGAGGCGCTTGAGATCGCCGACGTCTTGTTGCGTTCGGGAGCTATTGAGTTGGTTGTTGTGGATTCAGTGGCGGCGCTTGTTCCTCGGGCCGAACTCGAAGGGGATATGGGAGACCATCATGTGGGCCTTCAAGCCAGACTTATGAGTCAGGCCCTGCGTAAGCTTACGGGTACTGTCTCCAAGTCGGGCGCATCGATCATATTCATTAACCAGATTAGGATGAAGATCGGAGTTATGTTCGGCAGTCCCGAGACGACCACGGGTGGTAACGCGCTTAAGTTCTACTCCTCCATTCGAATTGATGTACGTCGGATTGCAGCGATCAAAGACGGCGACAACGTGGTGGGGAACCGCACTCGGGTTAAGGTGGTTAAAAACAAGGTGGCGCCGCCATTCAGACAGGCCGAGTTCGACATCATTTACAATGAAGGCATCTCACGAGAAGGCGATTTGCTCGATCTTGGTGTCGACAGCGGCCTGGTGGAAAAGAGTGGTTCTTGGTACTCCTATGGTGGCGAGCGTATTGGGCAAGGGCGGGAAAATGCTCGCCGTTTCATGAAAGAGAATCCGGATGCTTGTGCGCGCCTCACTGATGAGGTGTACGCGGCTCGGGGTCTCAAGTTGCCGGTCCCCGCCCAAACCCCCGATTCCTCCGAAGGCCCGTCGGGGCCATCGGGCAGCGGGGACTAAGCCAAGGTTTTATTTCGATCTGCTGGTTGATCCCGATCGCCTGAGAAACTCGGCGAAAATTTACCGCGCTCCCCGGGCCCTGGGGGCTCTGCCTTCAGGCAGAGCGAGGGGCCCTGGGGGCGCGGACAACTCGGCGAACCTTCGGAATTCTGCTTCCCTTTGTAGGGGGGCGTTAGGCCCCCCCCAACCACTCAGTGCGGCCGTTGTTGGCGATTCTGCACGCCTGTTCCCGTTTGGACTGGGGGTTCATGGAGGGACCTACGCCGCGCCCCGCGAGGGAGCGGTCGATCCGCTTGCTGAAGCGCGATCCGGGGTCTCGTGAATGGGGTGGCCTCAGGCTGCCTAGAGCGTAATGCTTGAGGGTATTGGGCCAGACTCCGCGTTCGACGCTTCTAATACACGTAAAAATCCCGAAATTGCGCATGAGTTGCCTAGTCGGAAACCTCAAGGACCAGAGGGTCTCGGTCGAAAATAGAGGTAGGCCCTTTAGCCGTGCGACCGCAGAAGTGCGTCCTGCCTGCTGGTGAGTAGTATTAAAAGAAAAATGTGAATAGGGCATTCGTGGCATCCGCTGGAGGCCCGGCAGAGGCTAAACAACGACCAAAAAATGGACGACCAACGCGACAAAACCCGGACCAAACAGACGAACAGCGGAAGTGGGACAGTATGGAACTCAATGAAATTCTGAAGGTAGCGATCAAGGGCGGTGCATCGGATATCCATCTCAAGATGGGGCTGCCCCCGTTGTTCCGTGTGGATGGCGCGCTGGTTCCTCTGCGCAATGGAGATCGGATCACGCTGGAGGAAATCAAGGCGATGGCTTTCTCCATGATGAACCCCGTTCAGAAGGCCCGTTTCGAGGAACACCGCGAAGCCGATCTTGCCTACGGGGTAGCTGGCTTGGGCCGATTTCGCGTGAATATATTTCAGCAGCGCGGGGCCGTGGGGATCGTCCTTCGCGTCATCCCTTTTGGTGTCAAGACGGTCGACGAGCTGAATCTTCCGGAAATTGTAAAGACGATCTCCAAGGAGCATCGCGGACTCATTCTGGTTACCGGCACCACGGGCTCAGGCAAGTCCACAACCCTCGCGGCGATGATCGAGCAGATCAATTCTGAGCGGACGTCGCATATCATGACCATCGAAGATCCCATTGAGTTTCTGATTAGGGATCGGCGCTCCATAGTCAACCAGCGCGAAATCGGTGTGGACACCTACAGCTTCGCCAACGCGCTCCGAGGCGCATTGCGCCAAGATCCCGATGTGATTCTAGTGGGCGAGATGCGCGATTTCGAAACGATCGAAACCGCGCTGACGGCTGCTGAAACCGGCCACTTGGTCATGAGTACCCTTCACACTTTGGATGCCACCGAAACCATCAACCGAATCATTTCGGTTTTCCCGCCCTATCAGCAAAAGCAAGTCCGACTTCAGCTCTCGACCGTTCTGAAAGCAGTGGTTTCCCAACGTCTCGTTCCTCGAGCCGATGGCAAGGGCCGCGTTCCCGCGCTGGAGGTCTTGGTTTCAACCGGTCTAGTTCGGGAACTCATCGCAGACAAGGACCGCACTAAGGAACTCTCAGATGCCATCGCGAAGGGCCATACGACCTATGGCATGCAATCATTCGACCAATCGCTGATGCAACTCGTCAAGGAAGGTCTGGTCACGTACGAAGAGGCCCTGAAGAATGTCTCCAATCCCGACGACTTCGCACTTCGCTTCCGGGGAATTGATTCTACGTCGGACTCAAATTGGGACGATTTTCAGGGAGCTGCCGAGGACTCCGACGCAGACCTTGAATTGGACGATATAGGATTCGACGAGAAGGATGACGATTCCAGTATCGATTGATCCTGATCGGGTCGTAGGCAACAGTTGACCGCCAGGCACCATATTCTCGGACTCGGACTTTCAGCTCCCTACGGGCTCGATCTACCGAGCGGCCTGCCTGCTCTGAGGCTAGGCCCCAAACGCTATCGGACCGTTGAACTCGACCTTCGGTATTCGCGCTGAAGCGTCGTCGGCCGAGTCATCCTTGCGTTCTATATCCCCCGGCGTTGGCGGTATCTCTCGGGTATATTCGGCCTCCAGTTTCCGACCCTGCATGCGCTTTATGGGAGTTTTGAATGAGCCGGGCCGCCAAAGAGATTCGCGAAGACTTTCTGCGCTTTTTCGAAGACAAGGGGCATCAGCGAGTCAAGAGCGCATCGGTGGTTCCGGATTCGGATCCGAGCCTGATGTTCGTGAACTCGGGCATGGTGCCCTTCAAACGGGTTTTCCTCGGCGAAGAAACGCGCGCCTACACCCGAGCCACGAGTGCACAAAAATGCGTTCGGGTATCGGGGAAGCACAACGATCTCGAGAACGTCGGCCGCACCCCGAGTCATCATACGTTCTTCGAGATGCTGGGGAACTTCTCCTTCGGCGATTATTTCAAAGCCGAAGCAATCGAATCCGCATGGGAACTGTTGACCGGAAAAATGGGGATCGCACCGGAAGTTTTGGCGGTCTCGGTTTTTCGGGATGACGATGAGGCCGCCGAACTGTGGCGCGATGCCATCGGGTTGCCGGAGCACAAGATCTATCGTCTGGACGAAAAAGAGAACTTTTGGGCCATGGCAGATACCGGGCCCTGCGGCCCGTGTTCAGAAATTCACTACGACTTCGGCCGCACCGAAAGCTGTGTGAGTGAAATTTGTGACCCCTCCTGCGAATGTGGGCGCTGGCTCGAACTCTGGAACCTTGTTTTCATGCAGTTCAACCGCGATGAATCGGGCACTATGCATCCGCTGCCGAGCCCCTCCATCGATACCGGGGGGGGGCTCGAGCGCTGGGCTTCCGTGCTTCAGGGCGTTCGCAACAACTTTGACAGCGACTTGTTTTCGGGTCTGCTTGAGCGAGCCCAGGATGTGTCGGGCACGACACTCGGGCAGTCCGATGAGACCGATGTGTCTCTCCGGGTCGTCGTCGATCATGCGCGTACGCTCGCCGTGATGGTGGGCGACGGCGTCCTTCCCTCCAATGCAGGGCGGGGTTATGTGCTGCGTAGGATTCTACGGCGCGGCTCTCGCCATGGCGTCCTGCTGGGTGTGGAAGAACCTTTTCTCTACAAGGTTGCCGATGCTGCTATCGATGAATTGGGCGACGCATACCCGGACCTCCGAGATCGGCGTGAGTTCATCCTAGACCGGATAAAGCGAGACGAGGAGAGATTTTTGACAACTCTCTCCAAGGGTCTCCAGCTTCTTGAGGAAGAAATCCTTGAAGCGAAATCGAGAGGCGCGATAGCCCTTGATGGAAAAACGGCTTTCAAGCTCTACGACACTTTCGGGTTTCCACTTGACCTCACCGCCGACATCCTTCTCAGCCATGAGATGGAGATCGATCAAGCCGGCTTTGACAGCTCGATGAAGATCCAGCGGGATCGGGCAAGGGCGGCGTGGGCGGGCAGTGGCGACGAGGGAATCGCTGAAATTTACGGACGTCTCGCGGCGCAGTTCAGCACTCGTTTTCTCGGATACGACTCCACCGAAGCCCAGTCGCGGATTGTCATGATGTTGGCCGATGGGCAACCCGTTGACGTCGTTCGAGAGGGTGATCGGGTCGAAGTCATCCTTGAAGAAACTCCCTTCTATGCCGAAAGTGGCGGACAGGTTGGCGATCGGGGAACCCTTGAAACGGCCTCAGGCCGCATTGAGATCGACGACACCCAGAAACCAATGGATAGCCTTTTTGTTCACAAAGGCGTGGTGGCCGAGGGCGAAGTAAGAGTTGATACCGATGCGGAATTACTGGTGGATAAGCGGCTTCGGGACGCAACGGTGCGAAACCATACCGGCACCCACCTCCTCCATGCTGCACTTCGTCGGGAGCTAGGGCCCCAAGCGATGCAGAAGGGCTCGCGGGTCGCGCCGAATCGTTTGCGTTTTGATTTCACCCACGATTCTCCTCTTTCGGATGACGAAATTTCAAGAATTGAAGACCAGGTCAACGAGTGGATAGAGGCCAACTCGATGGGGACGACACAGATCAAGAGCTATGACGAAGCTGTGGAGAGCGGAGCAGTAGCGATTTTCGATGAGAAATACGGGGACGAAGTGCGAGTCGTTTCATTTGGAGAATGCAGTACGGAACTGTGTGGCGGAACTCACGCCAGAGCGACAGGGGATATAGGGATTCTTAAGGTAATTTCGGAAACGGGAATCGCGGCGGGTGTTCGACGCATCGAGGCGTTAACCGGATTGGGTGCGCTACAGCATATTCGTCAGCGGGAGATGAATGCTCGGTCCGCCGCCGACATCCTAAAGGTTCCGCTCGAGGATCTGCCCAGCCGGGTCGAGAAACTTGTTGCCGACGGGCGGAAGCTTGAGCGCGAAGTGGATCGCCTACGTAGCGCAAGCCGAGGCTCCGAAGCATCGGAACTCCTCGCGGGTGTGAAGGAAGCAGATGGAGTCAAAATTCTGGGTGCTCGCACTGAGGGTGTGGACGCAAAAGCGATGCGCGGCATGGTCGATGATCTCCGCAATCGTTTGAAATCGGGTGTTGTTTTTCTGGTGGGCGAGAACGAGGGCAAGGTCGTTTTGGCGGTGGGGGTCACGAAAGATCTGACCCAGCGCTACAAGGCGGGTGATCTGGTCCGAGAGGTGGCAGCGGTTGTGGGTGGGGGAGGGGGCGGCCGCGCCGATTTCGCTCAAGCCGGGGGCAAGGACGCTTCAAAGATCGAGGAAGCCATAGCTCGCTTCTACAACCTTTGCGGAGTCAACTGAGCCGCCATCCGGGCGGGGGTGGTGATGAAGAAAAATTTTTGCGTAGACCCATGGATGAGCCGAAGACGCTCTACCCGGGTCGTAAATATCGGCCATATCGGTGTAGGCGGTGATCATCCGATTCGTGTTCAGTCGATGACGAACACCGACACCATGGACACCCGGTCCACGGTCGACCAAATCGAGCGGCTCGCCGCAGCGGGATGCGAGATCGCACGAGTGACAGCCCCTTCCATTCGCGATGCCGAGAACCTGCGAAACATAAGGACCATGCTACGCGACCGCGGCGTCGATATTCCGCTGGTTGCAGATATTCACTTCACTCCCAACGCGGCGCTGATCGCGGCGGAACATGTGGAAAAGGTTCGGATTAACCCTGGGAATTACGCGGACAAAAAAAAGTTTGAAGTTCGCGAATATTCGCAGCAGGAATACGCTGATGAACTCGGTCGCGTGGCAGACCGCTTTCGTCCCCTGGTTGCCCGCTGTAAGCAAAATGGCGTCGCCATCCGAATCGGAACAAATCACGGATCGCTGTCGGACCGGGTCATGAACCGATATGGAGATTCGCCCACGGGAATGGTTGAGAGCGCGCTGGAATTTCTCGATGTGTGCGAGGAAGAAGCGTATTTCGACGTCATCTTCAGCATGAAGGCTTCCAATACCCACGTAGCCATCCAGGCTTACCGCCTTCTTGCGGCGCGGCTTGAGGAACGCACGGAAGGGGAGCCCAGCTACCCCTTTCATCTCGGGGTGACCGAAGCGGGCGACTCAGAAGACGGACGCATCAAAAGCGCCATTGGTATCGGCTCCCTGCTAGAAGATGGTATTGGCGACACGATTCGGGTTTCATTGACCGAGGATCCGGTAAGAGAGATTCCCGTTGCCGAAAAAATCGTGCAGAGGAGCCTTGAACGCTGGGCTCGTGATGCCGGTCGCGACTTGCTCCTGATGGATTTGCCCGCCTTTGTGAACCCCTACGCCCATGTTCGCCGCAAAAGCCGGCGTATCGAACTCGCTGATCTGGGTGTGGGTGGGGGGGATCCGGTTCGTGTCGAACTCGAACTCTCGGATTCGGCGAGCTGGATCGAATCGAATGACAGTGCGGGCCTGCTTGCCAAATCGTTAGCGAAGGTGGAGGGTGTCGAGTGCGAGTCCTTGTTGATCAGGATGGAAGGCGAGGCCGCGGCAAGCGGCATCGCAAGTTTTCGAGCCGCTCTTGACCGTGTCGGAGTGCAGATCCCCCTTTCAGTTCGAGTAGACGCCGTGCTTCTGGGCGGTGATGTGGCGCTTCCTTCGGGCTGCGCTCGGCTGGTGGTCGACGTTGGACCAGCCCAATCCCAGATTTCTATCGACAAGGCTTGCCGGATAGTCTCTGACTCCGCGATCGCTCTCGAGTGGTGTTTTCGTGCTGAATTGACTGAAATCCCCGCCTTGGTAGATCGGGTCCTTGAAGCGATGGCGGAGAATCCTTTATCGGATGTTGCGTTTTCTGTTGAGTCGGATGGTGCTGTTCATGCGGCGCGGTTGCTCGCGGCCTTACTCGAGGCAAGGGGAATGGGTGAATATCCCATTGTGTTGCGGCACGGTTTTCCCGGCTCCGAGGATGCGGAGCTTCGAATGATCGGATCTTCGATTGACCTGGGTGCTCCGCTCTGTGATGGGATTGGTGACATGATCTCGGTGGGGGGGGTCGGCCGCCCAGAAGAACTTCTTGATGTTGCTTATCGAATTTTGCAGGGTGCTCGGTTGCGGACCACTCGGACGGAATACATTTCGTGCCCATCCTGTGGGCGAACCCTGTTTGATCTTGAAGAAACCACCGCCCGAATCAAGTTCGCGACGTCGCACCTCAAGGGAGTCAAAATTGCCATCATGGGATGTATCGTGAACGGTCCCGGCGAGATGGCGGACGCAGACTTCGGTTATGTGGGTTCGGGCCCGGGCCGCGTGACCCTTTATGCGGGCAAGGATGTCGTCGCCCGAAACATTGCCGAAGACGAAGCCCCCGAGCGTCTTCTGGCGCTGATCGGAGAATCTGGCCGATAGCGGCTGGTGGCGCGGTCGAGGTCAATCGCGATTGGGTCAGAACCAGTCGCCGGGTGCGGCGATGCTCGGAAGCTCGTTAGCGTTCTGTCCCAGGTAGCCGTGTGCGGCGTCGTAGAGCGCAAGGCTTCGGGAGCCATCGATCGAAGGATGCTCCCGCCCCATGATGAAGGTTGCTCCGAGCACGACCAAGAGTCCGACCAGGGCGCCTTCCGCGGCGCCAAAGAGCCCCCCCCCGATGCGGTCGAGCCAGTTGAGCCCAGCGGCCCGCACGCCGCGCTGGATCAATCGGCCAATCAGTGTGGCGACGACGATGGCTCCGATTCCGAGCATGGTGCCGGCGAGCCACGGCGCCAGTGCCGGACCGATCGCGCCGCGGCTTATTTCTTCAAGCGCCACCGCGGCAGTGGGAATCCCGTAGCGAGCGGCGAGAATCGCACCCGCCAGCCCCGCCATGGAAAGGACTTCTCTCACCATCCCAATGAGTGCGCCCCGAGTAATTCCGATCAGTAGAATTACCAAGACGATACCGTCGAGGACGGTCACAGTTTCCGGGCTCGCCATGGTCTCTCCCTACGCTGCATGCCCGAGTCGCTGAGCCAAGAATCACTTTGTAGTTCGCCGTGGATAGCTCCCGCGCCGCATGGACTCATTTGTGCGAAGCACGCTCGTGATTCTGCGTTGCGAGAAACGTGAAAGTCGTTGCAGTCGAAGATCACTCGGCCCCTGCGATTCGCTCAGCTGCGCGCTCGGCGTCGCGAGAACTGGAAAAATTTTCAAGGACTACGTGATAGAGCCGCAGTGCCTCGTCGGAGCGCTTCATTTTTTCGTAGCAAAGCCCAAGCTTGTACAATGCCTCGGCATCGTGTCCCAGCCCGGGGTAGTTGTCGAGAACCCGGCGGTAGCGCGTAGCAGCCGATTGATATTGAGTTCGTTCGAGATAGAAGTCGCCGATCTCCATCATGTTGTCCGCCAACCGGGTCCTAAGCTGGTGAAGGATGACTTCTCCTTCCTGGGTCGCTGGATCGTAGGGGTACCGGGTGCTCAACAGCTCAAGATATCTCAGCGCCTCACGGGTGGCCGTTTGGTCGCGATCAATCGACTTGATCTGGTTGTAATAACAAAGGGCCGAGTGGAGCACCGCATAGGGAACCTTGGGGTGCTGGGGGTGGAGGTCTCCGAAGCCTCGATAGTAGGAGAGGGCTTCTTCATAATTCCCCTCGGCGAAATAGGCATCGGCGATTTTGATCTGGGCTTCGGTCTCATATTCGCTGTAGGGGTAGTTGTCGATAATGGCCTGGAATGGTTCTCGTACCCGGTTGTAGTTGACCCATGTGTAGAGCCCCAGAATCCGTCGCCCCTCAATGCGCTTCAGGCCCTGGGCGTAGAGTTCGTCGGCGGGGGCGACATCTTCAAAGCCGGGCGAACCCGTGGAGCAATTCGCCATCAAAGCGAGGGCAGGAAGCAGCCTCAAGCCGGCCCGGGCAGTTCTGCGCAGAGGAGATTTGACCATCGAGGGCTGAGTCTACCCAAGGCAGGCATGTCCAGGCTTGCAAAACGACCATCGCCCCCTTGGGCGCCGATCTGCTAGCTTTCGGTTTCTTCCCTGACGGCCCTGAGTGGGCGAAGAGGGCTTTTGAAGGAGAATTACCTCATGAATATTGAGGCAGAACGGAAGCTAAAATTCGATCGCCGGATGGAGGGTCGCAGGGGCTGGGCGAGCGAGGAGGAACTTCAGGCCGAACTTGCCTCGCTGCCGGACTCCGCGGACAAAATTGGCAGCGATGAAGAAGAGTCGAATTCTGAACCTGAGAGCGAATGGCCGGAATCCGACGTGCTCTGATTTTATTGATTGATAGCGTGGGCTTGAGCGATCCCGGACCGGGCTAATATCGGTTTTGGCGAGTCGCCCAAGCCAATGCGGCATCGCGATTTTCCGCGGGCCGGATGAGAGTCTGGGCGTGATCAAGGAAAAATTCGGTCATAAGCTGGATGCATGGATCTGTAGGGCGCTCCCGTTTCTCTTCAAGGGGCGAATCGACCCGAATCTGCTGACGATTTTGGGTGCGATGCTCTCGCTGGTGGCCGCGGCTGCCTTCGGAGCGGGTGAGTTCGTGGCTGGGGCGCTTCTGCTCGCAGTCGGCGGGTTCTGTGACATGGTGGATGGCGTGGTGGCCCGACACCACGGGATCGAAACGCAATTCGGGGCATTTCTCGACTCGACGCTGGACCGACTCGTGGACATGGCGGTGATGCTGGGTCTGGTCATTCACTTTGCCCAGGCGGGCGATCAAGTCACCGCGCTTGTGGCCGCGACGGGGTTGGTTTCGAGCGTGCTGACCTCTTACACCCGTGCTCGGGCGGAGTCTCTGAATTTCGTTTTGCCGGGTGGGGTGGTCGAGCGGGGCGAGCGAATAGGCCTGCTGATTGCGGGAGGAATATTGGGGTTGATGGTTCCCGCTCTCTGGATTCTCGCCGTTGGCTCATCGGCGACGGTGGTCCAGCGCTTCGAAGGGGCTCGCCACGGCCTGGGATCAAATCCTGAGTCTCCGGCTCTGCCGGATAGGGACTAGGCGGCGGTTGCTCGATGGGCGATGAATCTCCTATGAACACCGAAAGCGCAAGTTCGGGGGGTCCCAAGCTTCCGGCGATTGATCTGTCGACCTTCGTGCTTTCGCTTTCCACGACAGCTCTGTACCAGATGGGCCTGATGGCCGATCCGGAAACCAAGCAGACGATCGCTCCAAGCCGCGAAATTGCCCAGCAAACGATCGCTACGATCGAGATGCTGAGGGAGAAGACTCGCGGCAATCTGGAGCCTGAAGAGGCAAAGCTCATCGATAGCCTGCTCTACGAGCTTCGCCTTCGCTTCGTCGAGCTCGACGTCTAGGCGGCCGGGTGAGGGGTCGGGACGGGCGCCTCTCGGGTTCGATCCGGCTTGAGCTGGCTCAGGCCAAGGTGAACCTTGGCCTGAAGGTGCTGGGCCGCCGTCACGACGGCTATCACCTCATCGAGGGTCTTTTCGTGCCCATCGATCTGGCCGATGAAGTGCGAGTCGAAATCGCGGCTTCGCCGGAGCCTCGGGTCAGCCTGGAGTGTGCGGTCGCGCCCGATGCCGACGGGGTCCGAGGCTTTCCCTCGGGTACAAACAATTTGGCCTTTCGCGCGGCCGAAGCTTTTCTACGGGCGAGCGGGGAGTCGGTTGCCGTCTCTTTGCGGCTCATCAAGCGGGTTCCGGTGGCTGCCGGGCTTGGCGGAGGTTCGAGCGACGCGGGCGCGGTGCT
>DUCH01000439.1 GCA_012959865.1 Myxococcales bacterium | reverse complement strand
ATCCGGTGATCGGAACCAATTTTATCGATGCGCTGACGCTCTTTGAGGCCGATCCGGAGACGAAGGGCGTTGTGATGATCGGTGAAATCGGAGGATCCGCTGAGGAGGAAGCTGCAGAATTCGTCAAGTCCAACATGACGAAGCCAGTTGCCGCATTCATCGCCGGCCAAAACGCGCCTGCGGGCAAACGCATGGGCCATGCCGGAGCGATTATCGCCGGCGGGAAGGGCAAGGCGAGCGACAAGATCGCAGCCCTTGAAGCCAACGGAGTCGCTGTGGCCGAATCGCCTGCGCTGATTGGCGAAACCTTCGCCAAGGCGGCGCCTGAACTCGCCTAGCTGACTTCCCAGGTGTCGCCGGAGTGAAGGAGAGTTTTGAGGTCCCCGGGCCCATTCTGCTCGATTGCCTTGGTGACTTGGTCCTGGAGCAAATCTTCGTAGCAGGCTTTCTCGACCTCGCGAATCACACCGACGGGAACCGGGAAATCCGGTCGTTTCAGTGTGGCGAGCGCAGAGGCGTAGGAACGCATTTCATGGCTTTCGTCGTGGACTACGACCCCGCGTTCGACGGGATCATCTTCGTCCCGCAGGTCTACGACTTTGGGGACACCATTGTCGAGGCTGATTCCCTTGAGTTTGCCCGCCGAGCCGAACGTCAAAGGCTTTCCGTGCTCTAGCACCAGGGCCGATTCCGACCGGGTCTTTCGGTCCTCGACTTCCGAAAAGATCCCGTCGTTGAAGACAGGGCAATTCTGGAGGATTTCGACGAAGGCCGTGCCCTTGTGCTGGTGGGCGCGCCGCAATATGTGCTGCAAATGGGGAGCATCCACATCAATGGTGCGAGCCACGAAGGTGGCCCCACATCCCAGGGCGAATGAAATCGGATCGATGGGATGATCGATCGAGCCGTTGGGCGATGACTTGGTCTGCATCCCCAATTCCGATGTGGGGGAGTATTGCCCCTTGGTCAGGCCGTAGACCCGGTTGTTGAAGAGCAGGATCTGAACATCGAGGTTGCGACGAATGGCGTGCAAGAGGTGATTGCCGCCAATCGATAACCCGTCACCGTCTCCCGTAACAACCCAGACCGAGAGATCAGGATTTGCCGCTTTGGCCCCGGTGGCGAATGCTGGAGCTCGTCCATGAATGGTGTGAAATCCGTAGGTGTTCATGTAGTACGGGAAACGGCTCGAGCAACCGATGCCTGAGACGAATACGATATTCTCCCGACGTACGCCGAGGTCGGGCATGACGCGCTGCACGTTGGCGAGGATCGAGTAGTCGCCACAACCGGGGCACCAGCGGACGTCCTGGTCGGCCACGAAATCCTTACGGCTGAGTCGGGGAGTGGTTTCTGCGGACAATTGATCAGCCTTTCACAGCTAGGAGTTCTCGGATTTTATCGGAGATCTCGCCAACCTTGAAAGGCTGCCCGGCAATCTTCGAGAATGATTTGACATCGACCAGATAACGCGACCTGAGCAAGAGGGCCAATTGGCCTTCGTTGAGTTCGGGGCACAGGACCTGTTCGAAGCGCTTGAGCACATCCCCAAGGTTGGTCGGGAACGGATTGAGGTGCCGAATATGGACCTGGGAGACTATTTGCCCGCTTGCCTCGATTTCTTCGACGGCCGCAGTGATCGCTCCCCGGGTACCCCCCCAACCGATGACCAGAAGTTCGCCACTGTCCGGGCCTTCGACTTCTGCGGGAGGAATGATGTTCGCAATTCGCGCGATCTTTTCTGCTCGTAGATCCACCATACGCTGATGGTTGTTCGGGCCGTAGACCACGTTGCCCGTGATATCTTCCTTGGTGAGTCCGCCGATCCGGTGCTCGAGTCCAGGAGTTCCAGGAATCGCCCAAGGCCGGGCGAGAGTATCAGGGTCACGGCGGTAGGGCTCAAATTTTGAATCCCCGTCAGGGGTCGCGAAAACGATTTGCTTTCGCGTGAGCGACTCGACCTCGGGAATTTTCCAGGGCTCGGCACTGTTGGCGAGGTATCCGTCAGAGAGCACGATCACAGGCGTCATGAACTCCACCGCGATCTTGAAGGCCTCGATCACCGTGTGAAAACAATCTCCGGGCGTCGAAGGCGCCAGCAGCGGTACAGGACTCTGGGAATGCCGGCCAAAAATTGCCGCGAGCAAGTCCCCCTGTTCGGTTTTTGTGGGGGAGCCCGTGGCCGGGCCCGCCCGCTGGATGTTGATGGCAACTAGGGGTAGTTCGACCATCACTGCGAGGCCAATCGCTTCCTGCTTCAGCACGAACCCTGGGCCGCTTGAAATGGTTACGGCGAGTTGGCCCGCGAAGGCTGCGCCGATGGTCGCGCTGGCTGCGGCGATCTCGTCTTCGGCCTGGAAGGTCTTGACTCCAAAATGTCGATGCCGCGCCACCTCGTGTAGAACCTCGCTCGCGGGTGTAATCGGGTAGGCACCCAGAAAGACCGGGTTGTTCATCTGCTCCCCGGCAGCGACGATTCCCCAGGCGAGGGCGGTATTCCCGGTGATGTTTCGGTAAGTGCCCGCCTCGATCTTGGCCGAAGGAATCGTGTAGTGAGTAGGGAAGAGCTCGGTGGTTTCGCCGAAGGCATGACCCGCTTTGAGGGTACGCAGATTGCCCTCACGAACATCGCCTGTGAATTTTCCCGTTAGCCATCGCTCTGTGGCTTCCATGGGTCGACCGTAGAGCCAGCAAAGCAGTCCCAAGGCGAAGAAATTTTTGCAGCGGTCGACTTCGCGTTGGCTGATCGAGAGTCCGTGGAGGGCTTCGCGATTCAAGTTCGTCAGCGGGATTTCGACAAGATTGAACCGAGTGGCAAGGTCGCCCCGGGGATCTTCGGTATAGCCAGCGCGTACGAGGCTCTTCTTTGAGAACGCATCGCTGTTGATGATCACCATACCCTGAGAGCGAACGTCTTCGACATTGGCGCGCAACGCGGCGGGATTGAATGCGACAAGCAGATCGACCTTGTCCGCTGGCGTGTGGATATCGCGAGACGAAAAATGAATCTGGAATCCCGAGACACCGGCCATGGTTCCCGCAGGAGCCCTTATTTCGGCGGGAAAGTCCGGATATGTCGAGAGGTCGTTCCCCGCCAATGCGGTTTCGTCGGTGAACTTAGTGCCCGTTAGTTGCATGCCGTCGCCGGAGTCACCGGCAAACCGAATCGCGACGTCATCGAGCTTCCGAATGGATTTCGTTGTCATTTCCGGATCAGGTCTCCTAGACCTTTCTCATCTTTCATCGGGTCCAAATGGATCTGGCTGGAGAGCTCCTTTGGCCTGTTCGTTTCCGTTCTCAACTCTTTCCCGGGCGTACATGGCTCCCTACGCGACTGACCCTGGGCAGATGAATTCGATTCGCGGAAGTGTATCCCCCGGTCCGGGGCGCGAAAGCCCCGTCGAGGTTCTTTATTCGACTTTCGTGAAGTCGATTTGTTTTCCTTCTTGGTAGTTTGCGGCTGGCATCTGCGAGATGGCTCGGTCCACTCCCCGAGGGATCGAGGCGGACGGGTGAGGCCGGTGGGGAATCGGAGGAATCGGCCTGTCCGGCGCGATGAATCACTGGGGCGAAGACGATCGGACTCGACGCATCGGTCCGGTGAGCCGCTAGATTCTGGCGCGGGCGGGCCAATCAGAACTCGACCCACATCAGGGGGGCGCATGCGAGAGGAAGTGGGCGGGGTGGGCAGGGGCCAAATTTTTGTACATCGACGGTTCATCGTGGGCTGGCTCGTGTGTTTCGGGGTGCTCTCTGGTCTGCTCTCGGGCTGCCTCACCACGGTGAGTTCGGAGCGCGAGGTCGATCCGGTGGGCTTGGCGGCGGCGGTTCGCGATGTGGGACTGGACTCCATGCGCCAGGGCAACTACGCCATGGCGATTCGGACCCTTCAAGAGGCGCAACGTCAAAATCCCAACGATCCGAAGACCTATGCCGGCCTCGGGGAGGCGTATCGGAGCAAGGGCCTGCTCGCCGAGGCGGAAGTCAACTTCCTGCTCGCGCTGGAGACCGACCCGGATCCCCAGTCAGAGGATCGCCAGAACGCGACGCTCACCCTCGCCGCGGTGTATATCCAGTTGGAACAGTATCCGGACGCCGAGGTCCTCTGTCAGATTTTGATCGACGATCCCACCTACGCGTCGCCCTGGATTGCGCTCACCAATCGGGGGTGGGCCCAGTACAAATCGGGGCAGTTCGGGGAGGCACGGTCCAGCTACGAAGAGGCGCTGGATTTCCGCTCCGATTACGCCGTGGCCCATTTTAATCTTGGAATTCTCGACCAGGAGCAGGGTCGCTGGCTCGACTCAATTCACCAGTTGGACCTGGTCACGGACTCCAAACAGATGTCTCTGGCAGCCCAAGCCGAGGCCCACTTTCGGATCGGCGAGATCTATATGACGCTGGGTCGCAGGGACAAGGCCGTTCTGCACTTCAAGTCCTCGAACGAAAAGGCTCCGGAAAGCGAATCGGGAGGAAAATCCCATTCCTATCTGGAAATGCTGCTCTAGGATTTCGCGCGTGACTCGATCAGATAGGGTGGAGAGCCAGGCCATTGGCAGCTACTTGCGCTGGCAGCGGGAGTTGCGTGAGATCAGTGTGGAAGAACTTGCCCAGCTGACGAGGGTCCCGGTGCGGTCGATCGAACGGCTGGAAGCCGGTTTCTTTGACGGCCAGGTGGATGGTTTCGTCAAGGGATTCGTGCGAACCGTGTCCGAGAGCCTGGGGCTGGACGCCGAGGACACCCTCTCTCGGATGCACTCGGAACCCGAGCCCGAGGAGGGTCGGCTTGTCAATCTGAAGCGTCGCGTCGTCGGTGCTGTTGTGGGTTTGGCCGTGGTGAGTCTGTTGGGAGCCCTCCTGTTCGTCATCCAGCAGGTGTCTACCCGGCAGTCCCGGTCCTCGGCGGATGTCGACCAGGGGGTGGTTTTTCGTCGAGATCCGGTCCGGGCGCTGGCCGAGTCTCCAGCGGAGCCCGGCCCCGTTGCGCTCCCGGTGCTCAGGCCGCCGAATTCGGCGGGCGAATCCAATACGACCGACTAAAATCGTCTTATGGCGGTGATCGAGGGTGAGGCGATCGTATTGCGCGCGGTCGATTACGGGGAGTCGGATCTGATCGCTCACCTGCTTCTGCCCGACGTGGGGCGGATGACGGTGGTCGCCAAGCACGCGCGGAAGAGCCAGAAACGCTTCCCGGGTTCGCTGGATCTCTTCAACCACCTGCGCGTTCGGGTATCCCGCAAGAAGCTGAGCGGGTTGGGGTTTCTCGAGCAGGCCGCATTGATTTCGCCCTTTATCCCCTTGCGGGAGAACCCGGTTCGCTATGCGCTGGCGAGCTACTTGATTGAATTGATGGATCGGATGGCGCCCGAGGATGGAGCCCGAGCGGATACCCGCCGACTCTTTGACTTCGCGTTGTCGGCACTGGGGGCCCTGACCGTCGAATTTCCCGATCCCCGCTTACGGCTCTTCTTTGAACTCCGTGCCTTCGATGCTCTGGGGCTGCGCCCGGGGCTCGCAAACTGCGTTCGCTGCGGGGCCGAGCCTCGGACGGGGCAGGTCGGCTTCCATGTGGCCGATGGCGGCATAATTTGCGAGGCCCACGGTACCGACGGGAGAGCGGGAATCGTGACGGTCCATCTTGGCACCCTGAGGGCACTGGCGAAGAGTCTCGACTCGGAAATCGGCCAGCTGGGCCGATTGCAGCTCAGCACCCAGGCCATCGAAGAGGCCCAGGAGATCCTCTTCCGTTTTCACCGCTTTCACCTGGGTTTCGAACTGAAGAGCGAGCGATTCCTGGAGGAGAGCTTGTCCGGGGGTCGCTTGACAGCGGCGACTCCGTAGACGGATACTCCTTGGCTGCGGGGATTTGCGGAGACCTCTCCTCGAGTCCAAAATTAGCGGTTCTTCCAGATCGCCCGCTGTTTTTGTGTTTTCCTCTTAAGCCGGAAAATTAGCCGGATGCCGTGCCCAGCGCGGCCGAGTGAGCCCTACGACGACCATGTCGAATCAAGAAGATGTCCAACCTGCGAACGATCCTCGCGCCGAAGAACGTCATCCGCTGGCCATGGAAACCCTGGTGGCACTCTGCGCCAGTCGTGGCTTCATCTTTCCGTCGAGCGAGGTCTATGGCGGCATTAACGGCTTTTGGGACTACGGGCCCCTCGGCGTGGAACTCAAAAACAATCTGAAGGCCGCATGGTGGCAGCGAATGGTCCGCCAACGCACCGATGTGGTGGGAATCGACAGCGCCATCATCAGCCATCCGCGAGCATGGGAGGCGTCGGGCCATGTGGAGCATTTCAGCGATCCCATGGTGGACTGCCGCACCTGCAAGAGGCGGTTCCGAGCGGATCAGATCGAGGGCGAAAGGTGTCCAGAGGCGCCGAAAAAAAGGGCGCTTTCCGACTGCGATCTGACCGAGGCCCGGGACTTCAACCTGATGCTTCAGACTCAAATCGGTGCTTCGGTGGAGGCGCAGATGACCGCCTACCTGCGTCCGGAGACGTGTCAGCCCATCTTCACCGACTTCAAGCGGGTTCGCGAGTCGGCGCGCCAGAAGATTCCTTTTGGCATCGCGCAAATCGGCAAGGCCTTTCGGAACGAGATCACTCCGCGCAATTTCACGTTCCGCTCGCGTGAGTTTGAGCAGGCGGAAATGGAATTCTTCTGCCACCCGTCCGGGCGCGAAGAGTGGTTCGAAGCTTGGCGCGAAGAACGTATGCGCTTCCATTTGGATATCGGCTTCGATGCTGGCAACCTCCGTTTTCGCCCACATGCCCCCGACGAACTGGCCCACTACGCGAACGCGGCGGAAGATGTGGAATTTCTCTTTCCATTCGGCTGGCAGGAGATTGAAGGCGTTCACGATCGGGGCGATTGGGATCTTTCCCGGCACAGCGAATTCTCGGGCAAGAATCTCATGGTTACCGATGAAGAAACGAAGGAGCGGTATACCCCCATGGTGATTGAGACGTCCATGGGCGTTGACAGGACATGCCTTGCACTTCTGGTGAATGCCTACACGGAGGAGGATGTCGAGGGCGGAGAGACTCGAAACGTCATGCGGCTCTCACCCGCCATCGCCCCGATAAAGGCAGCTGTACTTCCGCTATCAAAGAAGCTTGCCGAGCCCGCCCGCGCGCTTCATGCTGACCTGAGCCGAACGATGAACGCTTTCTATGACGACGCCGGAAATATCGGGCGCCGATATCGCCGGCAGGATGAGGTAGGGACGCCTTTCTGTGTGACGTATGACTTTGATTCTGAAGACGACGGGAAAGTCACCGTGCGAGAGCGCGACACCATGGAGCAGGCTCGTGTGCCGCTGGAGGGAGTGGTCGCCTACGTGAGGGAACGCGTAGAGGCCTTGATTTGAGCCCCGCGAAAGCCTCGGCCAAGAAGTCGGCTCGCAGAAAATCTGCGACCCAAAGGTCCGCCGCCTCGAAACCCGCTGCGAAAAAGAAGGCCGCGGAAAAAAAGACTGCGAAAAAGAAGGCTGCGAAAAAGAAGGCTGGAAAAAAGAAGGCCGTGAAAAAGAAAGCGGCGAAGAAGCGGGGCGGAAGAAAGAGTTCCGAAGGCCAGGGAGCGAGGAAGAAGGCCGGCGCTCGCCGGGCGGGGGTTGTTCGCCGACGCGTTCAAGCCTCCGGACAGTCGCCCGCCACCCGAGAGCCCCGGAGTGGGGGAGTTCGCCCGGGTGTATCCACACGTCGGGTTTTCTTTTTTGGCGACGGGGAGGCGGATGGTGGGGCCGAAATGCGCGACCTCTTGGGGGGCAAAGGCGCCAACCTCGCGGAGATGACTCTTTTGGGGGTGCCCGTACCGCCCGGGTTTACTCTTTCGACGGCGGTTTGCTCAGAATTCCAGGACCGCCGGCAGAAGCTTTCGGCGGCGGTGAAGGCCGATGTTCTGACCGCTCTGGCCCGGGTCGAGAAGCTCATGGAGCTTCGCTTCGGAGATCCAGAGCGCCCGCTTCTGGTTTCGGTTCGGTCGGGTGCTCGCATTTCGATGCCTGGAATGATGGATACGGTTCTGAATCTGGGGCTCACCGATGACACGGTCAAGGGCCTTGCAAAGCTCGCCGACGAGCGTTTCGCCTACGACAGCTACCGGCGCTTTATCCAGATGTACGCCGACGTGGTTCTTGGTATTCCATTGGATCGCTTCGAGTTGCTCCTGGAGCGCGCAAAGTCACGCGCTCGGGTGAAACAGGATACCGATCTCGGTGGCTCGGATTGGCGCGACTTGGTGGCGGAATATTTGGAGGTTGTCGAAGAGCAGAGTGGTCGGCCATTTCCCCAAACTGCTCGGGAGCAGTTGTGGGGGGCTATTACGGCGGTTTTCAAGTCGTGGGAAAATGATCGGGCCGTAGCCTACCGGAGGCTTCACCGAATCGAGGATGTTTCGGGGACGGCGGTCAATATTCAATCCATGGTTTTCGGAAATATGGGAGAGGATTGCGCGACGGGTGTTGCCTTCACTCGGAACCCGTCGACGGGAGAGCCGAAGTTCTACGGCGAATATTTGAAGAACGCCCAGGGCGAGGATGTGGTGGCGGGTGTCCGTACTCCCCAACCCATCAACCGGGCGAGTCGAGCGCCTGGGACCGAAGAACTGCCCACCCTGGAATCCGAGATGCCGCGGTCCTACGCCGAACTCGGTCTTATCTATCGATCCCTCGAGAAGCATTATAGGGATATGCAGGATATAGAATTCACTATTCAGGGGGGCAAACTGTGGATCCTGCAGACCCGCAATGGCAAAAGAACCAGTGCGGCTGCGGTCCAGATCGCAGTGGACATGGTCAAGGAGCGCCTGATCTCCCGGGAAGAGGCTGTCCTGCGGGTCGATGCGTCCTCGGTCGATCAGCTGCTGCATCCCGCTGTTGATCGAAGCTTGGACCTTCAGGTCATTGCTCGGGGTCTACCGGCATCGCCGGGCGCGGCGGTGGGTCGAGTGGTTTTTTCCGCGGAGGATGCGGAAAGTCGGGCCAAGGCCGGGGAAAAAGTGGTTCTGGTTCGGACCGATACTTCGCCCGAGGATATTCTCGGAATGCATGCGGCGCAGGGCGTGCTCACAGCCAAGGGCGGGATGACCTCTCACGCTGCCGTGGTGGCCCGGGGGATGGGAAAGTCGTGTGTGGCGGGATGTGGCGCCCTGGCGATCGACTACGCGATGGGTGAAATGCGAGTCGACAACCATGTAGTGCGTGCGGGAGACTGGATCACCATCGACGGGTCGTCGGGCGAAGTGATTTTAGGAAGCGCCCCAACGGTGACCCCCGAACTCAGTCCCGCGTTCACGGAGTTGATGCGATGGACGGACCGCATGGCTCGGATCAAGGTACGAACCAATGCGGATACCCCCCAGGACGCCGAACTCGCCCGAAGCTTCGGAGCGTGCGGGATCGGACTCTGCCGCACCGAGCATATGTTCTTCGAACCCGAGCGGATCCTTATCGTCCGCCAGATGATTCTCGCCGGTGATCTTGACTCGCGTGAAGCCGCCTTGGCCCGATTGCTCCCCGTCCAGAGGAAGGACTTCGAGGGGATTTTCCGAGCGATGGAAGGGTTGCCGGTCACAGTGCGCTTGCTGGACCCGCCTCTGCACGAGTTTCTTCCCCAGAGCGATCACGGGATGGAAGCGGTGGCCCGAGCCATGGGGATTCCGATTCAGGAACTGAAGGCTCGACTTGAAGCGCTGAGGGAGTTCAACCCGATGCTTGGGCATCGGGGCTGTCGAGTCGGTATCAGCTACCCGGAGATCTATCGCATGCAGGTACGGGCCATCACCGAGGCGGCCTGCGCGGTGGCGGCCGATGGGGTCAAGGTCAAGCCCGAGATCATGGTACCGCTGATCGCTCATCCGGGTGAACTCCGGCTTCTGCGCACAGAGGTTGAGTCGGTGATTGCTGCAGTACGCAAGGAAAACCCCGGAACCCGGGTACGGCCTTCGATTGGAACGATGATCGAGGTGCCTCGGGCGGCGCTTCAGGCGGATGTGATCGCGGAGTATGCCGATTTCTTTTCTTTCGGCACCAACGATTTGACTCAGATGGGGTACGCGATGTCGCGAGACGACGCAAACAGCTTTCTCCCGGACTACATCGAACAGGGCATCCTGCGCGATGACCCATTTGCCTCCATCGATGAGGATGGAATCGGCCAGTTGGTTCGACTGGGCGCCGAACGCGGCCGGAAAGTGCGTCCGGACTTGAAGCTTGGGGTGTGCGGGGAGCATGGGGGCGACCCCCAGAGCGTTCGCTTTTTCGCCGACCTCGGGCTCGACTACGTATCGTGTTCGCCGTACCGAGTGCCGGCGGCGCGACTGGCCGCCGCCCAAGCGGCGGCAGCCGATCGAAGGGAGGATCAGTGAAGGGGCGGCGAATCTTTGCTTGGGCGCTTCTCGCGCTGATCGCCCTCGGGGGTGGGAGCTTGGCCTGCTTGGGTCCCGGAGCGGAGGGTTGGGGAAACAAGGCGAGCTACCACGGGTTCGATCCACGAAGCCTGAACCGGGGAGGGGACGCGGACTATACGATCCTGGTCCCGCTCTCACAGCTCTTCTACGATCGCGTAACGGCTCGACGCTTCGACAGCTTGGCGACCTTCGAAGATCCCGCGCTTCGCGAGTTCTTCCGAAGCGGCGCGGCCTTCGCCGACTACTACGCGGCTTTCGCGGAGGCCCTGACCGAAGCCCATTTCGAATCGAATCGACCGACCGCCGTTCATCTCGAGTCCATGGATCGTACGGGTCCCCGCCGGGTCCTAGTCCGAGTGCGCTTTCGAGGGGATAATTCGATGCCCCTGCGCTGGTGGTCGACCGAAGCGGTGCGCGAGGATGTCTGGAATTTCGATCAGGGACGCTGGTGGATTACCCCGGGCAAGGTCTAGGACCAACGAATTCCATTGAATTTGTTTCAGCTCCGGCACGAATCCTGGCAAGAGTGCGACCGAATTTTCTTCTATAGGGAAAAATATTCTTCATGCCGTGCGAGAGCCGTGGGATTCAGTGAGGGCAAGGGACCACGAAAATTCAATTAAATCAACGACCTGCGTTTTGATGTGCAATTTATGAAGATATGGCATACCGCTTGCTTTGAGAGTTCCCCGAAGTCGTACTCTTGAAAAGCATGGTCGAAATTGGGATATGGGATAGGGAAGGATTGGGCAGTTCGTCGCCAGGATCGAGTGGTTTCGTGAAGTGAAGGGAAGCAGTTCACGAGGCAGAGAAGAACTCGATTTGCAGGGCTTCGCGGTGGTGGAAAAGTGAGAAGTGAGAAGTAAGAGATTAGAGTGTGCGTTTCAGTGGGGTTCAGGGACTCCGGGCACTCTAGGCGCTTTGCACCCATCGCGGGCGGTGATTGATTTCCGGATTCTTTGAGCAGCGGGATGTATTCTCGCTCAGGAACCTTCGCATGACCTCTCTCTCGACCGAGCGAGAAGCGAGGTTCCCCCATGGATGTCACCCAACAGGCTCTCCCCTCGGATGACGAGTTGGTCGAGCTGATTCTGTCCGGCAGTCATGAGCATTTCGATTTGCTCTATAACTGTTATTTTCCGAGAGTTTACAGGTTTGCTCGCAAACGTCTGAGAGACAGCGTCGAAGCGGAAGACGTCGCGCAGGAGGTTTTTATGACCCTCCTCGACGCGCTGCCGAGTTACCGCGGCCAGTCGTCGTTATTAGCCTGGATCTTCGGGATCACGCGGAACAAGGTGAACCGCCGCTTCCGGAAGGCGAGTCCCCTGCTCTCGGCGATGGACTCCGACTCGGTACTCGATGTGGAGGGCTCGGAGCCCCCTGTCGACAACGCATTCGAGGCGCGTCGGCTGCTGGCGCTCTGCCAGGAAATCGTCTCCAGGGATTTGAGCGAAACCCAGCGACGAATCTTCGATCTCAAGCACCTTCAGTGGCAATCGATTCGATCCATCGCGGATGCGTTGGGCAAGTCGGAGGACGCCATCAAGGCCAATCTCTACCGGATTCGGTGCTCGTTGAGCGATTCGCTGCCGGGAATCGAAGGACTGCTTCGGAGCTGATCGCTGAGATAGGGAGCGGCCAGCAACTTCGCTCTCCTCACTGACCTCTTTCTCACGCTCCCGCTACCCCTTTCCCTGCTCCCCCCTCGCACTGCCCCCCTCCCCCCGCTGCCACTCCCCCTCGGGGTCGAGAAAGGCTCACGGGGAGGCCGGATGAGGATCAAAGCGGGCGCGGCCACTTTCGGCCACGCCCGTATGGTTTTCTTGCCACAAGTACGGGCGCTAGACCACCCATTGTCGAGTAGCAGTGGGTACGACGAGAGTTCGCCAAACCCACTGAGGCTCGTCGAGACAGGGTTCAGGGTGCCCACTCGCCCCAGTGATGGAGGTGGGGGGTCTTGGACTCGGATGAATCCGTAGCGGTGATCATGTACACGATGGCTGTAGGGATTCATCAGGATCGAAGTCCCAGGAACCTGTCTCGAGCGTGAGTGCTAGGCCGTGCGTCATTGGCCGTGCGTCATTGACCGCATTGACCGTGAGTCGAGAAACTGTTTGAGGGCTTCGTGGGCCTTCCGGTGGTGGGAGAACGACCGTGAGTCGAAAACAGCCGACGGACGAAAAAAAGCATACTGACGGCAGGTCTTTGCGGGGCCGGCTCGGCAGGCCTGTGAAATCCGAAGACGGTTTCTCCTCGGGTTCATCGGCCGTAAAGAGTCCCTCGACGGGCTGGAGCCGGGTACCTGCGGATTTGGAAATCAGCGGCGAAGCCATGGCCATCGATCCCGAAGAACTTCGAGACTTTCTGTCCGCCGATGGCACCGATGTGAAGGCCGACCCTGCCTTCAAGGAAAATCTGCGCGAAACGCTCTGGAAGATCGTCGAAGAGCGCTACGGCCTTCCCGATGACGAGTCCGAAGGCCACTGACTCTTCGTCCGAGGGCTGAGTGTCCAAGGGCTGAGTACAGGGGCTGAGTACAGGGCTGAGTACAAGGGTTGGGTCTCGAGTCTGCGCGTCCGGGTTCGCACTTCGGGATTTTCGGGATTTTCGGGTTTAGGCGATGCTATCGGTCGTATCGGCCCCGGAATCTGGGCCGACCTCGTCGGCCGGGCGATCGGCTGCAGTCGGCACGACTTCGGCGAGATCGCGCGGTGCCAGACGGCCCACGTAGTAGCGGAAGGTCTCGAGGGTCAACCGAGCGTCGGCCAGGGCTCGGTGAGCAACGCCGCCGTCGCCCAGCAGGCCTGCTGTGGTCGCCGCTTGGCGAAGCGATAGTGCGCGCGCGGGTTCGTCGACCACCAGGCTCCACGCGTAGAAGAGAGTCGCAAGATCGATCACGTGGTAGTCAAACGGGTAGGGGATCCCGCAGTTCCGAAAGGCGCGCTCAAGAAAGGCGACGTCCATCCGGACGTTCTGGCCCGCGGGAACCACTACTTTGCCCTTGGGCGCCAGGGCGGTCATCTCTTCAAGGACCTGCCGAATTGGGGGCGCCTCGGACCAGAGTTTTTCGTCGTAGCCGAAGATAGCCGCCGCCTCGTCGCTGATTCGCTCGGGGCGGGCCTTGACCCGCCACTGCTGCTCCGACAGTTCGACCAGGCGGTAGTCGGTGAAGATTACGCCGACCTCCGTAATGTCGTGAATTTCCAGATCCAGGCCTCCGAATTCACAGTCCATGAAGGCGAAGACGAACTCGGAGGGCATGGGGGTGTGGCTCCAAAT